>JAFAZI010000047.1 GCA_019239875.1 Frankiaceae bacterium
GTTCACGAACGACAGCGCGGCAAACAACGCGGCCGCGATCGCCCCGAAGCCGTAGGTCGTGACGAGGTTGAGCTGGTTCGCCGACTCGAGCAGATGGCGGGGAACGAGGTTCGGGATCGACGCTTCCTTCGCCGGGATCCAGAACAGGCTGGCGCATTCGATGAGGAACGACGCGATCAGCAGCCAGTACAGGTGCGGGAAGATCGGGATCGACAGCAGGAACCCGAACCGCAGTACGTCGGTGACGATCATCGTCGTACGGCGGTTGAACCGGTCCGCGAAGGCGCCCGCGAGCGGGCCGATGACCAGCGCCGGCAGCAACCGCACGAAGAGCACACCAGCCACGGCGTACAGGCGGGTCGAGTACGTCCCCGTCAGCGTGCTTGCAAGTGACGTGGTGGCAAGGAAGCCGAGCCAGTCCCCAAGGCTCGACAGCGACAACGAGATCCACAGCCGACGGAACGGTTTGATCGCGAGGACGTTCCGGACCTCGCGCTCGTCCGGCGGAGTCGCTGCCATCTCACTGAGGCCACGCACATGCGCACCGTTGCGAAACAGACGTCGCGGACTGGGAATCGAAAGCTCCTTGCTGCGCGGATCAACCGCCGTTGATGCTAGCGAGCACCGCCGTCAGCAGACCGCATCCTTGTGGAGGACATCAGGGTGCTTTCTTCGCGGCCTTCTTCGCGGCCTTCTTGGCGGCCTTCTTCGCGGTGGTCTTCTTGGCCGCCGTCTTCTTGGCCGCCGTCTTCTTGGCCGCGGTCTTCTTGGCCGCCGTCTTCTTCGCGGCCCGCTTCCGCGGCTCTGCCGGCCCGCGGGCCCGGCGCTCCGCGAGGAGCTCCGCCGCGCGATCGACGGTCAGCTCTTCGATCGAGTCGCCTTTTCGAAGCGAGGCATTCGTCTCGCCGTCGGTGACATACGGACCGAAGCGGCCCTCGCGCACCACCATCGGCTTGCCGCTCGACGGATCGTTGCCCAGCTCGCGCAACGGTGCCGCGGCTGCGCGGCGACCCCGGAGCTTCGGCTGGGCGAGTAGCGCCAAGGCTTCGTCGAGCGTGACGGTGAACAGCGACGCCTCGGTCTCCAGCGAGCGGGACTCCGTGCCGCGCTTGACGTACGGACCGTACCGCCCGTTCTGCGCGGTCACCTCTTCGTTGTTGTTGGCGGCATCGACGCCGAGCACGCGTGGCAGCGAGAGCAGCTTGACGGCATCCTCGAGCGAGACCTCGGCGACTGACATGTCCTTGAACAGCGACGCGGTCTTGACCTCGCCGCCTTCGTCCAGGGGCTGGGTCGTGACGTACGGCCCGTACCGACCGCTGCGGACCAGCACGGGTACGCCGAGATCCGGGTGCGTCCCGAGCAGGCGTTCGTCGCTGGTCTTCGTGAGCAGCTCGATCGCCTTGTCGACCGTCAGCTCGTCCGGCGGCATGTCGTCGGGGATGCTGGCGCGGTCGTCCCCCTTCTGGACGTACGGCCCGTACCGACCGACGCGAGCCACGACGGTCTCACCGTCCTCCGCCTGGCCGATCGGCAGCGAGTTGACCTCGCGGGCGTCGATCTCGGCGAGCCGATCGGTGACAAGCTCCTTCAGTCCGTGGGGGTCCTCCGCGGTCGAGGTGTCGTCGCCGAAGTAGAACTTCGACAGCCAGTCGCCGGACTGGGCGGAACCATTCGCGATGGCGTCGAGGTCGTCCTCCATCGACGCGGTGAACCCGTAGTCGACGAGCCGACCGAAGTGCTGCTCGAGCAGCCCGACCACTGCGAACGCTGTGAACGACGGCACGAGCGCCGTACCGCGCTTGAAGACGTAGCCGCGGTCCTGAATCGTCCCGAGGATCGACGCATAGGTGGACGGGCGTCCGATGCCGAGCTCCTCGAGCGCCTTGACCAGGCTCGCCTCGGTGTAGCGGGCCGGCGGCGACGTCGAGTGTGACTGCGGCGCGATCCCCACTGCGGTCAGGGCCTGGTTCTCCTCGACCTGTGGCAGCCGGCGCTCGCGGTCGTCTCGTTCGCCGCTCTCCTCATCGGTCTCCTCCACGTAGGCGCGGAGGAAGCCGGGAAAGGTGATGACCTTGCCGCTCGCCGTGAACTCGACGTCCTCACCCGCGGACGAGGCGCCGCCGACGCGAAGCGTGACGGAGCGACCGACCGCGTCGGCCATCTGTGAGGCAACGGTCCGCTGCCAGATCAGCTCGTAGAGCCGGTACTCGTCGTTGCCGAGCTCCGCGCGCACCGAGGCCGGCGTGCGGAAGGTGTCACCTGCCGGCCGGATCGCCTCGTGCGCCTCCTGCGCGTTCTTGACCTTGCGGTTGTACTGCCGCGGCGCGTCGGGCACGTAGTCCGCGCCGTACAGCTCTCGGGCCTGGTTTCGGGCCGCGGTCAGCGCCGTCTCGGACAGCGTGGTCGAGTCCGTCCGCATGTAGGTGATGTAGCCGTTCTCGTAGAGCCGCTGGGCTAGCGACATGACGAGTCGAGCGGTCAGCCGGAGCTTGCGGGAGCCTTCCTGCTGCAGGGTGCTGGTCATGAACGGCGGGTACGGCGAGCGCCGGTACGGGCGCTCCTCGACGCCACGCACCGTGAACGAGCTGTCGGCGAGCCGGGCGGCGAGCCCGACGGCGTGCTCCTCATCGAGGTGCACGACATCGCGGGTCAGCTGGCCGTCCTCGCCGAAGTCGCGGCCGGACGCAACGCGCTTGCCGTCGACCGAGACCAGACCCGCCTCGAACGACGTCGGGTCGCCCGGGGTGGCCGGCTCGACGCCGGTGTCGGTCGCCGTGTCGGCGCTCGTTGAAAAGGTCGCCTGCAGGTCCCAGTAGTCCGCCGAGCGGAACCGGATCCGGGCCCGCTCGCGTTCTACCAGCAACCGAGTCGCGACCGACTGGACGCGGCCCGCGGACAGCCGCGGCATGACCTTCTTCCACAGCACCGGTGAGACGCCGTAGCCGTACAACCGGTCGACGATCCGGCGGGTCTCCTGGGCGTCGACGAGGGCGCGGTCGATCTCGCGCGGGTTCTCGACCGCCTCCTGAATCGCATGCGGCGTGATCTCGTGGAACACCATCCGGCGGACCGGCACCTTCGGCTTGAGCACTTCGAGCAGGTGCCAGGCGATCGCCTCGCCTTCGCGGTCCTCATCAGTCGCGAGCAGCAGCTCGTCGACCTCCTTGAGCGCGGACTTCAGCTTCGAGACCTGCTGCTTCTTGTCAGGGTTGACGACGTAGACCGGCTGGAAACCGTGGTCGACGTCGATGCCGTAGGTCTTCCAGAGATGCTTCTGCTCGGCCGGCATGTCCGCGGCGCCTCCCGGCAGATCGCGGATGTGGCCGATCGAGGACTCGACGACATAGTCCGGGCCCAGATAACCCGCGATCGTGCGCGCCTTGGCCGGCGACTCCACGATCACCAGCCGGCGGCGACCATCGCCGTCGGCCAGCACTTGGGTGTCAGCGACCACTACGTCCTCTCCTCTTTCTCTTGCCGTGTCGTCTCGATGCGCGAACTAGTTGAGCTCCGGCCAGGCATCCGCCGGGACGCCATCGGGCCGGTCGCCGACCAGTTCTAGCAGTCGGAGAAGTCGTCGACGCCCAACGATGCGGTACGCCGGGCCGTCGGCGCGAGGTCCGACGAGCAGGCCCGGCAGGCCCGCAACAGCAAGTGCCGACCCGATCGCCAGCCAGGCGTGCTCGTCGTTCGGGCCGAGAGAGAAGATATACATGCCGTTCGCAGAATGGCCTGAAGACAGAGCCCACCAGCGCAACCGCAAGCCGTCGAGCGCCCAGCCCGTCGGCGGGTACTTCACCGCGCCGCGGGTCCACGAGTCAGCCAGGGCACGGAGCTCGGGCAGCCACGGTGTGCCGACCGCCTTGCCCGTCTCGGCATCGGCGATGTCGGCGTCGAAGCCGAAGGCCTGGGTGAGCTCTCGGGCGATGACGTCGACCCGCCACTGCTCCTCGACGACCACCGAGACACGAGCCGCATCACCCCGGCGTACCACCTGACCGTTGCCAGCGAGCAGGCCCTCGAGGTCGGCGAGCGCAGGCTCCCGCGCCTGCGCACCGAACAGCGAGAGCTGACTCATCCATCGCAGGGTAGGCCCACGCCGTGACGCCGGGGCTTCCTCCGCGCGGCTGATGGGGGCGTGACCATGCAAGAGCGTGCCCAATCCCCCATGATCTTGAACCGGTGCCTAACCGCAGCCGGCCAACGAAACAGGGGCGGAGCCGAAGCCCCGCCCCTGTTTCAGCCGTCTTTGATCTAAGCGGTCATGTCGACTTCGCGGCGCTTGCTGATGACGACCGCAGCGACGATCAGGCCGACGGAGATGATGCCGACGATGACCCGGACCGCGGTGTTCTGATGCGGGCCGTGCACGCCGTACTTGACGACCGTCGGGGCGATCAGCAGCGCGACCAGGTTCATCACCTTGATCAGCGGGTTCAGTGCGGGACCGGCGGTGTCCTTGAACGGGTCACCGACCGTGTCACCGATGACGGTCGCGGCGTGGGCGTCTGAGCCCTTGCCGCCGTAGTTGCCGTCCTCGACCAGCTTCTTGGCGTTGTCCCAGGCACCACCGGAGTTGGCCAGGAAGATCGCCATGAGAACACCCGCAGCGATCGCGCCGGCGAGGTACGCACCGAGCGGCTCGTACCCGAGCCAGAAGCCGGTCGCGATCGGCGCCAGGACGGCGAGCAGACCAGGTGTCGCGAGCTCGCGAAGTGAGTCAGCGGTGCAGATGTCGACCACCCTCGCGTAGTCCGGGCGGACCGACCCGTCCATCAGGCCCGGCTCCTCGCGGAACTGCTTCCGCACCTCGACCACGACCCGTCCGGCGGCGCGAGCCACAGCGTTGATCGCCAAGCCCGAGAAGAGGAACACGACGGACGCACCGATGATCAGGCCGAACAGGACGTTCGGCTTGGCGACGTTCAGGGACAGAGCATTGCCCAGGCCACTTCCGCCTCCGGCGTCCGACACGGCCGTGGCAAAGGAACCGAAGAGCGCCGTCGCGGCAAGTACGGCCGTTGCGATGGCGATGCCCTTGGTGATGGCCTTGGTCGTGTTGCCGACCGCGTCGAGCGCGGTGAGCACCTCGGCACCCTCGGGGCTGATCTCGCCGGACATCTCCGCGACGCCCTGAGCGTTGTCCGAGATCGGTCCGAAGGTGTCCATGGCGACGATGACGCCGACGGTGGTCAGCAGACCCGTGCCGGCGAGGGCGACGGCGAACAATGACAGGACGACGACGCCGTGCCCGAGCAGGAACGCGACGTACACGGACGCGCCGATCAGGACGGCGGAGTACACCGCGGACTCGAAGCCGACCGAGATGCCCCCGAGGATGACCGTGGCCGGTCCGGTGAGCGAGGCCTTGCCGATGTCCTGGACGGGCTTGCGCTCGACCTCGGTGAAGTATCCGGTCAGCACCTGGATCGCGCTGGCGAGGACCAGACCGACCAGCACTGCGAGGAACGCGGTCACTCGCGGGTTGCCGTCGATGCTCGCGACGCTCAGCGACGCGCCCTTGTCCGCGAGCTCGTGGAAGGAGCCTGGCAGGAAGATGAACGACACGATCAGCACGAGGATCGCCGAAACGATCGCCGAGATGAAGAACCCTCGGTTGATGGCTGTCAGGCCGGAGCGGTCACCGTCGCGCGGAGCGGTCACGAGCACGCCGAGCAGTGCGGTGATGACACCGACCGCAGGGATGATCAGCGGGAGGACCAGGCCGTCCCGCCCGAAAGCGATCTGCCCGAGCAGGAGGGATGCGACCAGGGTCACTGCGTAGGACTCGAAGAGGTCCGCCGCCATGCCGGCGCAGTCACCGACGTTGTCACCGACGTTGTCCGCGATTGTGGCGGCGTTCCGGGGGTCGTCCTCGGGGATGCCCTGCTCCACCTTGCCGACCAGGTCGGCACCGACGTCGGCCGCCTTGGTGAAGATGCCGCCGCCGACACGCATGAACATTGCGAGGAGCGCGGCGCCGAACCCGAAGCCCTCGAGGACCTGCGGCGCGTGCTGGTTGAAGATCAGCGTGACCAGGCTGGCGCCGAGCAGGCCCAGCCCGACGGTCAGCATGCCGACGGTGCCACCGGAACGGAACGCCACCCGGGTGGCTGACTTCGTGCCCGACTGCTGCGCGGCTGCCGCCGTACGAACGTTCGCGCGAGTCGCGAGCGTCATGCCCGCGAAGCCGACGAAGGCGGAGAATGCCGCCCCGACGAGGAAGAACAAGGATCGACCGACTCGGGACGCCGCGTTGTCGGCCGGCAGGATGAACAGCAGACCGAAGATGATCACCGCGAATGGCGCGAGAGTCTTGAACTGCCGGTTCAGGTAGGCGCTGGCACCTTCCTGGACCGCTTTCGAGATCTCCTGCATCCGAGGCGTGCCTTGGTCGAAGGCGAGGACCTCACGGGCGAAGTATGCGGAGGCAACGAGCGCGAAGGCCGCGATGACGGCCACGACGGCGACGATGCCGCGATCCCCGCCGGTCAGCGAGGCGAGGTGGTCCGACTGTACGAGTGCAGCCGGAACGTGCAGGGCAAGCGGGGACATTCGAGTCCTTCGGGGTCGGCGTTAGCGACAGTAAGCGCGCAACCTAGGCAGGCGCGCAGCCGCGCAGAGTGTAGTAGGCACAGTGCTTGCTCCGCGCAACCGGTCCCCGAAGTTGCCAAACAGGCGGCCGGACTGGACCAGGCCGCCGAAGCCGGCCCTGTCCGCTACGCCGGCGAAGCCGGCCAGGCCATCCGGACCTGGGTGGCACCGTTCTCGCTGCTGATCGCCACTTCCTCGACCAGGCCGCCGATCACCGCTAGCCCGAACGACGCCGGGACGCTCTCGTTCGCGTCGGCGGCGGCGAGCGCCGCGGCATCGAGCGGGTCGAACGCGGCGTCCTGCTCGTCGCCTTCCAGCGTGCCCGCGTCGATCACCTCGACGGTGAAGCAGTTGTTGTCATCGGAGAGCCGCATTGTGACCGGTTCGTTGGGCGCATGCTTGACGTGCACTCCTACCGCCCGGCTACATGCCTCGCCGACCGCGAGCCGGATCTCGTCGAGCACCTCTTCCGCGACACCCGCGCGACGCGCAACGGCGAGCGCCACCAGCCTGGCGGTGCGAACGTGGGCAGGCAGAGCGGTGAAACGAACGTCGACCGTTGGCATCGAGGGTCGGCGTCAGTCGTTGGCGGCGAGCGCCTCGTCGACGGTCGCGTAGATCGGGAACACCTTGGTGAGGCCCGTGATCCGGAAGATCTTGAGAATGCGGTCCTGCGTGCAGACGAGCTGCAGCGACCCCTCGTGGTGCCGGACCCGCTTGAGGCCACCGACGAGGACGCCGAGGCCGGTCGAGTCGAGGAAGTCAACGCCCTCGATGTCGACGATCAGGTGGTAGCTACCGCCGGACACGAGGTCGATGAGGTGCTCGCGCAACTTCGGCGCGGTGTACACATCGATCTCGCCGCCTACAGCGATAACGGTGCGGTCGCCCTCAGTTCGGGTCGACAACGACAGGTCCACGCGTTCCTCCAGCGACCGATATTCGTGCGCGCGTTGCGACGCGCTGTCAGCAACCATCCAATCATCACCCTCCCCAGGACCCCAATCGACATCGGAGCGCACTTCTCCGTTCGCGTCGTACCCCGCTGGCAGACTCTTAAAGGTGTTCTCCCCATTCCGCTGCGCCGGAGCTTGACGAACCAGCGTGACCGAGCCCCTGACCAAGCCGCGGTCGAGCGTCCAGCCGCCGCTCGACCGACTGCTGCGCAGCGCGAGCCATCGCGAGCGGGTGACCCATGTCGAGGCATTGCCCGCCCGCGCCGGCCAGCCGGTCGCGTGGCCGTCGTGGGTCGCGCCGGCCCTTGTCCGCGCGCTGCGAGACTGTGGGATCGCGCAGCCGTGGAGCCATCAGGCGGCTGCGGCTGACCTTGCCTGGTCCGGCCGGTCGGTCGTGCTCGCCACCGGCACCGCGTCTGGTAAGTCCCTGGCCTACCTCCTCCCCGCCCTGACCGGAGCGCTCACCCAGACCGGGACCACGCTGTACCTCGCGCCTACGAAAGCCCTTGCGAGTGACCAGCTCCGCTCGATCAGCGCGCTCGGCCTCGACGAGGTCCGAGTTGCGACGTACGACGGCGACACGCCGTTCGAGGAACGCGACTGGGCGAGGCGGCACGCCGACATCGTCCTCACCAACCCGGACATGGCCCACCACGCGCTGCTGCCTGGCCACATCCGGTGGGGGCCATTCCTGAAACGGCTGCGGTTCGTCGTTGTCGACGAATGCCACGGTTACCGCGGCGTGTTCGGCTCACACGTCGCACAGGTGTTGCGCCGGCTGCAGCGGGTCGCTGCCCACTACAAGGCGAACCCGACGTTCATCCTGGCGTCCGCGACCGTCGCAGATCCCGGTACGACGGCGAGATCGCTTCTCGGCCACGACGTCGCCGAGGTCACCGATGACGGGTCGCCGCGAGGCGCCATCGATCTCGTCCTGTGGGAGCCACCACTGCTGTCCGAAGTCGTCGGCGAACATCAGGCGCCGATGCGCCGGTCCGCCACCGGGGAGGCCGCGGAGCTGCTCGCCGATCTCGTGACCGAAGGGGTCCGCACGCTGGCGTTCGTCCGCTCGCGGCGCGGGGCGGAGTCCGTGGCGCTCGGTGCCCGCCGGACGCTGCGCGAGTCGGTACTCGAGCTCGCCGATCGCGTCGCCGCCTACCGCGCCGGCTACCTGCCGGAGGATCGCCGTGCGCTCGAGCGGGCGCTTCACGACGGCGACATCCTCGGCATGGCCAGCACCAACGCGCTCGAGCTCGGCGTCGACGTGAGCGGTCTGGACGCCGTCCTCATCACCGGCTGGCCCGGCACCCGGGCGTCGTTGTGGCAGCAGGCCGGCCGCGCTGGACGGCGGGGTGAGGATGCGCTGGCGGTGCTCATCGCGCGCGACGACCCCCTCGACACCTACCTGGTTCACCACCCGGACGCGGTGTTCGGGCAGCCGGTCGAGGCAGCCGTGCTCGACCCCAACAACCCGTACGTGGTGACGCCGCACCTTGCCGCTGCCGCGGCCGAGCTCCCGCTCAGCGACGCCGACCTCGACCGATTTGGTCCGACCGCAACGGACGCCGTCGAGAGCCTGGTGGCGACCGGGCTGCTGCGGCGCCGCCCGACCGGCTGGTTCTGGACGCGGCGGGACCGGGCGAGCGTGCTCGCTGATCTTCGCGGCACCGGCGGCCCACCGGTGCAGATCGTGGAGGCCAGCACCGGCAGGCTGTTGGGGACGGTCGACGCGGGCGCCTCGCACTCGACGGTGCATGAGGGGGCGGTCTACCTCCACCAGGGCGAGACCTACGTCGTCCGGAGCTTCGACCTCGACGAGGACATCGCCCTGGTCGACGCGGCGGCCCCTGACTGGACCACCTCTGCTCGCGACCTCACCGACATCAGAGTCGGCTCGACGACCCAGACGACCCGACGCGGCGCGGTGTCATTGCACCTCGGCACGGTCGAAGTGAGCCAGCAGGTGGTGTCCTTCCTCCGCCGCAAGCTCGGCACAGGGGAGATCCTCGCCGAGGAGCCACTCGATCTCCCGGTCCGCCAGCTCCGGACGGTCGCGGCCTGGTGGACGGTCACCGACGAGCTACTCGAACGCGCCAACATCCTCCCGCCGGATCTCCCTGGCGCTGCGCATGCCGCTGAGCACGCGTCGATCGGACTGCTGCCTCTGGTCGCGACCTGCGATCGCTGGGACGTCGGCGGCGTGTCCACCGCCCACCATCTCGACACCGGCCTGCCAACCGTGTTCGTGTACGACGGTCACGCGGGCGGTGCCGGCTTCGCCGAGCGCGCGTACGCCCGGGCGCAGCGATGGCTCACGGCGACGCGCGACGCGATCGGTGCGTGCGAGTGCGACAGCGGCTGCCCGTCCTGCGTTCAGTCGCCGAAGTGCGGCAACGGCAACGAACCGCTCCACAAGGCAGCTGCCCACCGGCTCCTCACCACGGTGATCGAGGACTGCTGGGGCGGGCCTAGCTGAGGTCGACGCGCGCCGCCCACGCCCTGAGGTGCATCGCGATCAGCAACAGGATCGACGCCGCCGCGACACCCCGCCACAGCGGTGGCAGGCGCAGGCCCGTCACGATGTCGTGGCGGATCGCCTGCGTCGTACTCCGCGGTTGCTCCTTGGTGGTCGTCTCGAGCTTCGGCTGCGGATAGCTGATCTTGCCGCCGGGCTTGCCGAGCACAAGGTCTTTGACCTTGGTCTGCAAGCCTGGCAGCGACGGCAAGTGAATCACCGGCAGCGCGCCCACGTGCAGGCCGGGCAGCTGATTCTTGGGCTGGCCTTTGGTGTCACCGCTTCCGCCCGCGGCGCCGCCATGGCCGGAGGGTCCGCCGTGATGCCCGCCCCTCCCGAGCGTGATGCCACTGCCGTCGTGACCGCCGCCACCACCGTGTGTGGGTGTCGGCGTGGGCGTAGGAGTGGGGGTCGGGCTGGGGTCCGCCTTGGGGAAGGTCGCGCTCGCGCTCGCGGAGCTTGGCCCGATGATGCCGCTGCTGCATGACGTGCCGCAGCGGACCGCGCGGACGGCAAACTGCATGGTCTTGCCAGCCGCATCGGAGCCGAGGTCGGTACTGCTCGAGCAGCTGCTGCCGCTGCACGCGCTGGTGCTCGGCGAGGCGACGACCGATCCGGCGGAGTTCGTGACCTGGTAGCCGATGATGTCCGGCTCGGGGTTCGCGGTCCACGCGAACGACGCCGTCGTCCCGGACGCGCTGACGCTGAAGCCGCCGGTGCGCGAGGGGGCGATCAAGACGTTCAGGGTGGCCGTCTTCTCGACGCCGTGACTGTCCATCTTCACGAGGTACGTTCCGTTGCGCCGGGGCGACGCGAGCGAGGCGCCGACCGAGATGTCGCGGTTGCACGGGACGCTGTTGCTGGACTTGATGGTCTGAGTCACCGAGCTGGTCCCTGACGGACCCTGCAGGGTCAACGAAGCCGATCGCGAGGACAGCCCCGATTTGCAGTACGCCGCCGCGACGCCCGCCACCGACAGCGACTGCGCGCTGCGGATGGTCAGGCTCGAGGAGTTGTCGATCGTCACGGAGTCTGCTGCCGCAGCCGCCGGCGCGGCGAAGCCGAGAACTCCGACGCCGACCAGACCTGTCGTGGCAACGAACTGCCCGACACCACGGATGCGGTTCACGCTGGGACCTCCTTCGGGCACGACGGCCCCTTGCAGCTGATCATCTTCAGCCGCAGCACGATTCGTTGTGTCGCTAGCCCAGGCGGGTTGCAGCTGGTCAGCGTGAGCCAGTAACCGGTGCCGAGCTCACCGGCCGCGCTCACCACGCTCTGTTCGTTCGGATAGACGAAGAACGGGTTGTGCGCGCCGTCGTTCAAGGTCCCCGCGCCGGTCGGTTCGCCGATGACGTCGGCGCCCGGCACGACCTGGTAGACGCACTGGCCGATGGGCGTCGTCAGGGTGACGGTGTCACCGGGACGCATGTAGTCGAGGCGGCTGAACGGCCGGCCGTACGTCGTACGGTGCCCCGCGATGCCCACGTTGCCCTGCCCGCACGGGTACGGCGTGTGCTCGTAGTGCCCCGCTCCTGCCCGAAGGGCCGCAACGGTGGTGCCTTCGACCACGAGGACGTTGACGCTGACCCGCGAGTTGTCGATGACAAGGCGCGTGATGCCGTCGCCCACCGCCACCCTGTGGTCCCGGTAGACGGTCTTGAATGCGGGCTGGCTGAACTTGCTCTCGATGACCACCTGCCGGTGCGCACCGAAGATGTCCGTCAAAGCCGGGAAGGCCAGCATCGCCAACGCCGCCACCACGAGCACGGAGACCACACCGGTGAGCGAGCGATAGCCACCCCTGCGACGCATCGACAGACCGACGAGCGACCTCACCGAGCGGGGCGCTACCGTCGCGCGGCCAGGCAGGAACGACGGCTCAGGAGCCGGCCCTGTCGTAGCCATGGGGATGCCCTCCGGGCGGGTGAGAACGGCGGTTGTCAACGCAACGAACGCCAGCAGTTCAGGTTACGACGCAGGGTTCGTTCTGCTTCCTTTGTCTGTTTCGGGCGTGTCCGCGTCCCGCTGAAGTGATTTCGCCCATCCTGGGCGCCTCACCACGCTCAGTTCGCTGGCCGGTCCGGCCCGCGCCCGGCCGTTGGCAACGCCGAACCGGCGGAGCACGCCTGGCAGCGTCACCACGACACGTACGACGGCGTCAGCGCCCGAGACCTCACAGTCGGTGAGCCGGGCGGAGTTGGCACGAGCGAGCTCGGCACCGGCGGCGCACGCGGCCACTGGGCCGTCGAGCACCGACATCGCGACGCGCAGCGCGGCCGAGTCGGCAGCCGCCGTGGCTCGATGTCGCGCGACGGTCGCCATGCCCACGCCTATGGCCGCAGCCGATGCGGCGACCACGACCGCCATGGCGAGCAGCACCCACACAGTTGCGGAACCGCGATCGCGGCTCACCATCTCGACGGTTCGGATGGCTCTAGTGGGTCGATGACCTGTGCCGTGATCCCGATGCCCGGCAGGATCGCCAGCGGGTGGACTGTCACATGGACGGCAGCGGTGACGTTCTGGCCGGCGACGGTGAGCCTGACGGTCGCGCCCGGCAGGTTCGAGCTCACCATCGGGATCACCGTGCTCGCGGATTCCCCCCGAGCGGCCAGTCGCGCGGCGGCTGCGGCCGCATCCGCGCAGCGCAGCTGCGTCCAGACGACTGCAACCCCGCTCACCGCAGCGAGGATCACGAGCACCAGGGCCGGCAGCGCGACTGCCAGCTCCGCGGTCACCATCCCCGCCTGGCGACCGACGGCTGGCCGCCCGGCCGAGACCGGCCTGGCTCGGCCGGGCGGGCACATCACAGGACCACGTGCAGAGCCCGGGAAATCAGGCCCTCGAGAAGGTTGGTCGCGAATCCGCTCGTCAGAATCCGATAGAGAAGTGCCCCGAAGCCACATGCGGCCACCGTCCCGACGGCGTACTCCGCCGTCGTCATCCCGTCGTCGTTACGGCACGCGACTACCCACTCCGCCTGCCGGATCGCTGCCCAGAGTCGACGCATCGCCTCTCCCTCCTGATCGCCGGCAACCGGCCGGTCTCGGTTCGCGGCGGCGCCGCGACCTGTCGAGGATTTGCTGCCGACCGACGGAATCGGCGGGACTTCAGGGCCGCTGTGCACGAACGCGGTCGGCGGCTTGGTTGTGGAGGCCAGGTCAGTGGGACAACGCGGGAACGAGCCCGATCACCACGGGCACGACCGCGACCAGGACGAACGCAGGGAGGAAGCAGACGCCGAGCGGGATCACGAGCCACACGGAGGAACGGCGGACCCGCCGCTGCAGTGCCGCACGGCGCCGAGCCCGGATCCGGCTTGCCGTACGCCGCAGATCAGCGGCCAGGGCCGCTCCAGACATCGCCGTCCGCATCGCCGACCGGGCAACGCCCGCGAGCACGGGCTCGTCGCGCCATTCCTGCCAGGCGTCGTCGGGCGGAACGCCCGCTCGCAACGCGGCTGCGGTCGATCGGCAGCGAACGGCGATCGGCTCGGGCGCCACGCTCGCCGCCACGTCCAGGGCGTCGGACACGGCGATGCCAGCCGTCAGGCAGCCGGCGACGAGGTCGAGGACGACGGGCACGTCGGCGATCGGCACCCGAGCGCGGCGCGATCGACGGATCGAGCCGGCCAGCCGGTGGCGCGAGACCGGCGGCACGGCAGTGACCCGCAGGGCGGAAAGCCGATCCCGTCCGCTGGCCGGCGCACGGCCGACCAGCACCAGCAATGCGACGGCAGCGGCCGCGAGCGCGATCATTCGCGTAGTGCGAAGCGAGCAAGCAGTCGGGTGAGGGCCACGCCGCCGCACTCGAATCCAGCGGCGACCGCCAGCAGCGCCCAGCCGACTGGTCGATGCAGCAGAAGGGCGAGCGGGTGCGCGCCGATCGCCTCACCGATCAGCAACCCGAAAGCTGGAAGCCCGGCAAGCAGCAGCATGGTCGCGCGTGGCGCCGCGAGCGCGGCCTGGAGCTCGGCACGCAGCTCGTCCTCCTCCTCGACCGCGACCGCGACGCGATCGAGAACATCGGCGACCCGCCCGCCCGCGGCATCCGCCACCGACCAAGCGGCCGCCGCCCAGCGCAGGCGTTCGGCGCCTGGCTGCTCAGCACCGCAGCGAAGCACGGCGCACGCATCCTGACCACAGCGTCCGGCCGCCGCTGCCGCAGCGACAGTCGAGCCCAGCGGGCCGGCGCCGACCGCAACGGCATCGAGGGCTTCCACCGGCGAGCGGCCCGCCCGCAACTCGCCCGCGAGTGCGGAGGTGAGCTCGACCACGGCGGACGCCCGGCGATCGCGTTCGCGGGTCGCGCGGCGGGCGTTCACCATATGGCGAACCACCACGCCCCCAGTGACGATCGCGCCGGTAGCCACGAGCGGCAGCCGGAGGGCAACGAGCGCGGTGCCGAGGACAGCGGCGGCGGCAAGTCGGGACGACCGCGACGACCGGCCAACGTCCAGGACCCGAGCGCGTGGCGGCGGGTGGCCCAGCGCGAGGACGAGAGCCGCCGCGAACAGGGCGGCGAACCAGCGACTCACGCTTCACCCGCAAGCCGAGTCTCCAGTGCCGGTGCGCCCTGGCGCGCAACAACGTCAGTCGGCGTGAACTCGTAGGCGGGCACGACCTGAACGTCGCCGGTGCGGTCGATCGCTAGGACGCCGATACCAGCGATCCGCCGACCGCTGGGCTCCCGGACCACGTGCACCACCGCGTCCACGGCCGCGCCGAGCAGGCTGTGAGCCGCCGAACGCGGTACGCCTGCCCGCGCACACAGTGCCTCGATGCGAGCCGGAAGGTGCTCCGCGCGGTTGGCGTGGATCGTGCCGCATCCACCTGCGTGGCCGGTGTTCAGCGCGCTCAGCAGATCCATGACCTCCTCGCCACGCACCTCACCGACGACCAGCCGGTCCGGTCGCATCCGGAGCGCCTGGCGGACCAGGACCTCGAGGGGCACGGCGCCGACACCCTCCGCGTTCGCGCTTCGCCCCTCGAGGCGTACGACGTGCGGGTGATCGGGCCGCAGTTCCGCTGCGTCCTCCACGAGCACGATGCGCTCGGTGTCAGCGACGAGCGACAGCAGGGTCGAGAGCACCGTCGTCTTGCCGCTTCCGGTTCCGCCGGTCACCAGGAAGGCGAGACGCGCCGCGACGAGGCGCCGCACCAGATCGGCACCGCCCGGCGGCAGTGACCGCAGGGCAACGAGGTCCGCGACCGAGAACGTCCGCCGGGGCGGGATTCGCAGCGACAGGCAGGTGCCTTGCGGCGAAAGCGGCGGCAGGACGGCGTGAATGCGAGTGCCGTCCTGAAGCCGGGCGTCGGCGTACGGGGCGGCCGAGTCGAGCCGCCGGCCGCCGGCCGCAACGAGCCGGACCGCCAGCCGACGTAGTTCGGCTTCGGTCGTGATGCTGATGGCAGACAGCTGCGCGCCGAGTCCGCGATCCACCCAGACCGCGCCCGGACCGTTGACCAGGACGTCGGTGACGGCCGGGTCGTCGAGCAGTGGTCCGAGCGGACCGGCGTCGCCCGCCGCGCTGTTGAGCGCGGCGGCGACCTCGATCGCGGTCGCGGTCCCGACCGTGGGCGCGATGTCCCGGATCGCGGTCGCGACCGCTGCGGGATCGAGCGAGCCCGCCAGCCGACGGCGGACCCGCTCGACGAGGGCCTCGTGACTGGTCGGTTGAAGTGTCACGCCGCACGCACCTCCGGTCCGAGCACACGGAGAACCTCCCGGCAGGCCTCCGCGAGCGAGCCCCGGGTCCGGCGCAACGGCGGCGCGCCTCGGTCAGCTGCTGACGCGACCGCGGCCTCCGAACGCAGCGTGGTGAGGACCCGCACCCCGGTCGCCGCCTCGACGTCGCCGGCGTCGAGCCGCCCGCCAGCCGGGTCCCGCACAACGAGTTGCGCGGCACTTGCGCAGCCCGCGGCGGCAACGGTCGCTGAGGCGGCCAGGACGGACCGAACGGTGGCGGGCACCACCACCACGATCGCGTCACAGGCGCCGAAGAGCACGTCGCCGGCATCGTCACGCGCCCGAGGTAGGTCCACCACCACCCGCCGACACCCCCGGACGGCAGCACCGAGGACCGCCGCCGTCGCCTCCGCCGGGATGCGCACGGTCGGGTCGCGGCCACATGACAGCAGGGCACAGCCGCCGATGTTCAGCACGGTGTCCAGCAACGCCTCGGGTGAGAGTCGACCGCGGGTTTCGGCGAAGTCCGGCCACCGCATCCCCGCCGCGCGCTCGGCGCCCACGAGGGCGTCGAGGCCGCCGCCGATCGGATCGCCGTCAATCAGGAGCGTGGGATCTGACCTCGAACTGAGCAGGGCGAGCGCGCACGCGAAGGTCGACGCTCCGGCCCCGCCACATCCCCCGAGGATGCCGATCACTGAAGCCTGATGGTCCGGTTCGGCCGTCTCGGCGAGCAGATCGAGCAGCTCGCGGTCAGCCGCCGGTAGCACCAGGAGCTGCACCGCACCGAGCGCGACCGTCGCCCGCCAGAGGCTGTCGTCAGCGTCAGCGAGGCCAGCGACGACGAGCGCCGGATGCCGGGGCAGCCCGGCAGCCGCGGCACGCTCCGCGAGGTCGGCACCGACGACGAGGGTGGTGGCCCGGCGCCAGGCGGCACGCATCCCAACGCTCGCGTTGACGACCTCCAGGTCGACCCCCGCGAGCGCGGCAACCCGCCGTACCGCTGTTTGTAGGCCCGGATCGGCGGTCATCAGGACGACGCTGGTCGGCATGACTCGACTCTGCGACCGCGCGTCGTCCGACGCCGCTGATCGCCGAACCGTTGTGGACGCGGCGGGCGGGATGCGGACCTGTGCGCAAGACCATGCAAACCCGGGACGTGGGAAGGCCCCCGCTGGGGGGGATAGCGGGGGCCTTCACGGGGTCCGACTCCGGGGGGGGTTGAGCCGGACCGGTCTACGGGGTGTTTGAACCGCTGACATCGCCACGATCCCCAGCCGGGGAGAACTCAAACCTGGAACCCGAAAAGTTTTTTCTGAGCCGGCTGATCCGTGCGTCGAGGCGCAATATTCTGATCCACATGTCCGATTCCGCGGCATTCTTCGACCTCGACAAGACGATCATCGCGACGTCGAGCACGCTCGCGCTGGGCAGATCGTTCTACGCCGCCGGGCTGATCAGCCGGCGCGACGTCGTCAAGGGCGCCTACGCGAAGTTCGTGTACCACCTCGGCGGCGCGGACGAGACGCGGATGGACCGCATGCGCGACGATCTGGCCCGGACGGTGACCGGCTGGGAGGAGTCCAAGGTCCGCGCCATCATCGAGGCAACGTTGTTCGAGCTGATCGATCCGCTCGTGTATGACGAAGCCGCCACGCTGATCGAGGAGCACCACGCTGCGGGCCGGGACGTCGTCATCGTCTCCAGCAGCGGCGATGAGGTGGTCAAGCCGGTCGGTGTGATGCTCGGCGCTGACCATGCCGTGGCGACCCGAATGGTCGTCGAGGACGGGGTGTACACCGGCGATCTCGACTTCTACGCCTTCGGGGCCTTCAAGGCCGAAGCGATGCGGTCGCTCGCCGCGGAGCACGGTTGGGATCTTGCTGCCTGCTACGCATACAGCGACTCGGCCACCGATGTACCGATGTTGGAAGCCGTCGGCCATCCCTTCGCGGTGAACCCGGACCGTGCGCTCAGGCGAGAAGCCACGAAGCGCGAGTGGCCGATCTTGGAGTTCAAGCATCCGGTGCCGCTCCGCTCCCGGTTTCCGCGGATCCCCACGCCGAGCAAGCCGCTGACGGTCGGGATCGCAGGCGCTGCTGTGGTCGCCGCCGCGGGCTGGCAGGCGGCGCGAGTGCGAGGCCGCCGAGCCGGGTAGGTTCCGATCGAGGACCGCGTCGCACCCGCGAACGGACCGGACCCAGGAGGCGAACGTGGCGTCAACCCGGACCTACGGCGGCAACGGGGCGCCGATCGACGACCAGTCCCTCGGCGAACTGGTCGCGACGGCAACCCGCGACATGTCGCTGCTGATCCATAAAGAGATCGAGCTGGCGAAAGCTGAGCTCTCCCAGTCGGCGCAGCAGGCCGGCATCGGTGCCGGGCTGCTCGGCGGTGCCGGCTTCCTCGGCTACTTCGCGCTGGTGCTCGCCTCGTTCGCCGGCGCGTTCGGCATCTCCGACGGGCTCGATCTCGCCGTCTGGGCCGGCTTCCTCTGCATGACGGGCTTCTATCTGCTGCTCGCCGGAGTCCTCGCGCTGCTCGGCATCGGCCGCATGAAGAAGCTCGGCCCGCCGGAGCGCACCCAGCGCTCTGTTCGCGCGAACCTCGCGTGGCTCAAGCACCCACGCCGCGCTGGCTGACCCGGCGTGCGACCCTTCTTGGGTGCCTGACGAACGGCCGTTGATCGAGGAGTCCTGTGTCCTCGTCGACGGTCCGTGGAACCACCGCGACATCGACACCAATGGCATCCGCCTCCACGTGGCGGAGGCCGGTGCCGGTCCCCTCGTGCTGCTGCTGCACGGCTTCCCCGAGTTCTGGTGGTCGTGGCGGCATCAGTTGACGGCACTCGCGGACGCGGGGTTTCACGCAGTCGCGCCCGATCTCCGGGGGTACGGCGCCAGCGACAAGCCGCCACGCGGATACGACGCACCGACGCTGGCCGCCGACGTCGCCGGGATCGTGCGCGCGCTCGGCGAGCGGGATGCGATCGTCGTCGGTCACGACTGGGGTGGCCATCTCGCCTGGTCGATCGCCGCTCTGCACCCCTCGGTGGTCCGGCGCATCATGGTCATGTCGGTCCCACACCCGCTGCGGTGGTACCAGGCGCTGCGGGGCGACGCCGCGCAGCGTCGGGCGAGCGGGTACCTCTTCCGGTTCCAGCTGCCGTGGGCGCCCGAACGCTGGATCACCGAAGCGGGTGCCGCGAACATCGGTGACCTGCTCCACCGATGGGGCGGACCTGGCTTTCCGGATCCGGAGACCGAGACGCGCTGCCGGGAGGCGATCCAGATCATGCTCACGCCCAACCGGGCGCTGGAGTACTACCGCTGGGCGGTCCGGTCGACCACCCGCACCGACGGCCGTGCGTACCGCCGCGCGATGGCGGCGCCGATCACAGCGCCAACCCTGCAGCTCCATGGATCCCTCGACACCTGCGTGCTTCCCGGCACGGCGCAAGGCTCCGGCCAATACGTCGCGGGTGACTACGAGTGGCGGCTGCTGGATGGCGTCGGTCACTTCCCGCATGAGGAGGTCCCGGATCTCGTGACCGGCGAGCTCCTGCGGTGGTGCAAGGAGGGGTGACAGAAGCGCCGCGCGACCGAGACGCCGCCGGGCGAGCACGCAACGCTCGAGCGCGCGACGACCTCGGACGCCCGCTTCTGGCCCGGACCGACGCTCCCGGCGACGACCCGGCTGCGCTGCCGCCGCAGGAAGCGCTCGCCGCCGCGCAAGCGGAACTCGACGCCGGTCGTCCGTTCGCCGCCCACGAGATCCTCGAGGCAGTGTGGAAGGCGGGCGACGACCCCGGTCGGACCATGTGGCGCGGGCTCGCCCAGGTCGCGGTAGGCATCACCCACGCAAAGCGCGGCAATCCAACTGGCGCGGCCGCGCTGCTGCAACGCGGCGCCGAGACACTCGCGCCGTACGCCGGTTCAACCACGGACGGCGTCGACGTGGACGGCGTTCGAGCCTGGGCGATCGAAGCCGCCGCCGACCTCTCGCTTGCGACGGTGCCACTCAGACTCACGCTCAACTAGGCAGGGCAAGCGGGGAGACGAGCGACGCGGACTTGGTGCTGCAGGGTGACATTTTGACAGGCGGTTGACGACTCCAAACTCATTTTGCCCGGTAGTGGCCGACGGTGGCTGGCCGCCGGAGCAGCGCTAGGCGGCGAAGGAACGGGAGCGGGCCCGGACGGCGAGCCGGCTCAGGAAGAGCCGGGCAGCACGCTCGACGCTTCGAGCGGCCGGGCCCTCTGGCGCCGCCACCGAGACCACGAGGTCGGTGCCCGGGTCGCTCGACGGCTTCACACTCACCGTGCCGTGGCTCACCCGTCCATCAATGTCCTCGACCTCGATCGAGGCGATGAATCCGACGCCGCCCCGCCGCGGCAGAGCGACTGTCACGCCGTCGCGGCCGGCGTCCTCACCCATTGGCTCCGCAAGCAGGAGGGCAACGCTGGCCGGGTCAGCAGCGATGTGACGCCTGACCTCCACGCGAGCCACGTTGCCTCCAAATCCTTGATATTGCTGGGTTTTCCTTTGCTAACTATAGCAAGCACCAGCAGCCCCGTGGTGATTCCCGACGTGTCGAGGAGCCGGCGCGCTCAGTCGCAGCCCTGAGTCGACACGGTGGCTGTCGCCGTCTCGCCCTTGTTCGCGTCCGACGACACCTCGGAGGCGGTAAGCGCGTACCCGGTCTTCGGTGAGTCGACCGCGGCGGCGAAGACCACGCCGGCCACCGCGCCGTCCCTGGTCAGCAGCGGCCCTCCGGAGTTGCCCGGGTGGATCGACGCGTACAGGGAGTAGATCTGCCGGGTCACCTGGCGTGACTGGTAGATGTCAGGCCCGCGAGCATTCTCGACCGATCGCACCCGCGCCGGAACGGCCGTGAAGGGTCCGTCCTCCGGATAGCCGAGGATGACCGCGTCCTGCCCGTGGCTCAGCGAGCCGTCGAAGCTCAACGGCGCGGCGTTCAAGCCCGGCACGTCGAGGACTGCGACGTCGCGCTCGGGGTCGTACAACACGACGCGGGCGTGATACTCCTGCTGATCGCTCGTGAACACGACCGGGGACCGCACACCAGCGACCACGTGCGCGTTGGTCATCACGCGGTTGGCGGCGTAGACGAAGCCGCTGCCTTCGAGTTGGCGCGAGCAGGAGTTCGCGACGCCTTTGACCTTCACCACCGCGGGTTGGCCCACCCTGACCGCTCGACTGTGCGCGACCTTCGGGTTCGGCGGGCCCACGGGCGTCACATGATCCGGCCCGATGCCACCGAACACCTCAGGGAAGCCGTCCTGGTTGAGCAGCCGGCGAAACGAGCTGAACCAGGTCTGCGCGCTGGTCGGCATCAGGGTGTTCACACCGCGTAGGACGCTCGAGTGCCTGACCTGCCGTGCGATGCCCTTCGGGGAGCTGTGCGCCAGCGCCGTACCGACCAGCCAGGCGACCAGCAGGACCGAGATCACACTGATCGCACCGCCGGCGAGCGAGTCGAGGGTTCGGATCGGCTGCCAGCGCATCTCGCGCCGCAGCGTCGCCGCGACGACGGTGGCGAGCAGCTGCCCGAGCACCGCGCCGACGACAACGACGAGTAGCCCGAACAGCGCGGGGTCGACGCCTACGTCCAGCGCGGAGTGCAGGGCGTTGGCGTACTTCGCACCGAGAGCACCACCGCCGATGAAGCCGGCGAAGGACAGCAGCCCGACGACGAAACCCTGGCGATAGCCGCTGAAGCCGAAGCCGAGGCACACGATGATCAGGCCGACATCGAGGACGTCCATCAGCGGGCTCGCCCCGGCAGCGGCACCGGCTCGACGATGTTGCGGTCCCATGGGACCGACCACCCGGTCAAGGTCAGCAGCCAGTCGAGCACCCCAGCGGTGAATCCCCAGACCAGCATGTCGGCGACGCGGAACGCTGGCGACTCGAGACCGATCGGGTGACGCACCGTCAATCGGTTGGCGGGATCGACGAGGTCGGCGACCGGTACTCGCGAAACCGTGTCCACCTCCGCAGGTGAGACCGCGGACACCTCGCTCGGCGTCCGCCACCACGCGACGACTGGCGTGACGATGTTCCCGCTCGGCGGGATCCATAGCTCGGGCAGCAGACCGAGAACCTCGACGCCCGCGGGGTCGAGCCCGGTCTCTTCGTGCGCCTCACGTTTCGCGGCACCGATCGGGCCGTCATCGGTTGGATCGATCCGCCCGCCAGGGAACGACGGCTGTCCGGCATGGCTGCGCATGTCGGCGCTCCGTTGCATCAGCAGCACATCGGGACCGTCCGGGCCATCACCGAACAGTGACAGCACAGCGGCATGGCGAAGCCCCTCGACACCGCCAGGCGGCGGGGTGAGGAACGGCACCTCGTCGACGCTCGCCACACCTGCCGAGAGTCGCTCGACCCAGTCGGGCCGATCCCCAACGTGGGTCACGCCGTCACGTGGAGGTAGCGGTTGATGTCGGCCTCGACTTCGGCGGTGCTGCGGTACGGCGAACCGCCGTGCTTGCCGACGACCTTGCCGCTGGCGTCGACGAACACCGAGTACGGAGGGCCTTGTCGAAGCAACGCTGTCAGCAACTTCTTGTCGGGGTCGACAACGGACGGAAACCGCACGGGTGGGCTGACGTGCGCACCGAAGTCCAGCGCGCTGTTCGCCGAGTCGACCGTGTCGACGCCGAGGAAGCGCACCTTTCCTTTCACGCTGCGATACGCCGCGGACAGGTACTTCTCCTCGGCCTGGCACGGCTCGCACCACGAGCCCCAGATGTTGACGACGGTCGGTTTGCCGACGAGACCAGCGAGGTGGACCGGGTCGCCCGGGGCGAGGCAGTCGAGGGTCAGATCCGGCAGCCCGCCAGGCACCGCATTGGTCGACGACTTCGGGCACGCGTCGAGGTTCGCCTGCTTCACCAACTGCGGGTAGGGGTTGATGGCGTGGTCGGTGCCGCCGCCAGAGGATGAACATCCGGCGGCCATCGCGGCGACCAGCGACAGCACCAACAAACGCTTCATGCGACCGGCTTCATCTGCGAAGCGGGTTTGAGGAGCTTGGTCGCGATGGCCGGGTCGACCGGTCCCACGCCGTACGACGGGCACAGCTTCGCCAGCGGGCACACGCCGCAGGCCGGCCGTCGCGCATTGCACATCCGGCGGCCGTGCCAGATCATCCGGTGCGACAAGCCGGTCCAGTCCTTCTTCTCGAACAGCGAGCCGACCTCGTGCTCGACCTTGACCGGGTCCTCCTCAGTCGTCCAGCCGAACCGGCGCGACAGCCGCCCGAAATGCGTGTCGACCGTGATGCCCGGTACGCCGAAGGCGTTCCCGAGGACGACGTTTGCGGTCTTGCGTCCGACCCCGGGAAGCGTCACGAGGTCGGCGAGCTTGCGGGGCACCTCACCGTCGTACCGCTCGGTGAGCGCCTGTCCCAGGAGCATCAAGTTGTTGGTCTTCGCCCGGAAGAACCCGGTCGGCTTGATCAACTGCTCCATCTCGTCCCGGTCGGCCGCAGCCAGGTGGGCGGCGGTCGGATATCGCGCGAACAGGGCCGGCGTGACCTGATTGACCATCTTGTCGGTGCACTGTGCGGAGAGGATCGTCGCGACGAGCAGCTGGAACGGCGAGGAGAAGTCCAGCTCGCAGTGCGCGTCGGGGTACGTGACCTTGAGCACGCGGTCCATCCGTCTCGCCCGGCGTACCAAGGCCGTTCGAGATTCGGACAACGCCACGCTTCGAGCGTACGGGGAGCGATGCGGTCCTAGCCCGAAGGGGTGACGTGGGGCCGCTGTGCCTCAAGCACCCTCCGAAAACGGCCGATTCGCCGGGTAACAGTTGCGGAGAGTGACGAATGCCCAACCGGCCGACAGCGGACCGATTCCACGCTCCGCCCGAGCGGAGCGCAGACTTCGCGCACCTTTCGCTGGATGGACTCCGGCAGTACCGCTCCACGCTGTCCAGCGAGGAGAGCCGCGTGTCGTACTGGCGGCGCATCATCCAGGCGCGCCTGGACCTGGTTCGCGCTGCGGACGCCGGCTCGACGACGACCGTCGACGATCTTCCGGACGTGTTCGCCGAGGGGCGAGGGGCGGGAGCCCGTACGGCGCTGATCACGATCGTCCCGGTCGACGACATGCCGCCGCTGCCCGATCTCGGGGCGATCTGGGCGCGCGAGCCGATCGTCGGTAACCGCGAGCACAACAACTCCTTGATCCACGACCTGACGAAGGCCGAGAGCCAGCTGTCGGCGTACCGCGCGGCCCTGCACCGGCGGCTCGCGAGCGCCACCAGCGAGCTGATCGCGCGATACCGCGAGAGCCCCAACCTCTGCCTCACCGCCCTGCCCGGCGGCGGGCCGGACCGCAAGTCCGCCGCCCACTGAGACCCGCCTCGTCACCCCGGCGGGGCCACCGCGTCGACAGGCTGCCATAATTTGTTGGTAATGCTGACTTTTCTGAGCGTCGTCTTCCCCGTCGTGCTGCTCGGCGGTGGCCTTGCACTCGAGCGATTCGAGCGACAGCTGCGCGACCCGAAGCCGCGCGACCGCTGACCGCCCTTACCCCAAGGGACTCGATGTGAGGCAAACTGCCTAGACGGTTCGACGCGGGAGGGCTTGGCGTGGAAGGGGTACTGGCGCAGGCGCCACTGTTCGCTGCGCTCGATGCCGACTCGGCGGCGACGCTCGAGGCGACGCTGACCACCCGCACGCTGGCGCGGGGCCACGTGGTGTTCCGCGAAGGCGACGACGGCGACCGCTTGTTCATCGTCCTCGAAGGCAAGGTGAAGATCTCCCGAGCCGCGGCCGACGGCCGCGAGAACTTGCTCGCGGTGCTCGGCGGCGGCGAGATGTTCGGCGAGCTGTCCCTGTTCGACCCAGGTCCCAGGACGGCGACGGTGACCACCGTCACGGAAGCGGTGCTCGCATCGCTGGACCACGACGACCTCCGCCCCTTGCTCACGGAGCGGCCGGGGGTGGCCGTGCAGCTGCTGATGGCGCTCGCGCAACGACTGCGGCGTACGAACGAGGCGATGGCCGATCTGGTGTTCACCGACGTACCCGGTCGGGTCGCGAAGGCCTTGCTCGATCTGGCCGAGAAGTTCGGCGTGCAGGAGGCCGAAGGGTTGCGGGTCCGCCACGACCTGACCCAGGAAGAGCTCGCGCAGCTCGTCGGGGCCAGCCGCGAGACCGTCAACAAGGCGCTCTCCGAATTCGCGCACCGCGGCTGGCTTCGCATCGAGGGCCGCAGCGTCCTGCTGATCGATCCCGAGCGCCTGGCCCGTCGCGCCCGCTAGCCCCCGGCGCCCGTTAGTCCCCGCGCCCGCCAGCCCCTAGGCCCGCTACCACTTTCGCCAAACCGTCTCGAATCGTTGGTTCCGGCCATCCAAAACCAACGATTCGAGACGGTTGGGCGAGAAGGGCCGAGCGCAGAAGGGCGGAGCCGAGACAGGGTGGTTACTTCAGGGCGTCCAGCGACTTCTGTGTCGCGGCGAGCTCACCGCGCATCTCCGTTGCCCCGGACAGGGCGAGCGCCTGCCGCAGGGCGAACTTCGCGGCCGGCAGGTCTCCGGCGGCGGCCAGGCAGTGGCCGAGCACCCGCAAGGTGACGATTCGCGAGCGCAGGTCCTGCGCGGGCGTCGCCATCGCCTGGTGGGCGACCGTCAAGGCCTCCCCCGGCTCACCGAGCTCGAGAAGTACGCCGGCCAGATGTGCCAAGGCTTGGCGTCGCGGAAAGGCCAGCGACCCGTCCTCGACCGCCTGTGCCTCACGAAGCAGCGGCAGCGCCGCAGCCGCGTCGCCCCGAGCCCGCAGCGCCTGTGCGAGGAGCACACGAGTCCCGACCAGCGCCGCGGGCCGGACGTCGAGCTTCTCCACCGCCTCGAGCGCGCCCTTCGCTGCATCCTGCGCACCGCTCGCATCGCCGGTGTCGAGCCGGCAGTACCCGATCGCCGACATCGCGAGCGCGCGCGGGATCGGCTGGTGCCCCTTGTCCGCAAGGTCGGCGGCGTGCTCGAGGCGACGGATGGCCTTGCGCGGCCGACCGGCGCCTCGCAGCGCGATCCCCGACGCGATCGAGGCGAGGCACATGCCCCACGTGTCGCCGAGCACCTCGAACGAGTCGTACGCGGTGGCCGACTCCTCCAGCGCGGTCGTGATCTGGCCGAGTTCGGCGGCGGCCAGGGCATCGATCGTCAGGCAGGCAGCCGTCCCCCACTTGTCGCCGAGCGCGCGGCCGAGCGGCAGCAACCCCTGGGCGAGGTCACGTGCCTGCTCGAGGCGGCCTTGGAGCAGCCGGACGAACGCCTCGGTGCCGGCGCACCACGACAGGCCGCCGTCGTCGTCGAGACCGGCGAACACGTCGGCCGCGGCCGCAAGCCGGCGTTCGGCCTCGGCGTAATCTCCGCGGGTGGTCGCGTTCCAGGCGAGGTGCTGCAACGCCCAGCCCGCACCGCGGCGATCACCGACTCGCTCCGCGAGGCTCAACGCCTGCTCGAACCGCTCGTCCGCGGCTCGCAGCCGACCCGCGAGGTAGTCGATCAAGCCGAGCTGTCGCAGCGCCTCGCCGGCGACCCGGTCGAAACCGGCCTCGCTGGCCGCTGCCAGCGCTGAGACGAGTGCCTCGGCGGCGCGCGCGTCGTCGCCGCTTCGCCGCAAAATCTCGCCGCGGACCACCAGCGCCGCGGACCTGATGCGCAGATCGGTGGCCTCGAGCGGACCCTCGAGGTCGGCTTCAGCATCAGCGAACCGGTGCAGCGCGACCCGAGCCGCCGCCCGGCGCACGCGCGCCCGGGACACCACCGCCGCCGGAACGTCGTCACCTGCCAGGTCCAGAGCGCGGCTGAACAAGCTCTCCGCACGCTCGTTGTCGTCCCGCGCCAGTGCCGCCTCGCCGAGGCGATCGAGTGCGCCGAAGCCGATCTCGCGCGCGGCCCACGCCGGGTCGCGTGCCGGGAGGTTCATCTCCTCAGCCAGTGCGACCGCCTGCTCCGCCTGCGCGGCGACCAGCGCATCGGTCTCACCCGGAGACCAGTGCAGCCCGGCGATTGCCCAGCGGGCGACCGTCGTGTGCCGCCGCGCCCGCTCGCTCTTCGGGATCCCCGCGTAGGCGACGTCGCGGGCCAGCGCGTGGGTGAAGGCGTAGTGCGGCGTCGAGTCACTCGCCGTACCGGTCGGTTGCACGATGCCGCGCGCGACCAGCTCGTCCAACGCAGGCGCGACCGGGTCCTGGCCGCCGTCGGTGATCGGCTCGAGTGACCGCAGCATGTCGGCCGTGAAGCGGTTGCCGAGCACCGACGCATCGCGAAGCAGCGCGCGAGCGCCTGGCGTGAGGCCGTCGATGCGCGCAGCGAGCACGGCCTGGACCCCGGCCGGGAGCACATCGCGAGGGAGCTCGCCGGTCAGCCGCCAGCCGTCACCGTCACGCCGGAGCAGGCCACGGTCGACCAGCAGGTGCAACAGTTCCGCGAGGAAGAAGGGATTGCCTTGGGCTCGCTCGAGCAGCAGCTTGCGGGTCTCCGGATCGAGCTCTGCACCGCTGAGGTAAGCGCGCAACAGTCGTTCGCTCGCCGCCTCGTCGAGCGGCTGCACCGGCAGCACCTCGACGTCGGGCATCTGGTCCCACCAGGTCGCGGTGAGCAGGTCGGACCGGCCGACGGTCAGGAACAGGACGGCGCCGAGCACCTCGCTCGCCAGATTGGTGACCGTGCCGAGCAGCTCGCCGGTGGCCCACTGCGCGTCGTCGATGACAAGGACGAGCGGACCCTCGGCGACGAGTGCGGCGAGAACGGCGACAACCGCCTCGACCGTCGGATCGCGCAGCAGCTCCGTCCCTCCTGGCGTCGCGTTGTCACGCGGGCCGATCGGCGCGTACTCGACGAGCCCGAGCAGGGCGAGCAGCCGATCGGTCGTCGCCGAGTTGATCGGCCGCCCAGGGTGCAACGTCGCAAGTCGGCCCAAGGTACGGCGCACTCGCTGTATGGCGACGTCGAGATCGTCCTCCTCGGTGATGCCGAAGACAGTGCGCATCCATTCCGCGAGCGCCGACATCTCGCGGCTCTCGCCGTACGGCGGGCAGCGCCCCCACAACACCCGAACGTTCGGCAGCTCTCCGGCGAAGTGGGCCAGCTCGACGGCCAGGCGAGTCTTGCCGACACCGGCCTCGCCCGTGACCACTACCGACGCCGGCTTGCCGCGCTCGACGACGTCGAGGACCCGGCCCACGAGGCGCCCGAACTCCGCGTCCCGGCCGATGAACGGCGCCTCCTCGCCGAGACCGAGGCGGGCAGCGCCGGGCGGTCGGAGGCCCATCAGCTCGTAGGCCGCTACCGGCTCACGCTTTCCCTTCAACCGCAACGGCGGCAGCGATCGCCACGAGGCGATCGACATCGTCGCGAGCGCCGTCGCCCGGCCGGCATAGACGGTGCCCACCCCGGCTGCGTCGGACAGCCGCGACGCGGTGTTCACCGTGTCGCCGACGACGGTGTAGGCAAGCGAGGCCTGAACCCCTGCCAGGACCTCGCCGGTGTTGAGGCCGACTCGTAGGCCCATCCGCCGGCCGCCGCCGCTCTCCTCAGCCATGAGACGGCGGACCGCCTGCTGCATCTGTGCGGCGGCGCGTACCGCTCGTTCGGTGTCGTCCTCGTGTGCTGTCGGCGCCCCGAACACCGCCATGATGCCGTCGCCGGTGAGCTTGTCGATCGTGCCACCGCAGTCGGTGACCGCATGGCTGAGCTCCGCGAGCACGTGATCGATGACGACGCCGACCCGCTCGGGGTCGACGTCCTCGGCCCATGCCGTGAAGTCGGAGAGGTCGCCGAAGAGCACGGTGACGATTCGGCGTTCAGCGGTGGTGTCGGCCGACATCGCCGTCGTGTCCAGCATTGCGCCGCACGAGTAACAGAAGCGGGCGCCGGCGACGGTCGGAGTGCCGCACACCGGGCACACCATCGGGGCGTCGATCGGTGGCTGTGAGGTCACACCCTCACGTCCTGCCGTCGATGAAGTCGAGCTGTGCCAGCACCGACTGCTTGGCAGCGGGCCACAACGACTGGTCGACGTCGGCGTAGACCCGCTCCACGACAGCGTCGGCGTCCGTGGCTCCTGCCGCGAGCGCGGCACGCACCTGCTCGAGCCGCTCCGCGCGGTGTGCAAGGTAGTACTCGAGGACCGCCAGCGGGTTGTCGAGCACGGGGCCGTGGCCCGGCAGCAGGATGTCGACCTCGGTGGCCGCGAGGTCACGGAGGCGTTGCAACGAGTCGAGGTAAGGGCCGAGCTGGCCATCGGGGTGCGCCACCACCGCCGTACCCCGTCCTAGCACCGTGTCGCCGGTCAGGAGCGCGCGATCGTTCTCGAGCAGGAACGAGACCGAGTCACTGCTGTGACCGGGCGTCAGGACGGTGAGCCAGTCGAGGCCGGCGAGCGACGTCCGGCCCGTGGCGTCGGACAACGGTTCGGCGGCGATGCACAGCTTCGGATCACGGGCGACGACCGGGGCACCCGTCAGCTCGTGCAGGCGAGGCGCCGCCTCGCAGTGGTCGAAGTGGCCGTGGGTGAGCACGATCAACGAGATCGATCCGAGAGCGGCGACCTCGTCGACGTGGCCGTCCTCGATCGGTCCAGGATCGATCACGACCCGTTGCTCGCCGCCGGGCTGTTGCAGCACCCAGGTGTTGGTGCCGTCGAGAGTCATCAGCCCGGCATTCGGTGCCAGCATCCGCGACGCGCACCGGGTGACCGGCTCGAGCCTGCTCACCCCGCCGGCTCCCGCGGATAGTCGGGGTCGTGCGGGAGCAGGAACCGCAGCCGGTCCCCCTCGTCGAGGACCAGCTTCGGAAAGATGACGTCGATCTCCCGCTCGTCACCGGCGGCGAGGAGATCCGCGACCGAGCGGAAGGACGCGACATCCCGCAGCGTCGCGATAGTCGGCGGCATCAGCATCATCTCGCCGCGCTCATTGCCGGCGATGGCATCGGCTGGCGCCATCCAGGCGACCCGGTCGGCCTCGCCGCCGACGTCGCGGGTCCGCTGCCCGGCTGGCAGGGCAGCGACGAAGAACCGGGTGTCGAACCGCTTCGGCTCGACCTCGGGCGTGATCCAGTGCGCCCACGCCCTCAGCAGGTCTGCGCGCAGCACGAGACCACGCCGTTGAAGCAGCGCGGCAAAGGACAGGGAGCGATCGATCAGGGCGAGCCGATCGGCTTCCCAGTCATCGCCGCTCGTGTCCGCGACGATCGTGCTCGCGTCAGAGCCGGCGAGCAGCACACCAGACTCCTCGAAGGTCTCCCGCACGGCCGCACAGACCAACGACTTGGCGAGCGGCTCGCTGCAGGTCAGCGCCTTCGCCCAGAAGCTCGGCGGTGGCCCCACCCAGTAATCGTCGCCGAGGTCCTGGTCGCGAGCGTCGACGGATCCGCCTGGAAAGACGAAGGCCCCTGCCGCGAACGCCATCGAGGCGGCACGACGCAACAGGTAGACCTCCGGTCCAGCGGTGCCGTCACGCGCGAGTACGACGGTCGCCGCGTCGCGTGGCGCAACGGCTTGCAGCTCGCCACTCGCGAGCCGCTTCACGGTGTCGACCATCCCCGAGAACATCGTCGCCACGGGGTCTGACGCGGCGCTCGCCTCGGTCATCCGCCCGCCACGGCGGCACCATTCACGCGCACTTGCGCGACGACCTCGACCTCGACCGGCGCATCCATTGGCAGGACGGCGACACCGACCGCGCTTCGGGCATGCCTGCCGGCGTCGCCGAACACCTCGCCGATCAGGTTGCTCGCGCCGTTGATGACTGCGGGTTGGCCGGTGAAGTCCGGTGCGCTAGCGACGAAGCCGACGACCTTGACGATGCGTTCGATCGCGTCGAGGTCACCGATCTCGGCCTTGATCGCGGCGATGGCGTTTAGGGCACAGGTCCGCGCGAGGTCGGCAGCGGCGTCAGGGTCGACGGCCGCCCCTACCTTGCCGGTTGCCGGTAGCGCACCGTCGACGAACGGCAGCTGACCAGAGGTCCACACGAGGTCCCCGTTGCGCACGGCAGGGACGTACGCCGCCACCGGTGCGGCCACCGCGGGCACGGTGAGGCCGAGCTCGGCGAGCCGGTCCTCCACCCGGCTCACGGCAGCGGACGCTTCAGATAGGCGACCAGCTGGTCGCCGCCTCCTGGTCCGGGGACCACCTGGACGAGCTCCCAGCCGTCCGAGCCCCACTGGTCGAGGATCTGCTTCGTCGCGTGGACGAGCAGCGGAACCGTCGCGTACTCCCATTTCTGCACGTGCCTGAGCCTATGGCTCCGCCGCCCACACCGGAACCCCGCCGCCGGGCAAGCAATGTCACATTGCTCGGGCTGACACGTGGCAATGTCACATTGCTCGGCCTAGAGCAAGGCAATGTCACATTGCTTGTCAGTAGCCGTTAGGGCCGGGGCCGAAGTTGTTGAAGTCGTGGTGGATCGAGCTCGCCGTGCTCAGGATCGACACGAAGGCGATCACCCAGACGACCATCGCGATGATGGAGATCACGATCGCCGCCGTCGCAAGACCGTCGCCGTCGGCCCCGGTCCGCTGGATCTCCTTCTTCGCCATGAAGCCGAGCACCAAGCCGGCCGGCGCGAAGACGAACGCCGCGATGAGCGCGCCGATCGCGAGCCCGCTGGTCGGCCGATGCAGCTGGACGTTGAATCCCACGCTCGCGCCGTATCCCGGCGGCGGGTAGCCCGGCGGCACGGAGGTGCCGCCCACCGGCGGAAGACCGGAGGACGGCGCATCGATCCGAGCCCCGCAGGACGAGCAGAAGGCACCGCTAGCGGCAGCGCCACATGACGAGCAGAAAGCCGTAGTGCTGGTCACACCCGCACCCCCGATCCGCGACGGCGCTCAGCGTATGCCCGAGGGGCGATACGACGATTCAGGCGCTCTGTGCGCGCATGCTGCGCAGCAGACGCTTGCGCTCGAGCTCGTTCAAGCCGCCCCAGATGCCGTGGGACTCCTCGACCGCGATCGAGTAGTTCAGGCACTGCTCCTTGACCTTGCACTTGCGGCACAGGGAGCGCGCGATGCCCTCGCGGAGGTCCTTCTCAGGCTTTCGCTCGAAGTGGCTCGGCGCGTAGAAGTACACGGCGTTGTCGGTCTGGCACTCGGCACCGGCTCGCCACATCAACTCGTCGTACATGTTGGGGAAACCTCCGCGCTGGGCTCGTTCGACATCAAACTTCGCCACCCGGCAGGGCTCTCCTGCTCGCTTGTGAAAAATTCACGACCTCTAACCTTGAGGTGAAATGAGCGACTTCCCCGCGGTCAAGCTGCACGTCGTGAGCGGCAAGGGCGGCACCGGCAAGACGACGGTGGCGGCCTCGCTCGCCCTCGCGCTGGCTGCCGGTGGGCGCCAGGTGCTGCTCACCGAGGTCGAGGGGCGGCAGGGGATCGCCCAGCTGTTCGACACGCCACCGCTGCCGTACGAGGAGCGCCGGGTCGCATCGGCCCGAGGTGGTGGCGAGGTCTACGCGCTCGCGATCGACCCCGAGCAGGCGCTGCTGGAGTACCTCGAGCAGTTCTACAACCTGCGCCGGGCGGGCTCGATGCTCAAGAAGATCGGAGCGATCGACTTCGCGACCACGATCGCGCCGGGCGTCCGGGACGTGCTGCTCACCGGCAAGGTGATGGAGGCTGCGACCCGCGAGCGACGGGGCGGCGGACGGCTGTACGACGCCGTGGTGATGGACGCGCCCCCCACCGGCCGGATCGCGCGCTTCCTCAACGTCAACAGCGAGGTCGCGGCGCTCGCCCGGATGGGTCCCGTGCGGAATCAGGCGGACAGCGTCATGAAGCTACTTCGCTCGAACAAGACCGCCGTTCATCTCGTCACCGTGCTCGAGGAGATGCCGGTTCAGGAGACCGCCGACGGCGTGGCAGAGCTGCGCGGCACCGACCTCCCGGTCGGTGCGGTGATCGTCAACATGGTCCGCGACCCGCTGCTGCCCGACGCCGACGTCGCGTCCGCCGCAGCCGGCCAGCTCGACACCGCGGAGCTTGGCCGTGGCCTGAAGGCGGCGGGCATCGAACCCGACCCTGCCATCGTCTCGGCGCTTGCCGCCGAGGCGACCGATCACGCCGGCCGGGTTCGGTTGGAGCAGCAGGAGCGCACCGTCCTGCACGACCTGGACCGACCGACGTACGAGCTGCCGCTGATTCCTGACGCCACCGACCTTGCCGGGCTCTACGACCTCGCCGAGCGGCTGCAGACCGCGGGGATGGTCTGACATGGCGGCCAAAGCGTTCGACGTCGATGCCCTCCTCGACAGTGCGCAGATCATCGTGTGCTGCGGTGCCGGTGGCGTCGGCAAGACCACCACTGCCGCGGCGCTCGCGCTTCGCGGTGCCGAACGTGGTCGCAAGGTGTGCGTGCTGACCATCGACCCGGCCCGCCGCCTCGCGCAGTCGATGGGCCTGACCGAACTGGACAACACGCCGCGCGCAGTCGCCGAGATCGACACGTCCGCGGGCGGTTCGCTCGACGCGATGATGCTCGACATGAAGCGGACGTTCGACGAGATCGTCGAGACCCACTCCGACCCGGACCGCGCGAAGGCGATCCTGTCGAACCCGTTCTACGTCTCCCTGTCCTCGAGCTTCGCGGGCACGCAGGAGTACATGGCGATGGAAAAGCTCGGCCAGCTCAAAGCCGCGAGCAACTGGGACCTGATCGTCGTCGACACTCCGCCGAGCCGGTCCGCGCTTGACTTCCTCGACGCACCGCAGCGGCTTGGCCGGTTCCTCGACGGGCGCATGATCCGGATGCTCACCGCACCCGCCCGCGCTGGCGGCCGCGCCTATCTCAAGGTCTTCACGATCGGCGTGAAGGTCTTCACCGACGTGCTCAACAAGGTCCTCGGTGGCCAGGCCCTCAAGGACCTATCGCTGTTCGTGGCCTCGCTCGAGACGATGTTCGGCGGTTTCCGGGAGCGCGCGGACGAGACCTACAAGCTTCTCAAAGAAGGCGGTACGTCGTTCATCGTCGTGGCCGTGCCCGAGCGAGACGCGCTGCGCGAGGCGGCGTACTTCGTCGAACGACTCGAGACCGAACACATGCCGTTGGCCGGCGTCGTCCTCAACCGCGTCCACTCGAGTGCGGCGTCGAACCTGTCGGTGGAGAAGTCGCTCGCCGCTGCCGAAGCACTTGACGAGTCCGGCGAGGAGCCGCTGACCGCGGCGGTGCTCCGCGTCCATGCCGATCGCCTCGCGGTCGCGGGGCGTGACGGACGGCGGGCCGCGCAGTTCCGATCCGCTCATCCGCGGGTCGGGGTGGTCGAGGTCGCGGCGCAGTCGAGCGACGTCCACGACCTCGAAGGGCTTCGGGAGATCGGTTCAGAACTGTCCAACGGGCCGAGCGCGTCGGCTCCGAAGATCGCGGGCTAGCCGCGAGCCGTCGCTAGATCGCGATCGGGCTGGCGCAGTGAGCGTTCTCGTACTGCTCCATGGCGCTCGCAAGCAGCCGCTGCCACGACTCGACGTTCGGGCGACGGCGCAGCAAGGCGCGGCGCTCACGTTCGGTCAGCCCACCCCACACGCCGAACTCGACGCGGTTGTCGAGGGCGTCGGCCAGGCACTCGGTGCGCACCGGGCAGCCGCGGCACACCGTCTTGGCGCGGTGCTGGGCGGCGCCAGACACGAACAGAGAATCGGGAGCTTCGTCGCCGCAAGCGGCTCGCGTCGTCCAGTCTTCGGTCCAAGGCACCCGGCAACAGTACGAATCGGACAGGACGGGCAACAGGGTCCGTTCGTACTGTTTTCGGTAGTCCGAAATGACCGGGTCCACACTCACCCTGTCCGCCCTCGGCCCGTGCCGCCTCACCCGATCTTCGGTCGATCTCTCTTAGGCTGGGAGGGTGCGTCGCGCTCCCCTGACCCAGAGCATCAGCCTGCTGCTCGCGGTCAGTGTGGTCGCCGGGGTCCTGATGGCCGGGATGCTGCTGCCGTTCGTCGGCGGCGTCGGCCTGGTGGCGCGCAATGCGAGCGACAGCTTCACGGTGCCGGCGATCCTCAAGCGGAAGCCGCTGCCACAGGTCACCAAGGTGCTCGACGTCAACGGCCACACGATCGCGACGTTCTACGACGAGTACCGCAAGAGCGTCCCGCTGTCGGCCATCCCGCTGATCACGCAGAAGGCGCTGATCGACACCGAGGACGTCCGGTTCTACGAGCACTCGGGTCTCGACATCCGTGCTGCGCTTCGGGCGTTGCTGTCGAACGGGTCCTCCGGCGGCGTGTCCCAAGGTGGCTCGACGATCGCGCAGCAGTACGTGAAGAACGTGCTGGTCGAGAACGCCCGCACCAAGAAGCAGCGCGAGGCCGCGGTCGCCGACACCCTGGCCCGAAAGATCAAGGAAGCCCGGTACGCGATCTACCTCGAGCAGCACTACTCGAAGTCCCAGATCCTCGACTGGTACTTCAACATCGTCTACTTCGGTGACGGCGCGTACGGCATCGGCGCGGCGGCCAAGCACTACTTCAACGAACGCGTCCAGGATCTGACCCTTGTCCAGAGCGCGATGCTGGTCGGCCTGATCCAGTCACCCGAGGCCTACAACCCGCACTACTACCCGGACGCGGCGAAGGTACGGCGCAACGTCGTACTGGGTCAGATGCTGAAGTACGGCTCGATCGACCAGCCGACCTACGACGCCGCCATCACCAAGCCGATCAAGCTGGACATCCACACGCCGGGCAACACGTGCTCATCCTCGAAGTACCCGTACTTCTGCAGCTACGTGGAGAACGTCTTCGACAAGACGCCGAAGCTCGGCTCGGATCTGCTGCGTCGGGGCCTCACCATCAGCACCACCCTCGACCCGAAGATGCAAAAGGCCGCGAACGCCGGCATGCACCAGTACGTCTACTCATACGAACCCAGCAAGGTCGCGGGGGCCGAGGCGCTGATCGAGCCGGGCACCGGCAAGATCCGGGCGCTCGCCGTGAGCACGAAGTACGGCAACGACCCGAAGAAGCACGAGAACTCGATCAACTACGCGGTCGGCACGAAGTACGGCGGCAGTGCGGGCTTCCACGCGGGGTCGACGTTCAAGCTGTTCGTTCTGGCGGCCGCGCTAAAAGAAGGCATCCCCCTCAGCACGCGGATCTCGTCACCGACCACGGTGACGATCGATGGCCTGACCAACTGCAAAGGTCAGCCGGTCGAGTCCTGGAGCCCCAGCAACGCGGGTGACGGCGAGTCGGGCACGTTCAACCTCGAGACCGGAACCTGGTACTCCGTCAACACGTTCTTCGCGCAGCTGGAGGAGCGGACCGGACTGTGCGAGCCGGTGAAGCTCGCCGCCGCCATGGGCGTCAAGCAGGGCACCGGCAAGCCCATCGAGCAGGTCGCACCATTCGTCCTCGGCGCCGGCGCCCAGACTGGCTTCACCCCGCTCAACCTGGCGGCCGCTTACGCGACGATGGCAGCGCACGGCAAGTACTGCCGGCCGATCGCCATCACCAAGATCGTCGACCCGCGATCGGGTACGACCTACGACCCGCCCCAGCCCAAGTGCGAACAGGTGGTGCCCGAGGGTCTTGCGAACACAGTGACCGACATCCTGCACGGGGTGCTGACCGTGCCGCGCGCGACGGGAACCATCGACAACCTGACGGGGCGACCCGCTGCCGGCAAGACGGGCACGCTCGACAACAACACCGGATCGTGGTTCGCCGGCTACACCCCGCAGCTGGCCTCCGCGGTCTGGGTCGGAATCCCCTCCGCGCCGAACAAGAGCCTCAACTACCTGCGGATCGGGCCGACCTCCTACAGCGCGGTCTACGGCGCGACGATCGCCGGCCGGATCTGGCAGTCGACGATGAACGCGGCGTTGCAGGGGTACCCGATCCTGCAGTTCACCGGGCCCAGCTCGTACTACGAGATCGGCGTTCGCCTGACGATCCCGAACGTCGTCGGACAGAGCCCCAGCGACGCCTCGGCGACGTTGTCGCAAGCTGGCTTCACTCCGCAGATCGTGGCGGGCACGGTGTACAGCACTCAGAAGCTCGGCACGGTCGCGCGCACCGATCCGCCAGGTGGCTACAGCGCGTCGAAGGGCACCGTCGTCCGGATCTACCTGTCGAACGGAACGCCTGCGCCGGTCAACACGCCGAAGCAGCACCCCAGCAACCCGCCGCCGACCAACCCCGGTGGCGGGCCGACGACGACGGCGTCACCGTCGCCCAGCAACACCCCCACGAAGGGCCACGGTCACGGCCCCGGCGGGGGGCACTAACCCGCGAGCTGCTTCTTCACCTCGGCGGCGACGCGGCCACCCTCGGCCCGGCCGGCGATCTGCGGCTGTACGACCTTCATGACCTGACCCATCGCCTGCGGTCCATCGGCGCCGGTCGAGGCGATCGCCTCGCGAACGATCACGGCGATCTCCTCGTCGGCAAGCTGGGCGGGAAGGTACTCCTCGAGCACGCCGCCCTCGGCCCGCTCACGTTCGGCCAGCTCGCGGCGATCCGCCTGGTCGAACGCCTCCGCCGCCTCGCGGCGCTTCTTCGCCTCCCGCGTGAGGACCTTCAGCACCTCGTCGTCGGAGAGCTCCCGCGAAGACTTGCCGGCGACCTCTTCGTTGGTGATGGCGGTGAGCACCATCCGAAGCGTCGCAAGCCGGAGCTCGTCCTTGGCCTTCAGTGCTGTGGTCATGTCGTCACGCAGCTTGGCTTTGAGCGGCATCCCGCCACCTTAGATTGGAGCGATGGGCCCGGTCTTGGGAGTTCCGCTCGGACTCGCCGTTGCGGGTGCCGGCGCGGGCCTCTACGGCTGGGCGTATGAGCGCAAGGCGTTTCGGCTGCGCCGTTACGACGTACCGATCCTCCCGCCGGACGCGAAGCCGATCACGGTCCTGCACGTCTCCGACATGCACTTCACGCCGGGCCAGGAGTGGAAGGTCGAGTGGGTGCGGTCGCTCGGTGCGCTCGAGCCGGACCTGGTCATCAACACCGGGGACAACCTCGCCTCGCGCCGCGCGAATCCGATCGTGGTCGATGCGCTCGGACCGCTGCTCGACCGGCCGGGTGCCTTCGTGCCGGGATCCAACGACTGGTTCCTGCCGGTCGCCAAGAACCCCGCGCGCTATCTCGTGCCTGACGACGGCGAACGCCGCTACGGCGAACCGCTGAACTGGAACGAGCTCCGTACGTCGTTCACCGACGCCGGCTGGCTCGACCTCACCCATCGGCGTACGACGATCGACCTCGGCGGGCTGACGGTCGAGCTCGGCGGGGTGAGCGACGCGCACCTGAAAGCCGATCACTACGACCGGATCGCGGGGCCGGTCAGCGCCGACGTCGCGATCGGTCTCTCGCACTGCCCCGAACCGCGGCTGATCGACTCGTTCACCGCCGACGGGTTCTCGCTCGTGATGAGCGGCCACACTCACGGCGGGCAGCTTCGCGTACCCGGCGTCGGCGCGCTGGTCACGAACTGCGGATTGCCGCGGCGGCGAGCGCGCGGGCTCACGCCGTGGGGTCCCGGTGCGTGGCTGCACGTCTCTGCGGGCCTCGGCACCTCGCCGTACGCGCCGGTTCGGTTCGCGTGCCACCCCGAAGCCAGCCTGCTGACGCTGATCCCTCGGACCGCCGGCGCCGGGGTGCCCTAGACTCGCTGAGGCTTTCGGGATGTAGCGCAGCTTGGTAGCGCACCTCGTTCGGGACGAGGGGGTCGTGGGTTCAAATCCCGCCATCCCGACCAATTGGCCAGGTTGTGAAAGCTGCGCCACGACGGGTCGTGGCGCAGGCTTCACAACCGTCGCCGGCACCCGGTGAGCCCGCCGCCGCCGATCGCTGACGCCCGCTGCCACAATTGCCGGCATGCGCAGGATCGGGCTCCTCGGAGCGACGGGATACACCGGCAAGCTGACCGCGACGGAGTTCGCCCTGCGCGACCTCGATGTCCGGCTCGGCGCGCGCTCGGCCGAGCGGCTGAAGGACGTCGACGGGACAGAGGGCAGCGAACGCGTCGTCGTCGACACGAGCGACCCGCACGCACTCGCCGGCTTCATGGATGGGCTGGACGTCGTGATCTCCACGGTCGGCCCGTTCACGGCGCTGGGCCGTCCCGTCGTCGACGCTGCTGTCACGGCTGGTGTCCACTACATCGACTCAACCGGCGAGCCGGCCTTCATGACCGAGGTGTACGACGCGTACCGCTCCGCGGCGACCGCCGTCGTACCCGCCTGCGGCTTCGACTACCTGCCGGGTGACTGTGCCGCGGCCGTAGCAGCTGACGCCCTCGGCGAGACACCGGAGCGAATCGTCGTGGGCTACTCGATCAAGGGCATGCGGCCCAGCCGGGGCACGGCAAGGTCGAGCATCGAAGCGGTCCTCGCGGAGCCCAACCCCCGCTTGCGGCGTACCGAGATCGAAGGTCACTCAGCCATCAACCTGCCGTGGGGCGAGAACCTGACGATCCCGCTGTGGGCGCCGGACACGGTGGTCGAGTGCGCAGTCACCGCGCCGAGGGTCGCCGCCGCCGTCGCGCCGCTCGCCGGCTCTGCCACCGGGCCGTTGATGCGACTGACGGCGCCGCTGGTTCGCCGCCTCGTCGAGCGGTTGCCGGAGGGCCCGGCCGAGGACGTCCGCGCGAATGCGCGCACCCGGGTCGTCGCGACGGCGAGTGCCGGCGGCAGGTCTCGTACCGTCGGCGTCGACATCAACGACGTCTACGGATTCACCGCGCTGGCCCTCGTCGAGAGCGCACTGCGCGTGGCAGGCGCCGGCGCGATGTCGCCCTCACAGGCGATCGACGCGGCTTCGATCCTCGACGCGATGCGCGGCCCGCTGCTCGCCTGGCAACGCCCCGCCGGCTGACCGATCGCCCCCACCCAGCCGCAACCAGCCAGCTGACCGCAGAACCCAGCCGCAACCAGCCAGCAACACATATCGCCCAACCTTCTCGATTCGTTGGTTTCGCGCCGTCGAAACCAACGATTCGAGACGGTTGGGCGATCGGTCGGCTGCGGCGGCGGCTAGCGGGAGGCGACGAGTTCGGCGATCTGTACGGCGTTGAGGGCCGCGCCCTTGCGCAGGTTGTCGTTGCTCACGAACAGGACGAGGCCGCGGCCGTCGGGCACGCCGGGGTCCTGTCGGATCCGGCCGACATAGCTGGGGTCACGGCCAGCTGCCTGTAACGGATTCGGTACGTCGGAGAGCTCCACTCCAGGCGCGGCAGCGAGCACCTCCCGCGCGCGCTCGACCGAGATCGGCCGCGCGAACTCCGCGTTGATCGACAGCGAGTGACCGGTGAAGACCGGCACCCGGACACACGTCCCCGACACCAGCAGGTCGGGGATGTCGAGGATCTTGCGGCTCTCGTTGCGGAGCTTCTTCTCCTCGTCGGTCTCGAACTCGCCGTCGTCGACGATCGAGCCGGCCATCGGCAGAACGTTGAACGCGATCGGTGCGACGTACTTCTCCGGCTGCGGGAACGTCACAGCCGCACCGTCGTGCGCCAGCTCGGCGGCCCGGTCGACGACCTGGCGGACCTGCTTGTCGAGCTCGTCGACGCCGGCCCCACCCGAGCCGGACACGGCCTGGTAGGTGCTGGTGACGATCCGGATCAGGCCGGACTCGTCGTGCAACGGCTTCAACGCCGGCATCGCGGCCATCGTGGTGCAGTTCGGGTTGGCGATGATCCCCTTGATGGCGTTGGCGATCTCGCCGCCGTTGACCTCGCTCACGACGAGCGGTACGTCGGGATCCATCCGCCACGCCGAGGAGTTGTCGATCACGACGGCGCCCGCGGCGGCGAACCGCTCCGCCTGCGCCCGCGACGTGGTCGCACCCGCCGAGAACAGCGCGATGTCGAGGCCGGTGGGGTCGGCGGTCGCCGCGTCCTCGACCACGATCTGGCCATCGCCCCACGGCAACGTCGTACCCGCCGAACGAGCCGACGCGAAGAAGCGCAACGACGCGATCGGGAACTCGCGCTCGGCGAGCAGCCTGCGCATGACGCCGCCGACCTGGCCGGTGGCACCGACGACGCCGACGTGCTGCGGCTTCATCTCACTCATCTGCCGGTCCCGGCATAGACGACCGCGGGAGAGCCGTCAGCGTCACCGAGGTCGAACGCGTCGTGCACGGCCTTGACCGCGGCCTGCACGTCGCTGTCCTGGCACACCACCGAGATCCGGATCTCCGAGGTCGAGATGTTCTGCACGTTGACGCCTGCGGACGCGAGCGCCTCGAAGAACGTTGCGGAGACGCCGGGGTGCGATCGCATCCCGGCGCCGACGAGGGACACCTTTCCGATGTGGTCGTCGTAGAGCAGCGACTCGAACCCCACCGAGTTCTTCACTCGCTCGAGCGCCTCCATCGCGTTCTGGCCGTCGGTGCGGGCGAGCGTGAAGGACACGTCGGTGCGGCCGGTCGAGCCGGAGACGTTCTGCACGATCATGTCGATGTTGACGCCGGCGTCGGCGATCGCGCGGAAGATCCCGGCCGCCTCACCTGGCTTGTCCGGCACGCCGACGACCGTGACGCGTGCCTCGGACAGGTCGTGCGCGACGCCGGAGATGATCGCCTGCTCCACCAGTTCCTCCTCGGGGATGCCCACGACCCAGGTGCCGTCGTGATCGGAAAACGATGAGCGGACATGGACCGGTACGCCGTAACGGCGTGCGTACTCCACGCATCGCAACATCAAGACCTTGGCGCCGGACGCCGCGAGCTCGAGCATCTCCTCGTAGCTGATCCGGTCGAGCTTGCCGGCATTGCTGACCAGCCGCGGGTCGGCGGAGAACACCCCGTCGACGTCGGTGTAGATCTCGCACACATCGGCCTTCAGCGCGGCGGCGAGGGCGACGGCGGTGGTGTCCGAGCCGCCACGGCCGAGCGTGGTGATGTCCTTGGTGTCCTGACTGACGCCCTGGAAGCCGGCGACGATCGCGACGTAGCCCTGGCCGAGCGCCTCCGCGATCCGGCCGGGCGTGACGTCGATGATCCGCGCCTTGCCGTGGGTCGAGTCGGTGATCACTCCGGCCTGACTACCGGTGAAGCTGCGCGCCTCGAAGCCGAGATTCGCGATCGCCATTGCGAGCAAAGCCATCGAGATTCGCTCACCGCTCGTCAGCAACATGTCCAGCTCGCGCGGCGGCGGCAGCGGAGAGACCTGCTGCGCAAGGTCCATCAGCTCGTCAGTCGTGTCACCCATCGCCGACACGACAACAACGACGTCGTTGCCGGCACGGCGCGCGTCGACGATCCGCTGGGCCACGCGTTTGATGCGTTCGGCGTCACCGACCGACGACCCGCCGTACTTCTGGACGACGAGACTCATGTGATCAAGTCTACGGACCGGATCCGAGCAATCCGACCGATTTCCAGCGCGTCAGACTTCCAGCGCGCGACGTCCTTCGAACGCGCGGCCGAGGGTGACTTCGTCCGCGTACTCGAGGTCGCCGCCGACCGGGAGGCCGCTTGCCAGCCGGGTGACCTTGAGGTCCATCGGTTTCACCAGCCGAGCGAGATAGGTCGCGGTGGCCTCGCCCTCGAGGTTCGGGTCGGTGGCCAGGATCAGCTCCGTGACTGTGCCGTCGGCGAGGCGGGTCATCAGCTCGCGGATGCGCAGATCGTCGGGCCCGACTCCCTCGATCGGCGAGATGGCCCCGCCCAGCACGTGGTAGCGGCCGCGGAACTCGCGCGTGCGCTCGATCGCGACGACGTCCTTCGGCTCCTCGACGACGCAGATCACGGCGAGGTCGCGACGTGGGTCCCGGCAGACTCGGCACTGGCCTGCTTCGGAGACATTGCCGCAGATCGTGCAGAACTTGACCTTGTCCTTGACCTCGGTGAGGGCGTCGACGAGCCGCCGTACGTCGGCCGGGTCGGCGGCGAGCAGATAGAACGCAATCCGCTGCGCGCCCTTCGGACCCACGCCGGGCAGCCGCCCAAGCTCGTCGATGAGGTCCTGGACAGGTCCCTCGTACATCGCGTTACGCCCCCCAGGAATCAGCGTGTGACTTGTCAGCCTCACCGGTCGCTATGACGACCTCAGCGGCTGACAAGTCGGTGGGTGCGGGGACGAACGGCACTTACAGCCCCGGGATCCCGAGGGCGCCACCCATGCCGCCGGCCAGCGGGCCCATTGTCTTGGCGGCGAGCCCATCAGCCTCGTCCTTCGCCGCGTGGACGGCAGCGACGATCAGGTCCTGCAGGGTCTCGATATCGTCCGGGTCGACCACCTTGGGGTCGATCGCGATCGCGGTGAGCTCGCCCGCACCGGACATCGTGGCCTTGACCAGCCCGCCACCTGCAGAACCCTCGACCGACTGCTGCGCGATCTCCTCCTGGGCGGCCATCAGGTCGCGCTGCATCTTCTGAGCCTGCTTCATCAACTGCTGCATGTTCGGCTGCGGAGGCATGGCCCGAGCCTACGGCGCACGGGTGACACCCGCCGCGGTTCGGCGACGTGAGTTTGGTGTCGTAGCCGACCCGCACCAGATCCGCATCGCGACACCAAGTCCGCATCGCCCAGCTTCCAGGGCTGCGGGCCCGGGGTACTAGTTGTTGTCGATCTCGCCGATGACCTGGCCGCCCAAGATGTCTTGCGCGAGCGCAAGCGCGGCGTCGGCGGGGTCGCCTGCCGCCGCGGACTCGACCTCGTCGGACAGGTCGATCTCGTCCGGCTCGAGGTTCTCCGACGACACGGGTGCGACCGGTGCCGCAGGCTCGCTCGCACCCGGCGCTGGGGCGGGCGCTGTGGTTGGCGGCGGAGGTGAGCCGTCCCCCGTCGTCGCGCGGACTTTCAGGTCGAGGCCGACGACCTCTCGCAACGCCTCCGTCACGAAGTCCGCCACGTCGTTCGCGAAGCGGGTGGCCAAGGTCGGTGTCTTGAAGGACAACGTGAGGACGAGGCCGTCGAGGGACTCGATTTGCGACGACATCATCAGCGCGTGTGCCGTGCGACTGCGCTGCTTCACGGCGTCGAGGACCGAATCCCAGAGCCGGCGCAGGCCCGCGACATCGAGGCCGCCGCTCGACGGCGCGGGTGCCGCAGGCGGCGTCGGGCCGGGGGTCGCAGCGGCCGGCTCGGGCTCGCTCGCCGCAACCGGTTCCTCGGGTACGACGGGAGCCGCGGGCTCGGCGTGCCCGGGCTCGTCGGGACGCCGGACCGCTGCGTCGGCGACGTCAGGCGTGTCGGTGGCGACCGGTGGCACGCCGACCGCCGGCGCAGCCGCAGCGGCAGGCACGGCCCCGACGACGCCCGCTGCGATCCGCCGCTCGAGATTGTCGAGCCGGGCGAGCAGCGCCGAGGTGTCAGAGGCAGCGCCGGGCAGCAGGACCCGGGCACAGGCCAGTTCGAGCACGAGGCGCGGCGACGTCGTACCTCTCATATCCACGAGCGCCGCTGCCATCACATCGGCGGCACGTGACAGTGACGCCCGGCCGTAGTGTTCGGCCTGCGACCGCATCCGCTCCAGCTGGTCCGCGGGCGCGTCGAGCAGGCCGCTGTCCGCCGCGTCGGGTACGGCGTCGAGCACGAGCAGGTCGCGGAACCGCTCGAGCAGATCCTGCACGAAGCGGCGCGGCTCGAGGCCAGCCTCGATCACCCGGTCGATCGCACTGAACACCGCCGCGCCATCGCCGGTGACGAACGCATCGACGACCTCGTCCTGCAACGCCGCGTCGGTGTAGCCCAACAACGACAACGCTCGCTCGTAGCCGATGCCCTCGTCGGTCGCCCCAGCAGCGAGCTGGTCGAGGATCGACTGCGCATCGCGAGCCGAGCCGGCGCCGGCGCGGACGATCAGCGGCAGCACCAGCGGGTCGATCGTGATGCCCTCCGCCTCGCACAGCTTGGCGAGGTGATCGCGCATCACGTGCGGCGGAATCAGCCGGAACCGGTAGTGGAAGGTGCGGGACTTGATCGTGGTCAGAACCTTATCGGGTTCCGTCGTCGCGAAGATGAACTTCACATGCGGCGGCGGCTCCTCCACCACCTTCAGCAACGCGTTGAACGCCGCGGTGGTGATCATGTGCGCCTCGTCGATCACGTAGATCTTGAACTGTGACGACACCGGCGCGAAGAACGCGCGTTCGCGAAGGTCCCGGGCGTCGTCGACCAGCCCGTGCGACGCTGCGTCGATCTCGATGACATCGAGCGAACCCGGCCCCATCGGCGCTAGCGCGACGCACGAGTCGCAGTCGCCGCACGGTGTCGACGTCGGACCCTTCTCGCAGTTCAGCGACCTCGCAAGGATTCGCGCACTCGAGGTCTTGCCGCAACCGCGCGGCCCGGAGAACAGGTAAGCGTGATGGATCCGGCCAGAGTCCAGCGCCTGGCAGATCGGCTCGGTGACGTGCTCCTGCCCGATGACCTCCGCGAAGGTGCCCGGCCGGTACTTGCGATACAGCGCCAGCGACATCCAGCCGTCCTCCACCAGAAAGAGGACCCCCCGCGCACCCGCCAGAGCCCACTTACCCTTGCTGCCTTCCGGCCCTGGGGGAGTTGGGCGGGATAGCGCCGCACGAGGGGTCGGCGTCCACTGTAGCCACGGGGCCCGACACCTGCGAGACAGTCCACAGGCGCGACGAGCCTCGCTAGACTGGCCGACGGAGGATTCGCCTAGTTGGCCTATGGCGCACGCTTGGAAAGCGTGTTGGGGGCAACCCCTCGCGAGTTCGAATCTCGCATCCTCCGCCAAGGGCGGCATGAGCGTCGCTGCTCGAACGTCGCTGGCCTACCCGGCAGCGCTGCGTCTGCCGTCAGCGAAATCTTCCGCGCGCCATGTCGAAGACGACCCGCGGCTGATTCGGCGCAAACGCGATCACGATGCGTGGTGACCGAATCCGGATGATGGCGCCCAGACCGTAGTTGCCCGGCATGCGCACGACCTGAGTCGGACCATTCACTCGGTTGTAGATCACGACCCCTCGGGAATCGGTGCCCGGTTGGAGCCCAATCAGGATTGTGTACAGGGATCCGCGGGGGCGTCGGTATAAGGCGAATGCGCAGTTTGCCGCGCGATACACGGTCAGGAGCGGTCCGGGAATCGCGATCGACGTGCATCGGTTGAGAACCAGCTCGCGCTTGAGGAGGCTGCGCTGCGGAAAGTCCATCGGCTTGCCGTGCGAGGGAAGCCGCTCTGGTTCGGAGGTCGGCAAGTCAAGCGACGGCGACTGAGTCGGCGACCTGCGACCAGTCGTTAGGTCGGAGTGGCTGCCATGTGAACAAGCGACAAGGGCTGAGCAGGCAAGGAGTGCCCCGACCCGACGCACGGCGTGCGGTCGCATACGAGCAGTGAACAACGCCCTGATCGTTCTGCCTAAGGCGTGTGCTGGACCGCGAGACCTGCAAACTGCTGACGCGGTGGCAGCTGCGTCGACGGTTCGCAGCCCTTCGCATCGACGCTGGGAAATCGGTTCTAGACTTGCAGACTTCGCTAACTATGTAACATCCCTGCATGGCGCTTTCAACCCCCGCGATCGCCACCGCGAAGGCATCGCTTTTCCGAGCGCTCGCTCATCCGGTCCGAATTCGCATTCTCGAGATATTGGTTGACGGCGAGCAGTCCGTTGGTTCGCTTGCGGACGCTCTCGACATCGAGCTCCCACCGCTGTCTCAACAGCTGGCGGTGCTGAGAAGAGCTCACGTGCTGGTCACTCGCCGCGAAGGTTCGATGGTCTTCTATCGAGTGGCCGACCCCCGCATGTCGCAGCTGCTGGTCACGGCCAAGCAGCTGCTTGCCACCGACCTCGTCGAAAGCCGAGAGATCCTGGACAGCCTCGAGGCCTACCTCGTCGACGCGAACCAGAAGCGCTAGCCCGTTGGACATCGTGTGCAGTATCGAAGAGCGAGACGATGCGACGATCGTCCGCGTCTCCGGCGACGTTGACGTCGTCGGAGCTCCGACTCTCCGACAGACCCTGATCGAAGTTCTCGCTCACGGGCCCTCGACGCATCTGATCATCGACCTGTCGCGTGTCCCGTTCATCGACAGCACCGGCATCGGCGTCGTAGCCGCTGCCTACCGTCGTGTCACCGCACGAAACGGCCGTTTCTCCACCGTCGCGACCTCTGAGGCAGTGCTACGAGTCTTGGAAATGACCGGCCTGGTCAAGATCTTGCGGGTCACGTCATCGCTTGACGACGCGCTCCGTGAATAGGGCCCTCGAAAGGCAGTAGGGCCGCTACCTCCGTTTTTGCCTTCTAAACCCGACGTGATGATCATCACTTTGCGACACGAGGCCTGCCAGATTTGAGCGTGAGTGCTAACTATCGCAAGCGCCCGGCACGCACTGGGACCAGCCGATCTGGATATTTCACGCTCATCTTGTTAACGTGGTGCTTGCTCAGAGCAAACGCCTGAGACCGTGACAGTGCGCCGAATCCTGCTGGCTGTCACGTGCCAGTGCACCACAGCAGGACCGGGGGACCCACCCGCGGTCGCAGCGAAGCACCACCGCGATCGCATGGGGTGAAGTCGGCCGAAAGGCCGGCCGGGCACCTTCCAGCCCGAACCCGTCAGCTCACTTCGTAGGCGCGAGGAAGGGACGAAGTTCAATGCGCGCTGCCCGCTATCGCGGACGACATCGCAACCCGTCAAACATCACGAGGCTCACCGCTGCCAGCGCGGTCGGGGCCGGAGCGCTCGCCGCATCAGTGATCTCCCCGTCGGTCGCACACGCCGCGACCAACGCGCAGTGGGATCGCGTCGCCCAGTGCGAGTCCGGTGGCAACTGGCACATCAACACCGGCAACGGCTACTACGGCGGCTTGCAGTTCTCGGCCTCTACCTGGAACTCGTTCGACACTCATCACTACGCGAGCCGCGCCGACTTGGCGTCGCGCGCGGAGCAGATCGATGTCGCGAATCACGTTCAGGACCGCCAGGGCTGGGGCGCATGGCCGGTGTGCTCGCAATATCGCGGTGAGCCCGGTCCGTCGCACAGTCGTAGCCACACGCACAAGAGTGGCCACCACCACAAGCGCCACCACCACCACAAGGGCCACCACCACAAGCGCCACCACGGGACCTCGGCCGGCCACGCGGGCAGCCAGCAGAGCAACCCCGCGAGCTACACGGTCCGGGAGGGCGACACGCTCGCGGCCATCGCCAGTCGATTTCACGTCAAAGGCGGCTGGCACTCGGTATACCGGCATAACCGTCACGTCATCGGCCCCAACCCGAGCATGATCCGGGTCGGGATGCGGCTGGAGCTGCCGAAGCACAGCCACTGACGCGCCTCTTCTCCTCGATGAATGTCCGTGCGGCTCAAAGGCCGCGCGGACATTCGTCGTCTCAGCCGAACGTGAGGTACGCCGACCCGCCGCCAAACTCGCGCGATCTGATGGTCCGGAAGAAATAGAGTGACGAACAGTGCCGTTGCGACGGCAGCAGCCGCACCAGCGGACGCATCGGCAGAGGGGCATCCAGTGGATTGGCAACCCGACCCGGAATCCGGGGTGGGCACAGCATCGTCGACTCCCGTCCGCGGACTGCGGGCCTACCCCGAGCTGGCGAGCCGCCTCGGTGCGATCCTCGTCGCCCTCGGCGTACTGGTTGCGATCCTCGAGCGGCGCGACGCCAACCACGACCTGCTCGCAGTCGGCCTGGCGGCCGCCTTCCTCGGACGTGGCATCGCACTGCGCCGACCGGTGCTGTGGCAGCACATCGTCGGCGCCGTCACCCTGCTGGTCATCGCACACTTCGCCGGCCGCCGCGGCGACTTCGTCTTCGAGCAGGTCGCCATCGTTCTCGCCGGTGTCGTCGCGTTGTGGCCATCTCCCCCGCCGGCCGCGGGAACTAAGCCGCAACGGCGGCACATAGCGTCGCTGGTCAACATCACCGCGAACGACTGCGTCGCGCCGTTCGCGATGCGGCACGACAAGTCCTACGTCTTCTCCCCCGACGGGCTCGCCGCAGTCGCGTACCGGGTCCGCTTCGGTGTGGCGGTCATGTCGGGCGATCCGCTGGGCACGCCCGAGTCGCAGCAGCTCGCCGTGGCGGAGTTCATCGACCTCGCGGAGCGCAACGGCTGGCGGATCGGCGTGCTCGGCGCGGGCGAGAGCTGGGCTGGCTGGTGGCGCAAGCGCGACCTGCGAGCGCTGCCGATCGGCCGCGACGTCGTCATCGACGTCGCGAGCTTCGAGATGTCCGGCCGGTCCTTCCGCAACCTTCGTCAGGCGGTCCAGCGAACCCGCAACGCGGGCGTCACCACTGAGATCTTCCCGGCTGACGAGCTGCCGCTGGACCTGTGCGCCGAGCTCCGCGCGATCGTGAAAAACAGCCGTCGCAATCCGAACCGCGGCTTCGCGATGATTCTCGACGGCCTTCTCGACGCCGAACCGCACCCCGGCACCCTGATCGCGGTCGCGTTCAACGCCGACCGCGAGGTCGTCGCGTTCCACCGGTTCAGCACTGCGGACGGCGGGCGTGAGGTCAGCCAGGACCTCCCGTGGCGCAAGCCGGGTGCTCCGAACGGCGTGGACGAGCGCCTCGCTCACGACGTGTTCGAGTGGGCCAAGGAGCGCGGCGCGCGGCGGGTGTCGCTGTCCTTCGCCGCCTTCCCGGAGCTGTACGAAAACGAGCGCAAGACCCGTGTGGAACGCGTCAGCTATTGGCTCAGTCACCGGCTCGACACCTTCATCCGGCTCGAGTCGCTGTACCGCTACCTGCGCAAGTTCCACGCGCTCGGCGATCGTCGCTACGTCATGCTGCGCCTGCGGGACCTGGTCCCGGTTGCCGCCGCGATGCTGACCTTCGAGTTCGCCACCCGCCGGCGCTCGCACGGCCGGTCGAACCGCTTCCGCAGCCTGTCGGCACCGCGGCGCTAGCCCTGATGCCGCGCGCCGAGCGGTACGAAGCGGCCTTGGACCGCGCCGCCCTGCACGCGCGAGCCTGGCTCGATTCACTCGCCGACCGACGGATCGCCCCCGGCGCCGACGCCGACAGCGTCCTCGCGGACCTCGGCGGTTCGTTGCCGGACGGACCGACCGATCCGGCGGAGGTCGTCGACCGCCTGGCCGCCGCAACCGACGCCGGCCTGATGGCGATGCCCGCCGGCCGGTTCTACGGCTGGGTGATCGGCGGGACGCTTCCCGCCGCTCTCGGGGCTGACTGGCTGGTGAGTGCATGGGACCAGAACAGCGGCATGCGCAACGCGACTCCCGGCGTAGTCGCAGCCGAGGAGGCAGCCGCCAGCTGGCTGCTCGACCTTCTCGGCCTGCCCGTCGGCTGTGACGTCGGCTTCGTCACCGGCGCGACGATGGCCAACTTCACCTGCTTGTCGGCCGCGAGATACGACGTGCTCGCAAGGGCCGGGTGGGACGTGAACGAGCGCGGCCTCCAGGGCTCGCCGCCGGTCCGCGTAATCGTCGGTGACGAGCGACACGCGACCATCGACCTCGCACTGCGCTATCTCGGGCTCGGCAAGCCCACCGCGGTCGCGGCCGATCGGCAGGGCAGGATCGTGGTCGACGCGCTCGCCGCAGAGCTGGCGCGCAACTCCGGTCCGACCGTCGTGTGCCTGCAGGCGGGCAACCTGCACTCCGGCGCGTTCGATGCGATCGCCGACGCAGCGGCGGTCGCCCACGAGCATGGCGCCTGGGTGCACGTCGACGGCGCATTCGGACTGTGGGCTGCCGCGTCATCGAGCCTGCGGCACCATCTCGCGGGACACGAGGCAGCCGACTCCTGGGCGACCGATGCCCACAAGACCCTCAACGTGCCCTACGACTGCGGGGTCGCGATCGTCGCCGATCCGGTGCCGTTGCGAGCCGCCATGGGGACGACCGCGAGCTACCTCATCGCCGCCGATGACGGCCCCGGCGATCCCTTGGAACGCGTCCCCGAGTTCTCCCGGCGAGCCAGGGGGGTCCCGGTGTGGGCGGCCCTGAAGTCGCTCGGCCGGTCAGGAGTCGAAGCCATGGTCGACGGCTTCGTCCGTCACGCCCGCGCGCTCGCGGCCGGGATCGCCGACCTCGACGGCGCCGAGATCCTCAACGACGTCGACTTCACCCAGGTGTGCGTGTCGTTCGGCACCGATGAACGAACGCGCGAGGTCACTGCCCGGTTGCTCGCCGACGGCGCAGTCTGGATGTCCGGATCGCGGTGGCGGGGCCGCGACGTACTGCGTATCTCCGTCAGCAACTGGTCGACCGACGAGTCGGACGTCGCGGTGTCGATCGACGCGGTGAAGCGCGCCGCGGCCCACGGCCGACTGGACTGAGGGTCTATTGGCGGTGGAGGTGGTTGGCGGTGGAGGTGGGATTTGAACCCACGGAGGAGTTGCCCCCTCACACGCTTTCGAGGCGTGCTCCTTCGACCGCTCGGACACTCCACCGGCGACGAGCCTAGCCGAGTGTCAGCCGCGCCTGGCCTCGAACCATGACGCGAGCAGTGCCCCGCATTCCGCTGCGAGGACCCCGGCGACTACCTCTGGGCGATGGTTGAGGCGGCGATCGCGGACCACATCCCACAACGACCCGACCGCACCCGCCTTGGGATCGGTCGCGCCATAGACGAGCCGCTCGACGCGGGCCAGAACGACCGCACCCGCGCACATTGTGCACGGCTCGAGAGTCACGACGAGGCTGCAGCCGGACAGCCGCCAGCCCCCCACCGCCGCCGCTGCTTCACGGATGGCCACGACCTCGGCGTGGGCAGTCGGATCACCACGAAGCTCGCGCTGATTGTGCCCGCGGCCGATCACGACCCCGCTCGCATCGACGACGACCGCGCCGATCGGCACATCGCCCGCGACAGCTGCGAGCTCGGCCTGCTCGAGGGCAAGCCGCATCCAGGCTTCGGTCACACCCCGCGGAGCTTGTCCAGTACGTCGAGACAGCCGGCCGCCTCGCAGATCGCGCTGATGACGTCGGAGGGCAGCTGGCCCTCCTCGGCGCAGAGCTCGAGGAGCCGAGCAGCCGACGTACCGAGATCGGTCAGCAGCGCCGGATCGCCGACGGGGTCCCCGTCGACGCGGGTGCCCTCCTCCTCGTCGTCGGCCTCGCCATCAGCGTCGTCGTCCACGTCGACGTCGGCGGTCTCGATCGCCGCCTCCGCGAACAGTCCCGCGATCTCACTTGTTGCGATGGCACGTGCATCAGAGAGGAAGACGCGCGGGTCGCCGTCGGCGTCGATCCGGACGACCGCGAACCACTCGTCGTCCTCTTCGACGAACAACAAGGCGGTGTCGGCGTCGTCGCCGACCACTTCGCGGAGCAGCTCGACCACGCTGTCGAGGTCTTCGACCTCAGAGAGCTCGAGCTCGTCCCCGTGCCAGGCGGAATCGACGCGGGCCATCGCCGCCGTTGCGTAGGTCACTTCTCCCCCAGGTCGTCACGGGTGATCATGCTGGCAGTCTTGCTCACCGAGGTTGTGCTTCCAATGCCCTGTCGTAAACCTCTGCAAAACCGAGTTTGTCGGCAACCGAGATGAGCATCTCGTCCGCGTAGGCGTCGAGGTCGGACAGGACGAAGCCGAGCTCCGTCTCGTCCATCCCGAGATCCGCAAAGATGCCGACGTCGCCGGCCGGCCAGATCTCGTCGGGGTCCTCGCCGGCGTGCTCGATCCCCAGTCGGTCGGCGACCTGCCGCGCCAGACCCCAGGCCGACGCTGCCGTCACGTCCGAGAGCATCAGCCGGACATCGTCACCGCGCACCCGCAACGCGACGAAGAACTCATCTGCGACGTTGACGAGGCCGATCGCTCCGCTGTCTCCAGGCTGTTGCCGCAGCACTCCGATGAGCCCGTCGAGGTCAGCGTTCACCCGCTCGGGCAGCACGCCTGACTGCCAGGTGCCGTCCTCCCGGTAGACGACGACGGCAACACTCTCCGACTCCTCGCCGCTCATCGTCACCTCGCTCCCACGCCGTGGGCGCATCGTGACAGAAGAAGCGGGCCGCGCCAATAGCGCAACCCTTCAGGCTTCCGGCGCGGTCTCCCCCGCTTGCGACTGCAAGCTCTCGGGGGTGCCCGTGCCGATCATCGACAGCCGCCAGGCACGCCGGCACGACTGGCACCACCATGAACCGGGTTTGTCGCCGATCGGTTGGATGTCCTCGTCCCCGCAGTAGGGGCAGTAGAACGGTACGGCGCGCTGGGTCACGACGGTGACGTCACTGGACCAGTGCCTCGTCGGCGCGACGAACCCAGGTGGCGAAGCGCTCGCCGTCCACCCGGTCGCTCTCGTAGTTGCGAAGCACCCGCTCGATGTAGTCGGGCAGGTCCGCCGTACGGACCTTCAGACCACGGACCTTGCGCCCGAAACCGGAGTCGTCACCAATCGCGCCGCCGAGATGGACCTGGAAACCCTCGTCGTCGTCGACGATCATGCCCTTGAGGCCGATGTCCGCGACCTGGAACCGGGCGCAGGAGTTCGGGCAGCCGTTGACGTTGATGGTGATTGGTGTGTCGAAGTCAGGCAGCCGCTTCTCGAGCTCGGCATACAGCTCGTTGGCTCGAGCCTTGGTCTCGACGATCGCGAGCTTGCAGAACTCCAGGCCGGTGCAGGCCATCATCCCGCGGCGGAACGCCGACGGCTTGGTCGGAAGATCCATGGCGTCGAGCGCGTCGACGAGCGCCTCGACGTGCTCGTCCGGTACGTCGAGGATCACCATCTTCTGCTCGACGGTCGCCGCAACCCGACCACTGCCGTGCGCTGCGGCGAGGTCCGCGAGCGCGGTGAGCTCGGTGCCGCTGCTGCGGCCGTTGCGGAAGGTGAAGCCAACGTAGTTGTTGCCGTCCTTCTGCTTGCGGACCCCGACGTGGTCGCGCTCCTTGGACACCTCGATCGGCGCCGGGCCGTCCTCCAGCCTGCGACCGAGGTAGGCATCGCTCTCCAACATCTCGCGGAACTTCTCCGCACCCCAGTCGGCGACCAGGAACTTCAGCCGCGCGTGGTTGCGCGAGCGCCGGAAGCCCCAGTCGCGGAAGATCTTGGTGACGCCGCTCCAGACCTCGACGCAGTCCTTGGACTCGATGAACACGCCGAGCCGAAGGGCCAGCTTGGGGTTCGTCGACAGGCCGCCGCCGACCCAGAGGTCATAACCGACCCGGCCGTCGTCGTGGCGGACCCCGACGAAGGACACGTCGTTGATCTCGTGCGCCGTGCACTGCACCGGGCACCCGCTGATGGCGGTCTTGTACTTGCGCGGCAAGTTGGAGTAGTCGGGGTTCAGCAGCGCATGCGAATTGATCGCGTGCAGGTCCGCCGTCGCGTCGAGGACCTCCTCCGCGTCGACGCCAGACAGCGGGCAGCTGAGCATGTTCCGGGGAGTGTCGCCGCAGGCCTCGCCGCTGGACAGACCGACGGACTCGAGCCGGCGCCAGATCTCAGGCACGTCCTCGATCCGGATGTAGTGGTACTGAACGTTCTGCCGGTCGGTGATGTCGGCGAAGTCCCGACCGAACTCGGTGGCGATGCCGGCCACGACGCGCAGTTGCTCGTTGGTCATGGCGCCGCCCGGGATGCGGACTCGCATCATGAAGAACTCGTCGTCGAGCTCCTCGGGCTCCAGAATCGCCGTCTTACCACCTGAGATGCCGGGCCGGCGCTGGGTGTAGAGGCCCCACCACCGCATCCGGCCACGAAGGTCGCTCGGGTCGATCGAGTCGAACCCATTCTTCGAGTAGATATTCTCGATGCGAAACCGGACATTCAGCCCGTCATCGTCCTTTTTCATACGCTCCTGGGGCGTCAACGGCTCGAGATGACCGAGCGCCCACTGACCTTGACCCCGGGGGCGACCTGCTGCTGGCATGGCTGGATTCGTTCCTGCTCGCGGTGACATTTTGGGCCCGACGAGACGCCGTCGTCTCAGATGGTGAGATGAATTCCCAAGATCGCTGTCTGGGCGACCTTTCCTGTGCCAGACTACCTGTTATGTCCTCACCGCTGCTCTTGGTAGCGCGGCTGCATGTCGACCTGCAGCGCGTTCAGAGCTCGGTGTGTTGCATGCGCTGATCCTTCGCGCCCGCAACCCTTCTAACTCTGAGGACATCTTTCATGACCGCCCAAATCGAGACGGTTCCGCTGTCATACCTGCACGATGACGCGCACGTCCTGCAAGACCTGTACGACGCATCCGACGGCCTCGCTCACCTGGCCGCACACGCGGGTCGCGCCCTCGAAGGAGCGACGCCGCAGGAGGTCCTCCGCTGGGCCTTCGCCCGCTTCGGCCAGCGTTTCGTTCTCACCTCGTCGATGGGTGACTCGGTGCTCGCGCACATGGCCGCCACGGTTCACCCGGGGGCTCGAGTGCTCTTCCTCGACACCGGTTACCACTTCGCGGAGACGCTGGGTACGGCGGACGCCGTCTCCTCGACGCTTCCGATCGAGCTGATCACCGTGAAGCCGCACCTGTCGGTGGCTGAGCAGGACCAGGCCTTCGGTGAGGATCTCTTCGCCCGCGATCCAGACCTGTGCTGCGCGATGCGCAAGGTCGCGCCGCTGGCGAAGGCGCTCGCCCCGTACGTCGCGTGGGCGTCCGGCATCCGGCGGGACGAGTCGGCGACCCGCGCGGACATCGGCGTGGTCGAGTGGGACGACAAGCACCAGATGGTGAAGGTCAACCCGCTGGCAACCTGGACGCACGACGACGTGCAGCGCTACATCGTCGACAACGACATCCTCGTGAACCCGCTGGTGTCCGAGGGCTATGGCTCGATCGGGTGCGCACCGTGCACCCGGCGTGGCGAGGGACGTACCGGTCGCTGGCTCGGGATGCCGAAGGTCGAGTGCGGGCTTCACAGCTAGTGCTCTACTGAGGGCGTGCCCGCCCTCGTCATCACTGCCCACGGCAGCAGCGACCCCCGGTTCGCCGCGGTCGTCGACGACCTCGCGGGCATCGTGCGTGGGGAGCGACCTGACCTCGACGTCCGCATCGGCTACCTGGACCACGGCACCCCGTTCGAGACGGTGACCGACGCCGACAGCGTCGTCGTTCCGGTGCTGCTGTCAAACGGCTACCACGTGCGCGAAGACATCCCTGGACGCTTCGCTGGGACCGTCACCCCGGCGGTCGGGCCGGACCGGCGCCTCACGCTGCTGCTCGTGCGCCGGCTTCGCGAGGCGGGCTGGGCCCGCGAGCCGCTGACGCTGGCAGCGACTGGGTCGGCAGACCCTCGGGCGCTGGCCGATGTCCACCAGATGGCGCGCGACCTGGGCGACGAACTCGGGCTCGACGTGCCGGTCGGCTTCATCAGCGCCGGCGAGCCCTCCCTCCGGGAACTCGAGCCGGTCGCGGTGGCGACGTACCTGCTGGCGCCCGGAGCGTTCTCCGACTCGCTGATCGACTCCGGCGCGGCGATCGTCGCCGCGCCGCTTGGCGCCGATCCCTTGATCGCGGAGATCATCCTCGACCGGTTCGACGCCGCGGTGTCCGAGTGCGCCACTCGTCGGGTGTAGCAAGGAGTCATGAACGGCATCGAACCCGCAGTCACACCGAGCGGCACGGGCTGTGTCGAGTGCCTCGATGCCGGCGGCTGGTGGGTACACCTCCGCCGTTGGGCGCAATGCGGCCACATCGGCTGCTGCGACACGTCGCCGATGCAGCACGCCACCGCGCACTTCCACGAGACCGGTCACCCCATGATCCAGACCTACGAGCCCGGGGAGGACTGGTTCTGGAACTACGAGACCGACAAGGGGTTCATCGGCCCGGAGCTTGCGCCGCCCCGGCACCATCCGGTCGATCAACCCGCGCCCAGTCCGGCAGGGGCCGTGCCGGTCGACTGGCAGGACCACATCCACTAGCCGGGGCGGACGGCTCCGATGTAGTCGCTGCGGAAGGCGTACTCCTTGCGCACATAGGCACCGGTGTACGGCGCATCGATCATCTGCCCACCGCCGACGTAGATGCCGACGTGATGGATGGTCGAGGCATCGGACGTGTTGGTTGCAAAGAAGACGAGATCACCGGGCTGCACCTGCGACTGGGCGACGTGCGTGCCCTCATTCCACTGGTCGCCGGTGTAGTGCGCGAGGTAGACACCGGCCTTGCCCCAGACGTATTGCGTCAACCCTGAGCAGTCGAAGGTGTCAGGACCGGCAGCGGCCCAGACATAGGGCTTCCCCAGCTCGAGGTAGGCCCAGTGAACGGCTGTCTGAGCCGCGGTCCCGGCTGACGGGACATGCTGCACCGGCTGTGGCGTTGGCTGCGACACGGGCTGGCTCTGCACCGCGGCGGCCGCCCGAGCCGCCGCGAGTCGCTGGGCTCGCAGCCGCGCCGCGCGCCGGGCGGCGGCGATCCTGGCCGCGCGTCGCTTCGCCGCGCGGATCAGAGCCCGCTCGCGCGCCTCGAGGTGACGCAGGATCGCCTGTTCCTTGTCAGCGGCCGCCGTGATCTGCTGCTTGTCGGCGGCGAGCTGCGCGGTCAGTCGTCGCTGCACCGCGAGTGCCGCGGTCGCGTCCGCCTGCGCCTGCTCCTCGGATCGCTGGGCCGCATCGACGCCAGCAAGGGTGCGGCTCTGCGTGGTCGCGATCGCCTCCATCGACGACGCGCGCTCCACCATCTGGCCGGACGAGCCGTCGAACAGGCTGAGCATCGAGGTGGCCGAGGTCCCCTTGTAGGCCGCCACGCTGAACTCAACGGCCGACTTCTGCAGCTTCGTGAGGCGGGACTGCGCCGACGTGAGCCGGCCCTGCGCCGCCTGCGCCGTCTGCTGTGCGGCAGCGAGCTGGATCCGAGCGGCGTTGTAACGCTCGGCCGCGATCTCCGCCTGCGCGTTGAGCTTCGCGAGCTCCTTGTGCGCGCTGGCGATCTCGGACTTGACCACCTTCGCCTTCGCGCCGGGCGTCTTCGCAGTCGCAGCGGGGCCGACGGCAAGGACGCCAGTGACGAGAGAGGCGGCGCTCACCGTGATGGCGATGGCACGGGGGAAGCGGACACGTCGTGCCATGGGGGAGCGGGGGCCTCTCTCGTGCTCACCGCTTCCAGCGGTCAGCCACAACTGGCCGCCCGAATGGGCCGCTAGGTCACGTTGTGGTTACGCGCCACGTTATCCACAAGTGCAAGATCGACTCAAGGCACGTCCGGCGCCGGATCCACGGCCACACGTGTCTGGCGGCGTACTGAATGGTGTCCGCCGGGTGACCAACCGGTGAAACCTGCCTTTGACCCGCGGATTCGACCCGAGCGAGGTCCTAGCGTTGACCCGAAGCCGCCCACCCGAGCAGGAGCTGTCGTGTCCTATCGCGGCCGCCATCGGCGGCGTCGCCCCACGGCGATGGCAGCGCCTCCGGCGGTTCTCGCGACCGCCGCGGGCATAACGCTCGGCCTGTCGCAGGTATCAAGTGCCCACACGGGGGCAGCACGCGACGTCGCGAACTCGCATCGACTCTCGACGGTGATGCCGGCCTTCACCGCGCATCCATCGAGCCGCCCACTCGATCGGGTCGTGACCCGAATAGCGGTAGACCTGAAAGAAAGGCACCGGCCGCAGGCGAGTGGACCCTCGGTCCGGCTGCCCCGCCACCTCGACCCCACAACCACATCGATCCCGCGCCGCGCCGTCGCCGCCTACGTGCACGCGACCAGCCTGGCGAACGCGGCTGATCCCGCGTGCCACCTGAGCTGGCAAGTACTCGGCGGGATCGGGTTCATCGAGTCGGGGCATGCCCGCTCCGGTGGCTCCGGTGCGCCGCATTGGAACGGCGAAGCGAGCCCGCCGATCTTCGGACCGGTGCTCGACGGTTCCCGCGGCTTCGGGCGAATCGCAGACACCGACGACGGCGCGATCGACGGCAACGCGCAGTGGGACCGCGCCGTCGGGCCGATGCAGTTCATCCCGTCGACGTGGGCACGCTACGCCGCGGACGGCAACCAGGACGGAACCGCGGATCCACAGAACATCGACGATGCCTCGCTGGCCGCGGCCCACTACCTGTGTACGGCGCAGTCCGACCTGGGTAACGCCACCCCCTTGATCCGCGCCATCTACTCCTACAACCACTCCACGTCCTACGTACGGGCCGTCCTGACTGTCGCGGCGGGTTACGAAGGCGTCGATCCGGCCGCGCTGGGCATCAACTCGCTGCCCAGCGACCAACCGCGGCGCCACGACCACAAGCACAGGGTCGACCACCACCGGCATCACCCAAAGGGCACGCCGTCGCCGCACCCCACGCATCGGCACAACCCGGTTACCACGCCGACCGGCTCACCGAGGCCGACTCCGACTCCCACGCCGACCGAGTCAGAGTCGGGTACCCCGACGCCGTCGCCGACCCACCACAAGCCGAAACCGACCTCGACTCCGACGCCTGGCGGCGGACACCTGCCGCCGCCGCACCGCTCGCGCTAGCCGGCAGGCTTCACGCCACGTGCGCTCCCTTGCGCCGCCTTCCCAGTCGCAGGAACAGCGCGCCGCCGCCCAACAGCACACCCGCGACGCCAATGAGCGCCGCGAGATCGAGGCCGGTCATGGGCATCGGGCCCTTAGGGCCTGCGTGGTGGAGCCCGGCCGACGTCGGTAACACGCCTCCGGTTGGCGTCGGGCTCGAGGAAGGCGTCGCCGACTTGGTCGGGCGCGACGTCTTCGTTGCCTTCACGGAAGGGATCGTCACGACGATCGGCTGCGGGTCCTTCGTGTGCTTGACCACGACGACCGGCGCGGCAGGCGGCGCGACCACGACGTACGGCGCGCTGCCGTGCGACGGTGCGTATCCCGAGGCCGGAGCTGGGTCGAAGTGAACGGACAGGACGTGCCGCCCTACCGACATCGATGAGGTCGACCAGCTCCACCGATACCGGTAGTTGGCTCCCGAAGCAACCTTCGTCTCGCCGTCGTACAACGTGACGCTCCCCCATGCGGCTGCCGGCTCGAGGTCGGCGATCAACGTCAAGGTGGAGTTGGGAAGGTGAGCTCGGGTCGCGGTTGACTCGAGGTCGATGTGGACAGCGGAGGACTGCAACGCTGTGGGCGAAGGGCTCGGCGAAGCGGTGGCGGCTGCGGCAGTCGTCAGCTGGCCCAGGGCACCGGCGCTCGACGCAACGATCGCCACCAGCGCCAGCGACACCGATCCCGCGGTGAGTGACATCGATCCCCCGAGACGGCGAGGCCACCGGAGCGCATGTGCTCGCCCCAGCGGCCTCGCCTTGTCCGAATCGGCTACTTCTTGATCTTCACTGCCTTGGTCGTCGCCTTGCCGGACTTGTAGCCCGCCCGCTTGGCGGTGACCTTGCAGCTCAGCTTGCCGCCCTTGTCCTTCTTCGTGGGCGTGTAGGTCTTCTGCTTGGCGCCCTTGATCTTCTTGCCGTCGAGGTACCACTTGAACTTGAACTTCGTCGGCTTGGGAGACCACTTACCGGGCTTCACCTTCTCCGGCTCTCCGACCTTGTGCTTGCCTTTCAGCTTCGGATGCTTGAGGTTGTTGATCCTGGCTTTGGTCACCGTGACGGTCTTCGTCGACGAGCTCGACGAAGCGAACGAGCTGTCAGTTGGCGTGAAGGTCGCCTTGATGACGTTCGATCCGGCTGGCAGCTTCTGGACGAGCGTTGCGACGCCGCTGCCGTTGACCGCCACGGCAGCACCCAGGTTGCCGCCGTTGTCGCTGAACTGAACGGAGCCGGCCGGGTGCGTGCCGCCGCCACCCGTCGTCGCCGTGAGCGTCACCTCGTCAGCGGTCGTCGCGGTTGTCCGGGACACGGCCAGCGCGGTCGTGGTAGCCGTCGGTGACGCACCTGGGTAGGTCTGGGTCCAGGTCCCACCGGTGACCGTGCCGTCGCCGTCCTTGGTGATGCCGCTGACCACGAAGTCCAGCGACTGATAGGTGCCGTCAGTCGACGTCTTGACGCGCAGTTGGAATGCATCGACGTAGCCAGGCGTCGACGTGTCCGTGTTGGGGAAGTCGCCCATGTACGTCGCGATGGTTTCGTCGGTGGCGCCACCGGTCACGACCGGACCGTCAGCGCTCGACACCACGGCCGGCACGCCTGCGCCTGCCGGGACCGGATAGGTCGTCGACAGGCTGATCTGCTCACCGCTCCACGCGCCTGCGGCGACACCGGTCTTGGGTGTGTAGAGATACGCCGTGGCCTTCGTGTGCGCCGTGTCGGCGGTTGAACCGACCATGTACTTGGCGATCGGCGCGTCGGTGACGCTGCCGGTGGTGACCTGGTTACCGGACGCGTCGTAAAGCGCGAGCGTCCCGACCTCGTTGGTGTCCTTGGTTCCGCTCGCCTCCCACGGCGGCGGTGTGTCCGCCCCGGCTTGGGAGGCGAGGATCGTTGCCGCGCCTGAGAAGAGCAGGGTCGCCGCTCCCATCGAGGCGAACGACCGAGTGAGTCGGCGATTCATCGGATCCCTTTCCGGGTGATGTCGAGGGGACGATCCGCCCCGACGTTAGAGCGATCAGCAGGCATGTCCTGCCGGACCGTCGATGTGTTCATGTCGGCTTCATGCGGCGTGCACGACGTGGTCGTCACGACCGCCGCCGGAGTGCAAGACCGCCGCCACCGAGGGCGAGCATGGCGATGATGAGGACGACCGTCAGATTGCGGCCGGTGTGCGAGGACGAGGCACTGGCGTCACTGACCGGCCGAGCTCCAGCCGGCGCCTGCGGCGAGTCAGCAGTGGACGAGCTGTCTCCGTTCCCAGAGCTGGCGGTCGACCCACCAGATGTGGAGGGTCGCGGCGAGCCGGCCGCGACCGCCGCGTCGTACTTTCGTTGCGCCTGGCGGAACTTCTTCTTCGGAAGGGTGGCGGTCTCGATGGATACCGCCGATCCGGAACCCTTGCAGTCATCCGCACCGGGATGCAGCTGGGTCCACCTGCCGTCGCTGACCGAGAAGTACGACGCGTTGTACGTCGATCGGAGGGCGGGGGCGCCTGGCGCGCCCAGATACATCCGGACCTGGAAGACGCCTTCGGCCGCGAGCGGGAAGTCCTTCAGATATGTCGCAAATGACTCGTCGAGGATCGTACCCGCGGCCATCGGATGGTCAGCATCCGAGAACCGCGCCGAGCCCGTGAGCTGCTGCGGGCTCCACTCCGGCGGCGGCACGTTGGGGCGCGGTTGGAACGCGTACAACGTCGCGGTCCCACCGACCCGATAGCCCTTTGGTGCGGACGCCGCGCCGATCGCGCGGTAGATCGCCGGCTTGGTCGCCAACGAACCGCTGGTGACCTGATTGCCCTGGCCGTCACAGAGAGTGAGCGGGCCGGCGACTTGCGGGTCGGGCGGCGGCGTCACGCCGGCAATCGCTGGCGCCGCCAACCCCACCGCAATCCCCACACTGACCGCGACAGTCGCAGCTCCCGATGAGAGGCCTCGGACCAACAACCTCACGCGGGATCTCCTTGCGGCTGGGTCGCGGGTGGCGGGTCGATCCGGTGCCGCCCCGCCTGGCGGCGATGTTTCCGCCACCAGTACCTGAAAGCCAACCCGACGATGAGGAGCAGGAGGATAAGGAGCAAGAGCCAAGGGATGGCCAAGAAATGAACGCTGGATGAAGTGGGCTTCAAGCCGGTGTCGACCGCTCCCTGCAACCCTTCCGGGTTGACCGTGACCTTGGCGTTCATCAGCAGCTCTGGGTACACGTTCGGCACGGTGACGACAACGGGATACGACGCACCAGGCAGCAACGGGGGAATGCTCGCGACCGCCCCGCTGCTGACGTCCTCCCCGAACAGTCCGTGGACTGACACGGATTGCGGACCGCCGAAGACGACGTTCCCGCCGTTGTGGACCACGTAGCTGACCTTCACGTCACCGCGCGCGAACGGATTGACCGGTCCGTCGTACGACGCCGTCAAGTTCCGGATGTCGACTCGAGGGTGGATCGGACCGGTCACGCGGAACACCGCGCGGACGGCGATGCGCTGCAGGAACTTCTCGTTCTGCGTGCTGCCCTGCCCGAACCGGCCTTTGACCTTGCCGGCGAGCGAGACCACGACGCCTCCGACATGGTCGCCCGGTGGCGCGTTCATCGGGATGTGGACGTGTACCGGCAGGACGTTGACCGACCGCGGCTGCAGCGTGAGCACCCCACGACCGTGCGGGGTCCCCACCGACATCCAGGCACCGGCGTCCCGTCGCTTGACGTCGGGCAGCGGGAAGGAGATCGCGCCTCTGGTGTCAGGGACCGCGTCGACGGTGTACGTCGTCACCCGCAGCGGACGGTGGGAGTAGTTGGTGATCGCGACGTGGTCGGTCGTCTGGCCGCCGGGCGTGGTGTTGAACGTCAGGTACGGCCGGCCGTCGGGCCCCTTCGCACTCGACGGTGCGGCGCCGAAGGTCGCGTTCTTCACCTTGGTCGGTGACGAAGAAAAACGATGCCCCACGGGTCCGGCCGACGCTGCCGTCAGGCCTCCCATGAGCATCGTCAGTACGACGAGCGCAACCGATCGTCTGTAGTGCTTCAGTCCCATCTACTCCCCTGAGAACAGCCCGGTGGGCCGGGACTGATGCCCCGGCCCACCGGTGTGAACTATCTAGTGCGCGACCACGATCAGTTCCCGTCTGAGACGGTGAAGACGATCGTGCCCTTGTAGGTGCCAGCAGCCGTCGACGTCGGTGCGTTGAGCGTCAGCTTGCCGTCGTAGGTAGCGGTACCGACGCCGTTCGCCGAACCCTGCAGCACGTTGTGGGCTCCGTTGCCGAGACCCGCGTTGCCGGTGTCGGACGGTGACACACCAGCAGCGGCCGTGTTGTCGGTCGCCGTGATCGAGCCAGGCTCGCCGGTGTAGCTGTTGACCGGAGTCGACCCGTCGGGGCAAGTGCCGGTCGACGGCGCGAGCGCCGTCAGGCCGACGTTCTCACCGTTGATCGACGTGTACGCACCGCTCGGCGGCGTCGGGCCACCAGACTGGAGCGACAGCGCACTGGCCGCAGCCTGCGCGATGAAGCCCGTGTTGACACCACTCGTGTCGGTCACCGTGATGCACTTGAACGTCTTGTTCCCGGTCCACAGGGTGCCGGTTCCGTTCAATGCGAGGTTGCCCAGGTCGAGCGGGTTCGCGTCCGTGTACGGGGTGCTGATGATCAGCGTTCCGGTCGGGATGCTTGCCGTGATCGTCTGGGTGTCCGTGCACCCCGGACCGCCCGCCGCCGCCTCGCTGGTGCAGACACCACCGGCGAGGACCGTGGTGAACGAGTTCGGCGCAGAGGCCGAGGCCTCGTAGTTCGCCGGGTTCGTCGGAGTGAAGTGAGCAACCACGGTGTGCGAACCGGCCGAGAAGCCACCGGTGATGGTCGCCGAGTAGTGACCGCTGCCGTCAACAGCAACACTCGAGCCGCCGTCGACTGGGAGTGCGGAACCCTTGTCCGTGAACGACACCGAGCCGTTCGGCGTGCCCGACCCTGAGGTCACGGCACCCGAGAGCGTTGCGGTTCCACCGGTCTGGGTGTTACCCGTGATCGTCAATGAGGTGTTGGTCGGGGTGGCCGGCGGGTTCACCGTCTGAGAGAGGGCGTTCGAGGTCGAGCCCGTGTAGTACGGGAAGACGGTGTTCGCGCTCGGGGTGTAGACGGCGGTGATGCTGTACGGCGAGCCCGACGCGGTCAGAGCTGACGTTGAGACCGACGCGTGGCCGGTGCCGTTCAGCGACTGTGCCGCACCAAGGTTGGCAGCGCCGTTCTTGAACTGCACGGTGCCGTCGGTCGGGTTGGTGCCGTCCGCGCCCGTCACCTGCGTGGTGAAGGTCACCGAGTTGCCCTGGTTGGACGGGTTCGCCGACGAGGTCGGGGTCGAGGTGGTGGTCGCGATCGGCGAGCCGTAAACCTCGGTCCAGTCACCGCCGGTGACTGCGCCGCTGCCGTCCTTGGTGATGTTGCTGACCATGATGTCCGCGGCCCAGTACGTCCCCGTCGTGCCGGTCTTGACGCGGATCTGGTAGAGCCCGGCGTACCCGTCAGTGGTGCTGGTGTCGGTGTTCGGGAAGTCGCCGATGTACGTGGACAGCGGCAGGTCGGATCCAGCCCCGGTGACGACCGGGTGGGTGCCCAGACCGTTCACCGGCGCGGGGGCGCTGGTGTTCGGGTAAGTGGTCGAGGCCGCTGCCTGCTCACCGCCCCAGGCACCTGGCGCGACACCAATCTGCGGCGTGTAGAAGAACTGCGTGGCCTTGGTGTGGCCGGCGTCAGTAGTAGAGGCCGCGTAGTAGGCCGCGAGCGGTCCGTCGGTGACGTGACCGTGCGTGACTTGCTGGCCGCTCGAGTTGTAGAGGGTCAGCGTTCCGACCTGATTCGAGTCGGGGGTCGACTGGTACGGTGGCGTCGCTGCGTTGGCAGCACCCGCTCCCACCAGCAGCAACGCCCCGGTCGTGGCCAGGGTTGCCGCCCCGGCTGTGACCGCTGCGAAGCGGATCTTCATGAGTTCTCCCTTATTTGTGATGGTCCGATTTGGAGCAGGGCGTTGCTGAGGAAGTCGGATGTTGCGTGGCGTGGTCGCTCCGGGGGTGGGCAGCCCTAGCTAGCTGGCCCACCCCCGGAGCCCCCCGGATTCGAATCAGCAGCTGGTCGGGTTCAAGCCACAGTCCTTGTACGCGGGGTCCGCACCTGCCGCCGCGACGAGCGCTTGGCCCGGAGCGGTCTTGAAGTACGGGTTCGCGCCCGAGAACAAGGTCTGGATCATGTTCTTCGTGCCGCCCGGCTCGAAGATGGTCGACGAGGACAGGTCGCTCTGCTTGAACACCACGAACAGGCCGCGCGTGTCGATGTACGCGGATCCACCGGCCGGCGGAGCGCCGCTGAGGATCTTGATGCCGGCGGCCAACGCTGCGCCGCCGGGGTACGGCGTCGCAGGGTTGTGGAAGTAGCTGCTGTCGTAGAGGTTGAGCCGGCTTCCGGAGAACGGCGCGATGGCGTCCGCCGGCGTACCGAAGTTGCCACTCGTGATTGCGGACGGGTCGTTCTCCTCAGCGGTCTGCACGCAGCTGCCGAGGGTGATCGTGCCGCCGCCGGCGGTCTGCAGGTCGGTGATGAAGGTGCTGCGCGTACCCGAACCCGACTGCGGAATGATCGGCACGATGTTCGTGGCCGACGTGCCGCCGATGTTGGAGTCGTTCCACTTCCGGTAGCCCGCGTCGCACTGGTAGACGTGGAAGAGCTGCGCTGCCGTCAGCGGTACCGCGTTCGACCCCGTCTTGAGCGCTGCGAGGCGAAGGTCCTCGGTGCCGAGCCGCACGACATGAAGCCCACCGAAACCAGCCGTGCCGGCGGTGGTCTCCTCGGCCGCAGTTGGGAGCCGCGAAGCGCGGACGAAGTTGATCTGTCCATCAGGGAACGCGGCGGTCGGCGCGTCATTCAGCAGCGCCGCGATGCCCGCACCGGAGCCGTTGGGACGCTGCACCGGGTTGGTGCCGGACCGCAGCACGATCGTGGGGTTGAGAGGTGCGAGGGAGGCGTTAGTGCTGCCGTTCAGGTAGCCCGCCCGAGCGTTGGCATCCGGCGTGGCATCGAAGCTCACCAGCTTGTTGATGGCGCCGCCGCCATTGAAGCCGAGGTCGCCCGTAGCGTCACCGTCGGCGCCGAAGTCGACGAGGTACTGCACCGTGTCGGACCCGACGCCCACTGCGTCGGCGCCCGAAGGTGCGTAGTCCGCGTGGGCCGGGGAGGCGAGTGAGACGCTCACCGCTCCCGCGACCGCGACTGCGAGACCGACTCGCAGCGAATTCTTCATGCGCATGTTTCTGCCTTTCGGAAGTCTTGGTGTGCGCCTGGCGAAACGACACTCGCCGACCGAAACCTCCGGCTAGTGCGTAGCGAATGAACCCCCGGTGAACTTGTCGTGGCGGACACATCGAAACCGGACAAGGACGTCGAACCGGCGGACCGCTCCCGCACGCCCGGAAGGACGGCGTCACATCAGATTTGGGAGCAGCCTGAACACGTTGCTGCTGACCACCCAGACCAACGCGAGAATCACGGGCGCTCCCGCAAGCCACGCCTGCCACAGACCCCACCGGCTGCTGGCCCAGACCGTTGCCCCGCCCACGATCAGCAACGCCTGAAGCCAGAGCACGAGCGACTCGAGACCGGATGTGTCGGAGTGCATCGCGGTGGCGGATGGCGCGATCACCGTCGGCCGGCCGGCTGGCGCGAGCAACGCCTTCTCCTTGAGCGCCGCATCCACGAAGACTTCGTGACTCGGTGCCCACCCGGCCCGCCAGCCGGAACCTTGGGATGAGACCAGGGTCAAGCGGCCGCCGCCATCCGGCACCGGCGGCGGCAGGGGGTCCCCGTTGTGCCTGACGTTTATGACGCTGTAGTGGAAGGTGCCCTGCTGCGTAGTCGCCGTGATGATGTCGCCCGGATGCAACGATCCGATGTCCTTGAAGGGTGCACCGAAGCTCACGCTTCGGCCCATGAGAACCGACCACCCAAGCTGACCCGGCAGCGGAGTGTTCTGCTGATGACCGGGACCGTCCCGAAGCACGGTCGACGTCGTGCCTTCCACGACGACCGCCCGGTTGAGCCCAGCCGCAGGCATGCTGATCACAGCTAATGGCGTGCCCGGTTTGATAGCACCCCCGAGCGGCGCGACCTCCTGCGCGAGCGAGAAGCGCAGCTGCGAGTAGAGCCTGTGCTGGGCGCTGCGCTCCTGAATACCGCTGAGGAACACGCCGTAGATCAGCAGCCAGACCGCGGTCACGCTCAGCATGAACAGCACGCTGACCGTGAGCGAAACACCCGGCGAGGCCGGCGGGAGCGGTGGCGCCTCGCGGGCGGCGGCGAACCGAGTCCGGACCCGTGCGAGTCGCGACGCCGCGGCGGGCTCCGCTCGCCGCGCGCCGGACCGGGCAGGGGCCGGTCGACCAGGTTTTGCGAGGTCCGTAGCGGTCATGTCCTGCGTCGCTGGCGCACGTACCTGGTGATCGCCGGCGCCAACAAGCCGCTGAGGAGCGCAAGAGCGAGGAGGATGGGGAGCGCGACGCCGGCAAGCTTCGAGGAGCTCGCGACCGTGTTGCCCAGCGACGCCGGCGCTGGGGAGGCGACAGCAGGAGGGCTTGCTGGATCGCTGGGGCCTGGGGTGGCGGCGCCGTCGACTGCCGGCACAGTCGGAGCAGCCGACGACGGGGGCGACGAAGAGCTGCCCGTTCCATCTGGACCAGTGCCACCGTTGTTGCCGTCGTTCCCCTGGTTGTCGGCCTTCGACGGGACGAGCGATGGCACGTCACCACGCTGAGCTCGGACCGCGCTCGCCGCGCGCGTCGTGTACGCGACGAGCCGACCCAGTCCGTTCGACTTCGTCATCGGCAGATACCCAGGTGGCAAATTTCCTGGGTCGAAGCCCTGCGTCTGGCCGGGGCCGGCCGCGAAGTCGAGCAGCTTTGAGTAGTCCGTAGCGGCCGAGCTCGCAAGACCTTTGGTCGCAACGGTGGTGTAGACGATCATCGTGCCTGGATATGCGCCCTTCGCGGATGGTGCCTTGCGGAGCCGCTTCGAGTCGACGGGCCAGGTACCCGTCGTCATGTCCGGCTTCGCCGTGTCGGCAGCCGCCCGCATCGACGCCATCGTCGGCCGGACGAACGTGCGTCCGGCCAGGCTCGAGAAGTCGGACTTCGCGGCCGAGGTGGTCTGTGCCTCGAGTGACGCCATGCTGAGCCGATAGCGCTCAGCATCAGGAATGGTCGTCACGCCGAGCATGAACCGCGAGCCCAGCTGCTGGCGTCCGATGGCCACCAGCCGTTCACCCGAGCTCTGTCCCTGCAGCGGTTGGTAGCAGACGGTCTGCGAGTTCGCGATGGCGAACTGCATGGCCAGTGCGATCTGGCTCAGTCGCTGGACCGGCGCTGCCACCAGCGGCAGGTATGGGACAGGGGTGTTGTAGAGGCAGTCGTTGAGTCCCGGCTGGTAGATGTCGGACGGAATGTATGTGTCGAGCAGCGGCCACGTGTTCACGGGGAGCTGGATGCGCTTGTAGGCCTTGTTGACCACCATCCCCCACGGGTCAGGTTTGCCGTCCAGCCATGCGCGAGCCTCGGGGTCGGCGTTGATGTAGGAGGTGAGGGCGTACATCACGTCTGACTGGCTGGAGAGGTTGAGGATCGTCGCACCGACTTGCGAGTCGGTGGTGACGCCGGGATTGAGCGCCTCGAACTCTGGGTCGCGAGTGATGTTCAGCGGGTTCTTGGCAAGGGCCTTGTCCTTGTTCTGGATCTCGCTGATGGCCGGGTAGGACTCAGTCATCAGCTTCGCCAGCAACCGCGGATCGAGCTGGAGCTTGGTGACGGGGTCACCGTGAGCGTCGTCGATGTCGAAGGTGATCGCGAACCCGCTGACAGCGGTCGGCGCGTTGACCGTCGGGAACGGGAATCCCCCGGCCTGCGGCTGACTGGTGAAGGCTGCGTCGATCGAGCCCGACATCAGCTGAGTCCGAGCCTGCGGCTCGCCCACCTGAACGTGCTTGAAGTTGAACAGCGACTTCGTCAGGCAGAACTTCGGGGACCACTGTTGTGTGGCTTGCGTCATCAGCTCGGAGCCGTACACGGGAACGGCCGCGCCCGCACCCACCACGTCGCAGACACTCGGCGTCTGCGCGAAGCTGAGTGGGACGGACAGCCGGTTCCGCCAGTTCGACGCGGCCCACCACAGCGCACCGCTCACCGTGGCGTCCTCGTGACCGTTCCCGTCACCAACCTCACCCGGTGCGAAGTGACCCTTCTTCACGCACTCGGCGGTGGCTTGCTCGATGTCGGGCGCTGGCGGCTTGTCGTCGTCCGGCAGCCCTTCGGCTGCGGGATCGCAGCTGATGCCCATGATCGGCACGGCGACCAGGCTGCACACAACTCTTGCCGAGCAGCCCAATGACGTGTTCGTGTCCGCGGTCCACATGTCGAACTTCGTCGAACCCTGGCCGTTGGTCTGCGTGATGCCGTAGGTCTCGTTGCTCGGCATCGCCTGGTTGCTGTCACCGGTTGCCTCGGGCGCGGTGCCCGCGCAGCCGTTCGGCCCGCCGTAGTACTTGGTACCGCCAAGCGCGATGAAGGGGACCCAGTACTCCTCAGGCGCCGCGCCGAAACACTCCTCGGGCCTTGTTGTAGGCGCTCCGTACAGGGCGGATCGCTGTGCGGCCGAGGCGTACTTGTCCAGCCGCCACGGCGGGTAGGCCTGGTCGTTGCTCGCGTAGTTGGAATCGGACTGGAACCGCTCGGTGGTCGCGTTGGTCCAACAGGTCTGCGGCGAGAGTCGGTCGGCCTTGGGAGCGCGCTTCGAATCCAGGCCACGACACTCGAGCAGCACCATCGGATATTCCTCCTGCAGACCCAGGGAGGAGTTGATGTTTCCGACCAGACCGCCCGTCGGGTGCGCGCCGCTCCAGGACACGTCCACCTCTTGCCGATCGCGCAATCCCACCGTCTGAGCGACATGCAAGGAGACCTTGCGCTTGTCGACGACCGAGGTCGTGCCGTCCTTGGTTACGGTGCGGACAGCTGTGTGCTTGACGGTGACAGGCTTCAGATCGGCGTGCGATCGCCCGGGCGTTCCCGACGCGACACCTGTCGCAGCGGCGCCGACCGCCACCGCCGTCGCGGTGATAGCGGCCCAACGTTTTGTCAGTTTCATATCGAGTCCTTGGGCGGCGCGGTCCGCAGCCGGCGCGCCAGCATCGGCGGCCCAATCAGAATCAGCAGGAACAGAATCCCCGCCAGTGGCCCGAGCACGTCGGTGTTCTGCGAGGTTGGGATCTCGGTCGGTTGGGCCACGATGTTGGAGGTGTCCGTCGTCGTTCCACCCGGCGTGGTGTTGGTCGGGTTGGTCGGGTCGGCCACCTGACCCGGGTTCGTCGGATCGGTCTGCCCGCCGCCCCCTCCGGGAGTGGTCGGATTCGCGCCGCCGCCAGGATTGGTCGGGTTGGCACCACCACCGCCGCCGCCGGTGCCGCCGCCGTTTCCACCTCCGCCATTGCCGCCGTGGCCGCCGCCACCACTCGTCCCCGGGTCGCCGGCGTCGGTGCACGGGCCGGCACCAGCTTTGTCGCACGCCGGCGGCTTCGGTGCGATCTGCGCCAGGTGGTTGCCCTTCGGGTCACCCGGCACGAACGTGGGGTTGTGGCAGCTGTTGACGTTGCGCTTGGTGAGGTCAACGCCGGAGTCGGCGGTCTTGAGCTCCGCAATCTGTTTGAAACCTGCCTGGACCAGGTTGACCGGGAGCGGTGAGTAGCCGATCGGGCCCATCTCGGTCTGCCCCGTGCAGATGGAGTAGAAGTCGAAGTCAGCGAGTGTCTGCCGTTTCGCCGTCGTCATGGTCTTGTCGTTCGACGCGATCGGAATGACTTGATAGGAGTACGACGACAGCGGGTAGGTGCGGACGTCCTTGTCGACGTACACGTTGTCGAGGTCCTGGAGCAGGTAGTCCTTCGAGTTCTTGTCGTAGTTGATCTTTGCCTTGAGCAGTGCGACGGCGACGTTGTACTGCGTGGGAAGCGTGAAGTAACCGGCCTTGTTCTCGATCTTCGCGACCGGGTAGTCCTTGCCCAAGGCGTAGGAGTACTCGTCGTAGCCGATGGCACCGTTGGCGGCCTTGGACGTGACGAAGTTCATCACGCCGTCGGAGCCATTCTGGGCGACCGCGTTCTTCACCTTCGATGCCGGAAAATACTCGGTGAGCTCGTCCAGGCCGTTGCCGTTCTGGTCCTTGTTGATAGAGGTCCACTCGTTCGGGAACTCGGTCGCGAGATAGCGCGTGAACTGTGCCGTCGAGCCCGAGCCCTCGGAGTGAACAACCGGAATGATCGGGATCGAGGGGAACTTGCGCCCGTTGTTGTCGGCGGTGATCTGTGGCGCGTTCCAGTTCGTGATCTTGCCGGTGAAGATTCCCGCCAACGTGGCCCCGGAGAGCCGGAGGTTGCGAACCAGCTGGCCCGCGACCTGGAGCTGGTACGGGAATGACGTACCGCCTGCGACGATCGGTAGATACGCGTACCCGCGTCCATCTGGTGAGTCGTCCGCGTTGGTGGCCGGATCCCGACCTTGGAACCCGATGTCGGTCACTGCGAAGTCGTTCTGCCGATTCGCGAAGTCCTTGCGGCCCTGCGCCGAACCGCTCGACGTGAAGACGACCTGCAGACCTTGTGATTGGACGTCCGCGATCCACTGGTTCACGGCGTTGGCACTCCAGCTCGAACCCGAGCCGGCGATCAACGCATGGCTGCCAGCCGCCTGGGCGGGTGTCGTCGCGCCGATCGCCAGGCCGGCGACGGCGAGCGCCGCCAGGGCACGCCAGAAGGGGTTTCGCGTCATCGCTTGGTCTTCTCCCGAGAGAGCAGTCGAGCCGCGATGAACAGGACGACGACGAGCACGAGCAGGACGCTGGCAGCGCCAAAACCTCGAGTGATGTACGTCGGTTCACCGCTGCGGACAGAGCTGAAGATGAACAACGGAAGCGAGTTCATCGGATTCTTGAGGGGGTTCGTGTTGAAGAAGGTGGAGGCGCCCGAGGTGATCAGAACGGGTGCGGTTTCACCGACAGCTCGGGCGAGGCCGAGGATCACTGCAGTCGCGAGTCCGGACCGCGCGGTCGGAAGCACGACGCGCCAGACCGTTGCCCATCGGCTGGCGCCAAGCGCAAGACTCGCTTCACGGAGACCGCCCGCCACCACCCGCAGCGAGACATCCGCCGAGCGGGCGATGATCGGCAGCATCATGATCGACAGCGCCATCGCCGCGCAGAAGCCGTTGCGCTGAAAGCCGAGCCCGAGCTGCAACACCGTGTAGATGAACAGCCCAGCGAGGATGTCCGGCAGCGCTGTCATCGCCTCCACGACGGTTCGCACCACCGTCGAGAACCGGCCACCGATCTCCACCATGTAGATCGCGGTTCCAATGCCGAGTGGCAAAGAGACTGCGGTGGCGATCGCAAGCTCGATCAGCGACCCCGCCACCGCATGCGTGATGCCACCGTGGGTGAGGGTCTCCGTCGGACCGACCCCCGCCATGTCATGGGTCCAGAAGTTGCCGTGGATCCATGCACCCTCGCCCTTGACGAGGGTGTAGATCGCTACCGAGAGGACCGCGAAGAACACCACGCCTGCTGCGCCTGCGACGGCGGCGCCCCAGAGCCGGTCGACCACCACCGGGCGAGGGTTGCCGAAGCTGCTGACCAGGCCGTACACAGCAAGGAACGCGGCGTACCAGCAGAAGAGGAAGCCAACCTTCCCGGACAGCGGCAGCAGCTGGAAGTACACGAGCCAGGTGAGCGCCAGCGAGCCGACGAAAGCGGCAACCAGTGATGCGATGTCGTCCTGCGTCAACCGGCCGACGGTGCGGGGCTGGTCGTCTGCACCATCCGGATGGCTCGGGTTGACGCCCGTGCCCGATGTACCCGGCATCGGCGGCGGCGAGAGCAGTGTCATGACGGCATCACGCGTCCGTCTGCGCGCCGCTGCGGCTGCGGTTGACGATTATCGCGGCAACGGTGTTCACGGCGATCGTCATGACGAACAGGACGAAGCCGGCCGCGAGCAGAGCTGACAGCTGCGACGAAGACGCGTCGTTGAACTGGTTCGCGATCAGCGACGCGACGGTGATGCCACCGATCTCGAGCGGCTTGAACTTCAGGTCGTACTCCGGCGAGATGATCAGGAGCACGGCCACCGTCTCGCCCAGCGCACGGCCGAGCGCAAGCATCGTCCCGCCGATGATGCCGCCGCGACCGAACGGCAGCACGACGGACCGGATCATCCCCCAGCGCGTCGAGCCGAGGGCGTAGGCAGCCTCACGTTCCCCGATCGGCGCCTGCGCGAAGACGCCACGCATGACAGCGCAGGCCATCGGGATGACCATCATCGAGACGATCAACGCCGCGATGAACGGCGAACTGACGTAGTTGTGCGCCGAGAAGGCCGCGGCCCGCGGGTCCGTGTCGACCTTCAGGAACGGCACCCAACCGAAGTAGGAGTTGATCCAGCGGGCGACGTACAGCGCATGCGGTGAGATCAGCAGCAAGCCCCACAGGCCATAGATGATGCTCGGCACCGCAGCCATCAGGTCGACGAGGGCGACCAGCGTCCCCTTGAGCCAGTTCGGCGCGTACTCGCTGATGTAGACGGCGGTGCCGAGAGCAAGCGGGAACGAGATCGCCAGCGCGATCACGGCGATCTCGATCGTGCCGACGACGACACCTGAGATCCCCAGCAGGTTCTGCTCGGGGTTCCACACCGCCCGGGTGAAGAAACCCAGCCCGTAGTTGTGGAGCGTCGGGATCAGCTGATACCCGAGGAACAGCCCGATGGCACCGGTGATGACGAGTACGACGGCACCAACCCCTGTGGCGCTCACCTGAAAGACCCGGTCGGAGCCTCCGATGCCGGAGCCGAGCGAACGAGGTTTGTCGTCGTCCGGCAGAGGTGACGCCGGCGAGACGTCGGCTACTGCGGTCATTCCTGATGGGTCCCGCTACCCGAACCGGCCGTTGACGTAGTCCGAGGTCCGCTGGTCGCGCGGCCGCTCGAAGATGTCTCGGGTCGGGCCGGACTCGACGATCACGCCCGGGGTCCCTTGCTCCGCGAGGAAGAAGGCGCACTGCTGGGAGACCCGTGCGGCCTGCTGCATGTTGTGGGTGACGATGACGATGGTGACCTGGTCGCGAAGCATCGCGATGGTCTCTTCGATCCGCCGCGTGGAGGTCGGGTCGAGCGCCGAGCACGGCTCGTCCATCAGCAGGACGTCCGGACTGACCGCGAGCGAGCGCGCGATGCACAGCCGCTGCTGCTGTCCACCTGACAGCGCGCCGCCAGGGCGGTCGAGCCGGTCCTTGACCTCTGCCCACAGCCCACCCCGCTGTAGACAGTCCTCGATCAGTGCCTCCTTGGCACTTCGGCTGACCTTCGCGCCGGTCAGTTTCAGTCCGGCGACCACGTTCTCGGCGATGCTCATCGCGGGAAACGGGTTCGGCTTCTGAAAGACCATGCCGATGCGCTTGCGGGTCTCGGTGATCCGCTGGCCGGGCGCGTAGATGTCTTGACCGTTGAGCTGGACCTCGCCGGCGAGTTTCGCGCTCGGCACGGACTCGTGCATGCGGTTGAGGATCCGCAGGAACGTGGACTTGCCGCATCCGGACGGACCGATCAGCGCGCTCACCGTGCCGGGCGGCATCGACAGCGACACGCGGTCGAGGACCTTGTTGGTGCCGAACCATGCCGAGATGTTGACCGCGTCGAGCTGCGCGCCGGTCGGGTCTCGCTCCGGCTCGGGCTCCTCGAGCCGCGCCAGGTCGATGGTCGGCGGCGGGGCGATGGTCGTCATCAGATCTCCCTGGTCAGAGCTGGGCCGGTCACAGGTTCGACTGCCATCTGCCACGAGCGGGGTGGTTCACCGTTCGCGACCTCGGCGATGGCGGCTGCGGCCGCGAAAGCCGCCACGTTGTAGGTGCATTCGCGGTGGCGGGCGTAGCCGCGGCTCGATGTCGCGACTGCCAGCCCCTCCAGAAACAGTCGCCAGCCCCAGGTGGTCGTGTGGGGCACGGTGAGGATGTGAGCCTCCGCATCGACGATTCGATCCCGGAGCAGCTCGGCGTGTTCGCGGGCATGGACGAGATCGGGGAACACCCTCGGGCTGCGACCGAGCTCGCGGTGGTTGGCGCCGGTGAGTCGCCAGGCGACCCAGGAACCATCCGCATTGAGCTCTCCCTCGAACTGTTGGTGCACGTCGGGCCACACCGGATGCGCCTCCGGGCCACGACCCACGCCGACGACGAAAAGGAACCGCGGCGGCTTCACCCGTCCCCCTCCTCGTCCTCCCCACCGCACGAGACGTTCGTCGGCTCCGTCAACGACAACTGATCTACGACGCCACGGAGCGCACGCAGGCCGAACGGCAGATGAGCGAAAGATGAACAACAAAAGACGGTCGACGGTTCGGGCGCGAGAACCCGTGCAAAAGCCTCAATCCGTACCGGCGATGGTGTGGCGAGCCGCAGCATGAGGCATCGTGGTCGTATGCCCAGCACTACCTACGCCGCTGAGTCCAAGATCGTCGATCTGGACGGTCCAACGCATTACCTCGACTTCGGCGGACCCTCCGACGGCCCGTTGATCCTCGCCGTGCATGGCCTGTCAGGCGCGGCGTGGAACTGGCTCGCGGTCGCGCCGTTGCTGACCCAGCGATGCCGGATGATCGCCGTCGACCTGGCCGGTCACGGCGAGACCCCGCGGGTCGACCGGTCCACAACCGTCCGTGCCAACCGTCGACTGCTCGACCGATTCATCCGTGAGGTCGTCGGCGAGCCGGTTGTGCTGATGGGCAACTCGATGGGCGGCCTGATCACCCTGCTCGAATCGGCGGCGGCACCGGACCTCGTCGAGGGCGCGATCCTGGTCGATCCGGCCGTCCCCGGCCCGTTGCTCACGTCGGTCGACCGACGCACGGCGATGCAGTTCGCCGTGGTGGCGATTCCGAAGCTGGGCGAGGCAGCGATGGCCCGGCGGCGTGGCCAGCAGAGCGTCGCGGAGCAGGTTCGCGAGACCCTGAAGTTCTGCACGGTCGACGTCAACCGGATCCCGAACGAGGTCATCGAGGCCGGCATCGCCTCGATCAACTCGCGGAAGCCCGGCGACTTCACCCCCGCTGACATCATGATCGCGGGCCGATCACTGCTGCGCCTGATGAGCCGGCCACAGGCGCTGCGACGCCGGTTCCGGGCGGTCACCGCGCCGGTGCTGCTGATCCACGGTGACCGGGACCGGCTGGTGTCGATCAAGGTCGCCAAAGCGTGCGCTCGCGCATTTCCGGAATGGCGGCTGGAGATCGCGACGGACATCGGGCACGTCCCGATGCTCGAGACGCCCGAGTGGACCGCCGAGAAGGTCCTCGACTGGATGACGACCGACGCGAAGCTGCTCGATCCCGCCTAGTCACAGGTGCGGGTAGACCGCCGACTCATCGGGCTGCGGCGGGAAGGTCGTGTCCTCGCCGGGGGGAAGCAGCGCGTCGGTCGTGAACGACTCGCATGGCCCGTAGGCGCTCGTGTAGGTCGTCGCGACTTTGCCGAGCTGATCGGCCGCACCGCGCAGCAGTGAACATGTCAGCCGAAGGCCGAACGTGTGCGACACGTTGAAGAAGTAGTTGTCGTTGCCGACCGGGTCGGGGCAGCCGACCGAGACGTCGCCAGCGCCACACGCCGGATCGCCGTTCGGCGGCGGGTCGCCACTGAGCACCGAGCGCCGCACCGGTTCGGGGTACGCCGACAGCGGCGCGACGATGTAACCGAGGAAGTCACCCGCGGTGCCGATGTTGAGATATCCCTGCATCCCCCGCACGGAGTGCCTGACCTTCGCGACGATCTGCGGGTACATCTCCCCCGGACCGCCGCTGATCAGGAGGCGGCCGATCCGGCCGGAGTACGACGTGGTCCCGAGCAGTGCGCCGGTGAACCACGGAAAGCCGATCGCCCGCGCCGCCGGCGCGCCGATGACAGTGCCGCCGTACAGCAGAGTGAGGAGCGTGGGTGAGGTGGCCGGGTCGAGCAGGAGGTAGCTCGACATCCCTACGATCGCCGGGCCTCGCACCGGCCTCGCGTGATGCACCGCATAGCGGACCTTCGCCATCACTCGAGCCGCATACTCGTCAAGCTCACACAGGTACTCCCGCGAGCCCTTTCGGTTGGGCTTGGAGCATCCGGTCCGGGCCGGCTGGGTCCGGCCGAGGGTGCCGACCTGATCGAATCCGAACCCGCCGTACCGCTTCGCGAGCTTTCGGTTGAGGCGACCGACGTAGTCGCCCGTGACCTTGGTGTTGTCGCTACCCAGAACGGTCGGGTGCGACGAGAAGTTCACATACGTGCCGAGCAACCGGTTGCCCTTGACGGTGCGCGCCTGCAGCACACGGATCTGGTCGTCGACCACCTGGTTCTTCGGATCGTTCGAGAACTGGTTCGTCAGCAGGGGACCACCGCCGCCGCTTGCCGGATAACGCTTGTGCTCGCTCTCGACCCCCGCGTGGGCGACGCCGTACGTGAGTGTGGCGCGATGCATATGACGCCAGGCCGCGACCAGCGCGCTCACCGTGTGGTCGTGGACCAGGCGCAGATACGACGTCGGCACGCCGCCCCACACGCCGACCGTGTCCGGACCGCCGTGCGAGTGGTCCGAGTCGACGAGGATCTGTGCGGCGGTCGGCGCCGGCGCCGAGTGCTTGTGACGAGCAGCGAGCTTCGCGATCTTCGCGGCAGCGTCGTGCCGGATCTCTTCGATGCCGAACGGGCCCTGCTTGTACGACGCGAAGTAGCCCTGAGTCTCGATCTGACCGAAGGCGATCGTACGGCGACCGTCACTCACCATCATCGCGTGGCTGTGCGCGCCGTCACCGAGGATTCCGGTGGCATAACGGCCGGAGGTCCCGGGAACCTGGATCTCGTTGCCCACCTTGTAGTCACCGAGGCCGTAGCCACCGAGGTAGAAGTCCTTGGCGGCGAGCATCCCCTTGGGGGGATTGATCGATCGTTTGGCGCCCCCGACCAGGTAGACGGCCTTGCCATGCACACGCGGGAGGACGTCGCTGGTGCGTGGCGCTGCCGCCGAGCCGGCGGTGCGAGGCGTTGCCGCCGCCGTACTGCTGGCGGCAGCCGGGATCACGGCGGCCGACAAAACGCCAGCGGCAGCGACGGCGACGCTCAAGCGATGGTTCACAACACGATCCTTTGGCTCGGAGCTCACCCCGTGTAACGAGCCGGCTCGAGAAAGGATTCGCCTTCTATTGGGCGAAACCTCCTACACCCTCACTCGTTGGACGGTTCATGCGACGACAGCTCACTGCCCTGGTGGCGATTGCGGTCCTCGCGGGAAGCGTCACCGCCACCCTGCCGCGAGCAGCGGCGACACCCGGGTGGACCGGCCTGCGCGCAGGAGCGGCACTCGTCGACGCCACATGGCATGTCGGGGCGTCCGCCGGACAGTACGCGAGCAACGTCGGCGAGTCCGACATCCAGGGCGAGTGGGACCCGCAGGTCTCGTCGACCGCCAAGCGATCGTCGTACGGCGTCGCATCCCGCCTGTCGATCAGCGCGATCGTGGTTCAGGACGGCAAGGGCAACCCTCCGGTCGCGCTCGTGCGCGACGACAACTACCTCGCGCAGGACATGCTCATCCGGCGGGCCGGGCAGATCCTCGCCGCCGCGCACAGTCCGGTGACCTACGACCACATCCTGTTGTCGGCCTCGCACGATCACAACTCGCCGTACTACTCCTCGCCGGCGGTCGGCGTCTGGCTGTTCCAGGACGCGATGGATCTGCGGATGTTCGAGTACCAGGCGCATCAGATCGCCACTGCGATCGAGCGCGCAACCGCCGCACTCCGGCCGGCGCGGGTCGGCGCGACCACCGTGCAGTTTCCAGGTTTTCAGGGCAACATCGCGGGCTCCGGCGTCCAAGAGGACGGATCACCGGTCGGCTACCCGTTGCAGGACAACGACCACGGCCTGGTCGTGATGCGCTTCGACGACATGTCGAACCCGAGCTCCCCGGAGCCGCTCGCGACCTGGGTCAACTACGCCGAACACGGCGAGTCTCTCGACGAGTACGACCTGATCAGCCAGGACTGGATCGCGCCGTTCTACCGGTACCTGTCGCAGGCGACCGATGCGCCTGTCGTCTTCAGCCAGGGATCGGTCGGCTCGGCTGAGGGTCCGTACGAGGGCGCCTATCCGAAGGGACAGGTGCCGACGCTGCACGACGGCAGCGACCCGGTCGACGCGATCTACGGCCACATGGGGTACGCGCAGGCGGAACGAGGCGCGCACCTGCTCGCCCAGCAGGCCATCAACGCCTGGCAGGCGATCGGTGGCGCCGACAACGGCATCGACGTCCAGGCGCCGTACGACGACAACCCGACGGTGACCATGCTCACGCGCTGGTACGCCGGGCCGCTGTCGCATCCCTATCCCTCGGTGAGCAACTGCCGGAGTGACGAGACACTCGGTGGCGACCTCGGCGCACCCGTCCTCGGCATCCCCGACTGCGAACGGGTCGGGAGCGCGATCGGGCTCACCCTGCCGTTCTCACCCGACTTCTTCGGCCGGCTCAAGGCGCTCGGCCTGCCGATCCCGGACAACTATGACGCGCCTTCGGCGGTCGCGCTCGAAGAGAACTTGCGGCTGAAGCTGCAGGCGGTACGGATCGGCTCGAGCCTCCTCGCCTCATGCGCGTGCGAGCCGCAGAGCGACCTGATCAAGGACCTGGAGTCGCGCACCGACGACCACGTCGGCAACCAGTTCTTCGGCTTCGACTACGCCAACCAGGCGGACGTGAACGAGGGGTGGCCGGTCGGCTACGACAATGGCGTGCCTGCGGCGCCGGTCAGAGCTTGCTATGCGGTCGACGCCTCGTCGTACTCGTGCCCGGACCCTGGCGACCGCCTCGGCGTGCGGCGGCTCACGGTCTCCAAGGCCGCGTTCGACCACATGGAGGCGGAGATCAACAATGACGCCGCCGGATGGAATGACTCGTCCTACGCCGATCAAGCCAACACGGAACCGGCCGACATCACTGCGATCAAGGGGAACTTCACGCACACCGAGCTCGGCGCCGGCGAGTTCGCGTCCTGCCCGGGTTACGCACTGACCGTAGGGCTCGGGCACACGGGCGACTACAACGGTTACACGGTGTCCTACCGCGAGTACGAAGCGCGCGACTCCTACCGCAAAGCGCTCACTGCATATGGGCCGCACACTGCCGACTACATGGTGACCAACCTGCTCGGCATGGCGGCGAACCTGTTGTGCGGGACCCCAGTGCCGACCCAGCCGACGGACTCGATCGCCGCGGCCGACGAGCAGCGGCAGGTCAACGAGGCCAACACCCTCGGCGCCATCTCCGCCGCCTACTACCGGAGCTGGAGCGCGCAGATCCCGGACAGCGCCGGACCGGCCGCGATTCTCAAGCAGCCACACAAGCGCAAGCGGTTCGACACCGCGACCCTGACCTGGCGGGGCGGCGACAACTGGACCGACAACCCGGTCGTCCGGGTCAAGCGGCGGGTGAACGGGAAGTGGGTGCGGTACGCCGATCAGAGCGGGCAGATCCAGACCGTGCTCGACCGCAGACCGGCCGCGACATCCGAAGCGCTGAAGCACTACTCAGGTCAGCAGGAATGGACGTGGACCGCGAACTTCGAGGTCTTCGACAGCTACCCGCGCGCCGACGTCGCCGGCGGGCAGACGCCGAACGGGCGCTACCGCTTCGTCGTGCGTGGCCACATCCATCGCGGCGGCACGGTTCGCACGTACCGCCTGGCGTCGAAGCCGTTCACCGTCCGGCCGTGGAGCGGCATCCGGATCAGCTATCAGAAATGGACGAGACGCGGCGCGACTTTCTGGTTCGATCCGATCCACTACCCGCGGATGCCGAAGCACCGGTCGAAGTACGTGAAGTTCTACGCGGATGACAAGGGCGGCAAGGGCGATCACAGCTTGATCTGCAAGACCTGCACCTTCCTGCCGTGGGCGCAGACCGGACAGCTTGCCAGCGTCACCGTCACAGTGGTTCGGCATCGCCACGTCATCGGACAAGTTGCGGCGACCCGTGTCGGCGCACGACGCTGGTTCGTCCCGATACCGAAGACGAAGCACGAGCACCTCGTCGTCCGCCACGGCGGAGCCCGTGACACGTACGGCGAGATCAATCGCTACGCCGCCCGGGTGCACCCCGGCAGACAACCGCCGCCGCCACCCTGACGTCGGCGCCCGCGGTCAGGCGAGCAGATCCTTCGCGATGTGCGTGATCTGGACCTCGTTGCTGCCGGCGTAGATCATCAATGACTTCGCGTCGCGTGCGAGCTGCTCCACGCGGTACTCCGACATGTAGCCGTTGCCGCCGAACAGCTGCACGGCTTCCATGGCGACCTCGGTGGCCGCCTGCGACGCGTAGTACTTCATCGCCGACGCCTCCGCGAGGGTCGGGGACTTCCCAGCCCGACGCAGCTCGAGGGCCCGGAACACCATGCCTTCCACATTGAGCCGGGCGACCTCCATGTTCGCGAGCTTCAGCTGGATCAGCTGGAAGTCACCGATTCGCTGACCCCAGAGCTCTCGCTTCTTGGCATAGTCGACGCAGAGCCGCAGACACTCCTCGATCACGCCGAGGGACATCGCGGCGATGCCGACGCGCTCGGTGACGAAGTTCGCTCGCGCGCTCTCGCGGCCGTCTTGCGCCGCCGCACCTGACGGGTCGCCGAGCAGCCGATCCGGCTCGAGATAGACATCGGAGAAGAACAGCTGACCCGTAGGTGACGCGTGGATGCCCATCTTCTTTAACGGCTTTGACTGCGTGAACCCCGGCATGCCCGCGTCGAGAACGAAGGTCAGGACCGGACGCTTCCGCTTGTCGACCCCGCTCCCGTCGTCGAGCTTCGCGTAGACGACAGTGGTGTCGGCGTACGGACCGTTGGTGATGAAGGTCTTCTCGCCGTTCAGGACGTAGCCGTCGCCCTGCCGGCGGACCGTCGTCGTCATGCCACCGAACGCATCGGAACCGGAGTTGGGCTCGGTGATCGCCCAGGCGCCGACCTTGTCGAAAGTCAGCAGGTCGGGCACCCACCGCTCCTTCTGCTCGATCGTGCCACGCGACATGATCGTCCCCGCCGACAGTCCGACGCTGACCCCCATGGCCGAGGTGAGGCCCATGTTCACCTTGCACAGCTCCATCGACAGGATGAGGGTCATCGCCTCGTTGTTGGCTCCCGCCGTCAGTGACTTCGGCTTCTCGACCGGTGCGTCACCCGCTGCCGCGGCACGCTCCTTCTCCATCGTCTGCTTGAAGTTGTCGAGCGCCATCGCGTCGACACCGAAGGTCGAGAACAGCTTGCGGATGATCGGGTACGGCAGCATCTCACCGTCTTCGAGCGCATCCGCGTGCGGCCGGATCTCCTTGTCGGCGAACTCCCGAATCGCTTCCTGAATGGCGAGCTCGGTGTCAGACCACCCGATCAATGCTTCCTCGTCTCCTCGGTGATGGATCAGTCGGCGATCGTCGCCAGGCCGTCGCGGATGACCAGATCTGGTCCGACCGCAGTCTCGTACGCGTAGGTCGTCGTGCCGCCGCCGCGCGCGGTCCGCCAGAACGACGTCTCGATGTCCTGTCCGGGTAGCACCGGCTTCGAGAACCGCACCGCGAGTCGCCGGAGCCGGCGAGAATCGCCGCCGGCCAGCTCGGTCACCGCGGCCCACGAGGTGAACGCCAGGGTGCACATGCCATGCGCGATGATCCCGGGGAGCCCGGCGGCCGTCGCAAAGTCCTCATCGAGATGGATCGGCACGGGATCCCCGGCGGCTGGTCCGTAGCGATACGTCTGATCGTGGTCGACGTGCTGAACCACCGTCGCCACCGGCGCGGTCGCCTCGGCTGATGAGTCGAAGCTGTGCTCCGGCCCGAGCTCGCCGACCTTCGGGCCGGCGTCGTAGCCACGGAAGAAGAAGGTGACGTACTGCTCGTTGACGAGCTGACCGTGCCGGTCATGGCACTCGATCTGGATCGTGCCGCGAGTACCGGTCGGCTTGCCCTCGTACCCGGTCGCCTTGCATCGCGTCGTGAGGACGTCGCCAGGACGGATCGGCCGGTGGAAGTGGAAGTCCTGCTCGCCGTGGAGCAACCGCGGCAACAGGTCGACCGGTGCGATGGAGAAGGCCGCGCTACCCATCGCTCCGAAAACCGGGACGATCGCGAAGGCCGGCGGGGCGAGCTCCCCCGATCGGTGCGCTGCGATCGGATCGTTCGTGGCCGCGGCATACTCCGCGATTCGTTCGGCGGTCACCTCGAAGGTGCTCGGTTCCTGCCAGACACCGACCCCGGCCGGGTTGAACGAGATGTCGTCCTCGCTCATCGCCGAGACCGTCAGCGATTCGCGGGCTGGTAGGCGGTCACGACGACTGCGCCGCCAAGGCCGATGTTGTGTTGGAGTGCGATCTTCGCGCCGTCCACCTGACGCTTGTCCGCTTCACCTCGCAGCTGCCAGGTGAGCTCGGAGCACTGGGCTAGACCCGTGGCGCCCAGCGGATGCCCCTTCGAGATCAGACCCCCCGACGGATTGACGACCCACCGACCGCCGTACGTCGTGTCACCCGCGTCCACCAGCTTGCCGCCGTCGCCGCCGGGACACAGGCCAAGAGCTTCGTAGGTGAGCAGCTCGTTGGCGGAGAAGCAGTCGTGCAGCTCGATCACGTCGATCTCGTCGGGGGTGATACCCGCCTGCTCGTAGACCTTGCGGGCAGCCTCACGTGTCATCTCCACGCCCACGACGGCCGCCGCGCTGTTGTTCTCGAACGTGCTCGTCATGTCCGTGACCATTGCCTGCCCGACGATCTCGATGGCCTGCTCACCAAGATCGTGGTGCTCGACGAACCGCTCGCTCACAATGATCGCCGCACCCGAGCCGTCCGACGTCGGCGAGCACTGCAGGCGGGTCAGCCCCAGCGGTTCGTAGATCATCTTCGACGCCTGGATCTCCTCCAGCGTGTACTCGTCCTGGAACTGCGCGTACGGGTTGTTGACCGAATGCCTGTGATTCTTCTGGCCGATCTTTGCGAACTGCTCCGGCGTCGACCCGTACTTCTCCATGTGTTCGACGCCCGCTGCGCCGAACATCCAGGGCGCAAGCGGGAAGGTCAGTTCTCGCATCTCGCTCAGCGCGACGACATGTTTGGTCATCGGCTGCTCGCGATCGTCGTACGTGGTCGTGAGCGACCCTGCCTTCATCTTCTCGAAGCCGAGTGCGAGCGCGCAGTCGACAACGCCACTGCGAACCGCTTGGTTCGCGAGGAACAGCGCCGTTGAACCGGTCGAGCAGTTGTTGTTGACGTTGATGACGGGGATGCCGGTGAGGCCGAGCTCGTAGACCGCGCGCTGGCCAGAGGTGGACTCGCCGTACACGTATCCGACGTACGCCTGCTCCACCTCGTCGTAGGAGATTCCCGCATCCTCCAGTGCCTTGGTGCCGGCCTCCCGCGCCATGTCCGGGTAGTCCCATTCGCGGCTGCCCGGCTTCTCGAACTTCGTCATGCCGACGCCGACGACGTAGGTCTTACCGCTCACTGCACGTGCTCCTCGACCTCGGTACGGCGCCGCAGCGTCCCCCGTTACGGCGATCCGACCGGGACACGCCGAGTGAGGACGTCCCGATCGGGCATAGGCATCGTGGGAGTTTAACGGCATACATACCGGCCCGCTGATGTGTATGCCGCGGCGGAGGAGGCAGCTGTGACCGGGACCACGACCATCTCGCGACACCGCCCGGTCAACGAGAGCTACCGCTCCTTCGGCGACGTCCGCACCCGAGTCCTCGAGGTCGCCGGATCAGGACCGCCACTCGTGTGCCTGCACGGGTACTCCGACCAGGCGGACACGTGGCGACCGTTGATGCGTGCGCTCCGGGCCGCCGATCGCCGGGTCATCGCCGTCGACCTTCCCGGGTTCGGTCGCGCGTCCGCCCTCCAACCTGGTCTGGTTCTCCCGCAGCTCGACCGGTTCGTCGCCGAGACCGTCCGGTCGGCGGCCGACTCGGCCGGCCAGGCCGCTGTCGTCATCGGCAACTCCCTCGGTGGTATCGCCGCGCTGCGCGCCGGCGCTGATCGCGCACTGCCGATTGCCGGCGTAGTTCCGATCTCTCCCGCGGGCTTCGGCCACTCCCGCGCTTTACGGTGGGCGCAGCACAGCGACGCTGTGCTGCCGATGTTGCAGCGCGGGCGGCTGCCGATGCCGGTGGTGCGCAGCGTCATGACGATGGCATTCCGGCGGGCGTCATGTGGAAATCCTCGGCGAGCCGACCACGAAGCGGTGCGGGCTTACGCCGGCCAGTTCCGGACGCGCGGCGACCTGTACCGGATGCTGTCGACCGCGCCGTCACTGCTCACTGAGCTCGGGCAAGGCCACGAGGTGTCGCCGGTCGACGTGCCCGTGCTCCTCCTGTGGGGCGACCATGACCGCCTGACGCTGCACCGCGGCTCGGAGCGAGTGCTCGAGGTGATCCCCCACACGGAGCTCGTCACGCTCGCGGGCTTCGGCCACTGCCCTCAGCTCGAGGCCGCTCCCCGCGTCGCGGAGCTGATCAACGACTTCGTCGACCGCGTCACCGGACCGTCCGTCGGCTGAGACTCAGCCGATCCGCACATCGCCGTCCCAGTAGGTGTCCTTGATCTTGCGTTTGAAGAGCTTGCCGGATTCCTCACGCGGCAGGTTGTCGTCGAAGACGACCACCTTCGGGACCTTGTAACCCGCCATCCGCTGCTTCACAAAATCTCGCACCGTCGCTTCGGTGAGGCCCGCTGCGGGATCGGCGTCGATGTGCGCGGCGAGCGCCTCACCGAAGTCCGGGTCCGGGATGCCGAAGACCGCGACGTCACGCACCCCCTCGAGCTCATAGAGAACGTTCTCGATCTCAGCGGGGTAGATGTTGACGCCGCCCGAGATGACCATGTCGTTCTTGCGGTCGGTGAGGTACAGGTAACCGTCGGAATCGACGCGACCGACGTCGCCGACGGTCAAGAACCCGTCGAGCTCCATGTTGCGGCGCTTCTCGTCGTCGCCCAGATACGTGAAGTTCGGCCAGCTGTCGCCAGGCTTCGCATAGACCGTGCCCACCTCACCGACCGGCACCTCGTTGCCGTCGTCGTCGACGATCTTGATCGTCGAGCCATCACATGGATGGCCCACCGTGCCCGGGTGCGCAAGCCACTCCTCGCTGTCGCACCACACGACCGGCCCGGTCTCCGACCCGCCGTAGTACTCGGTGATCACCGGGCCGAACCAATCGATCATCTGCCGCTTGACGTCGACCGGGCACGGCGCGGCGGCGTGCACCACGGTGTCGAGCGACGACAGGTCATACTTCGACCGCCCTGCCTCGGGCAGCTGGAGCAGACGGACGAACATCGTCGGGACCATCTGGATGTGGTCGACCTTGTGCTCGTCGATGATCCTCAAGAACTCCTCCGGTTCGAACCGTGGCAGCACCACCAGATCCATCCCCAGCGCCACCGCGATCAGGGCATGGACGTTCGGCGCCGTGTGGTACATCGGCGCGGGCACCATCGTGCGGCTGTTCGGCTTCATCCCGAGCCGGTTCAGCACGACTCCGAGGCCGGCGATCCGGTCCTCGGTGCTCACCGAGTCGCGGATGATGCCCTTCGGTCTGCCGGTCGTCCCGGAGGTGTAGATCACGGACATCGCGGCGGAACTCGGCGCCTCGAGCAACGGCTGGTACGACGCGAGCCAGCTCTCGTACTCGGGATGCCGGCCGGTCGGCTGAGCGGCCGACTGCGGAAGGCGGTACGCCTCAAGCAGGTCCGGCGCGATGGCGACCTCCACGATCGTCACCCCCTCGGGGAGCACCGCCTCGATGCCTGCGACGAAGTCGGTGTGGGCGAAGACGACCTTGCTGCCGCTGTCCGTCAGCAGGTGTGCGAGCTCATGGTCCTTCCAGTGCCAGTTGACCGGCACCGGCGCCGCGCCGGCGATGGCAGCGGCTGCACTCGCCTCGAGGAACGCGAAGTCGTTGCGAAGGACGATGGCGATCCGATCGCCGGGCACCACACCCAGGTCGCGCAGCCCGGCGGCCACCTGTGCAGCTCGAAGATGCAGCTCGGCGTACGGTCGGGACCGCGCGCCGCAGTGGACCGCCGGCTCAGAAGAGGTCATGGCCGCACTCTGGCAGTCCTCGCGCGCTCCCGACAAACCGGGCGGCGGGCGAGATCAGCGCGTGAAAGCGGCACGTGCTGCGGCGCCACCGACTGCCGAGCGGTCCCAGAACTTCAGGGTCCCGTGGTCGAGGAACTCTCGGCCGGCTTCAACCAGACCGGCGATCGCGGCGTAGGCGAACGCACCGCCGACAGAGATCCGCCGAACACCGAGTGCGGCGAGCGCCGCGACATCCGGGCCACTGGGGAGCGCGAGAACGTTAACGGGAAGGTCGACCGAACTGACCACGGATCGAATCTCGTCGGGCTTCGAAAGACCGGGCGCGTACAGCACATCCGCGCCGGCGGCCTGGAAGGCTTCGAGTCGGGCAATGGTGTCCGCGAGGTCGACCCGGCCGTGCAGATAGTTCTCCGAGCGGGCGGTGAGGACCAGGCGAATCTCCCCACCATGAGCCGCCTCAGCTGCGGCGGCCACCCGCTCGGCGGCTTGCTCCAACGGATAGATGGGATCGTCATCGGTTCCTGTGAAGTCCTCGATCGAGCATCCCGCCAGACCGGTTCCGCGAGCGAGCGCGACCGTCTCCGCCACCCCCGCTGGATCGTGCGCGAAGCAATTCTCGAGATCGGCAGACACCGGAAGGTCGGTTGCCGCAGCGATGGCTTCGGCATGGTCGAGGGCCTGCTCTCGCGTGATCGAGCCGTCGAGCTTGCCCAAGGTTGCCGCGAACCCGCTGCTGGTCGTCGCGAGAGCCTGGAACCCGATCGAGGCGAGGACACGAGCCGATCCGGCGTCCCAGGGGTTGGGGATCAGCAGTGGCGTCGGCCCAGCGTGCAACTCGAGGAAACGCACGGCGCGTGCTGCCCGGTCGGTCACCGCGAGACGGTATCAATCCCGGGGGCTTGATCCAGCTAGCCGCATCCGTGCGAACTGTCCATGACGGTCACGTAACGCTGCGTGAGACTCGAGGGACTACACCGCGTTAGGCCGACTACCGACACCCGCCCGAGAAGGCAGGAATGACAAGCCCGTTGCTGCTACTGGTGGGATTTCTTGCCGGCCTGCTGACGATCATCTCGCCGTGCATCCTTCCGGTCCTGCCAGCCGTGATCGCCTCAGGCATCTCCACCGGTGGGCGACGCCGCGCTCTCGCCATCGCGATCGGCCTGGCGATCGCCTTCGGCTTCACCACGTTGTTCAGTCTCCGGGTGTTGAGCGCGCTGCATCTGCCGTTGACGCTTCGGCGGGACATCGGGATCGGTGCCCTGATCGTCCTGGCCGTGGGCTTCATCGTTCCGCAACTCGGCGCCCTCATCGAACGTCCGTTTGCCAAGCTTGGCCTCAAACGCTCACCGGATGCGACCCGCAGCGGGTTCCTGTTGGGCGCGACGCTCGGCCTGCTGTACGTCCCGTGCGGCGGCCCGATCCTGTCGGCGTTGTCCGCCGTGGGCAACACGAAGTCGTTCGGATGGGACGCCCTCTGGTTGACCGTCGCGTACTCGCTCGGCATCGCGCTGCCGATGTTCGGGCTCGTGCTGCTGACCGAGCGGTTGAGCTCGACCACGACCTGGCTCCGCAATCGCGGCCCGGAGGTTCGTCGCGTCGGTGGCGTCCTGCTTCTCATCACCGCAGTGGCAATCGCGTTCGGCGCCGGAACCTCGTTGCAGAAGTCGTTCCCCTCGGTGACCGACTCGCTCGAGAAGCACGTCACCCGCGCCGGAACCTCGCTCGGCGACGATCTCGCGAAGATCCAGAACCCGAACGAGTCGGACCAGGCCAAGCACATCCAGTCAGGCGTGGGACACCAAGCGCCGGCGCACGCCGATCCGACGGCCGACCAGGTCCCGACCATCTCAGCCACCGCGCTGACCGACTACGGAAAGGCGCCGGACTTCGCCGGGATTTCGCAGTGGTTCAACACGACCAGCGGCGCGCCCCTATCGCTGGCCGAGCTGCGCGGCAAGGTGGTGCTCGTCGACTTCTGGACCTACTCGTGCATCAACTGCTTGCGCAGCTTGCCGCATGTCGAGGCGTGGTACGAGCGCTACCGCTCCGCGGGTCTCGTGGTTGTCGGCGTACACACCCCCGAGTTCGATTTCGAGCACGTACCGGGCAACGTCCGGTCTGCCGTGTCCCGTCTCGGCATCAAATATCCCGTTGCGATGGACAACGGGTACGCGACGTGGAACGCGTGGGGCAACAACTCATGGCCAGCGGAATACCTGATCGATCCGAGCGGCAACGTGCGCTACGGCTCGATCGGTGAAAGCGACTACGGCTACACCGAGGCCGCGATCCGGGCGCTGCTACCTGGGCGTCCCGCGGACCTGCCACCGACTACCGCGGTGCCGAACCGCACCCCGACCGAGCAGACCACGCCCGAGAGCTACCTCGGCTACGAACGTCTGGACCGGTACGACGGCACCCGCATCGTGCGAGATGCATCGGCGACCTACTCCTTTGCGTCGCCGCTTCCGTCGGACCACCTGACCTACTCGGGACAGTGGACCGTAGAACCACAGGACATCGTCGCCGGAAAGAATGCAGCGCTACGCATCAACGTCAGAGCGAAGAACATCTTTCTCGTGCTGTCAGGACAGGGCGATGTCACGGCCGACCTCGGCGGAAGTCAGCTCGCCACGCAACACGTCACCGGCGTTCCAAAGCTGTACACGATCGCGTCCGGGCAACAGACCCGGCGCGGTCTGCTCACCCTTCACGTCCCACCCGGGGTGAAGGCTTATGCCTTCACCTTCGGCTGACAGCCCGGATCAGAGCTCGCACCCGATGAGGTGCTCGCCGGAGCACGTGTCCGTTCCGTCACCGCCGTCGACGATGTCCAGGTCGGCCTGGCCATCGAGGGTGTCGTTCCCGCCGTTCCCCTCGATCGTGTCGTCGCCCGACCCGCCGAGGATCGTGTTCGGTCCGTCGTCCCCACGGAGGATGTCGCCGCCCGACGAACCCACGATGTTCTCGTCGTTGACCAAACGGTCACCGCCGTCGCCGTGGGCGAAGCCGGACCGCAGGTCGACGGACAGCGCGCCGAAGGCTTTGCTGTAGTCCAGCGTGTCGACACCGTCGCCGCCGTCGAGGATGTCGCGATCGCGGCCACCGATGAGCGTGTCGTTGCCTCCCATGCCGTCGATCAGGTCGAGGCCCGACTGCCCGTTCAGCACATTGTTCGAGGCATTGCCGGTGAGGTGGTCCGCGAACGACGTACCGACGACGTTCTCGATGTTGGCAACGGTCTCCTGATCGATGTCCGAGACCACGCCCGTCGTGAGGTTCGCATCGATGCCGACGCTCGAGTTGCCGAACGTGATCTTGTCCTGGTCGGCACCGCCGTCATATGAGTCCGCGCCCGGGCCATCCAACATGCTGTCGTCGCCGGCATCTCCGTTGACGACATCGTCGCCCTTGCCGCTGTCGATGAGGTCGCTGCCAGGCCCACCGTTGAAGGTGTCGTTGCCGGAGACGTCGAGGAGGACGTCAGCGCCGCCGCCACCGTTGATGGTGTCGTCACCCTGGCCGCCCCAGATCGCGTTCGGGACCGCGTCGCCCGTCAGGGTGTCATCGAAGATCGTGCCTCGGATGTTCTCCGTGTTGGCGATCGTGTCGTTGCCCTGGCCCGTCGCGGTCCCGGCGTTGAGATCGACGGTTACGGGGTCGGGCGCGCTCTTGTAGTTGAGCTCGTCCAGATCGGCCTGGCCGTCCATCGTGTCGTTTCCGGAGCCGCCCTTCAGGGTGTCGTTGCCGGCTCCCGCATTGATCGTGTCGTCCCCTGCGGCACCCTTGAGCGTGTTGTTCTGGTCGTCGCCGACGATCGTGTCGTTGAACAACGACCCGGACACGTCCTTGGTGTTGATGATCGTGTCGTTGCCCCACCCGGTGGCCGTACCTGCGGCGAGGTCGACGATGACGCCACCCGGTGCGTCCTCGAAGCTGACGGTGTCTGGTGCCGTGTCAGGGAAGCGAGGGTCGTCGGCGGGGTCCTGACCGTCGATCAGGTCGTCGCCGGCGCCACCGGAGACCGTGTCCGTGCTGTAGCCGCCGCGGATCGTGTCGTCGCCACCCTCACCGCGGATGAAGTCCTTGCCGCTCAAACCACGAAGGACGTTCGGCCCGTCGTCGCCGATCACGATGTCGGGGCCGTCGCTGCCCGTGACGTTCTCGATGTTGCTGAAGGAGTCGTCCTGTGCGGCGTGCGCGACGCCGACGCGCAAGTCGACGTAGACGCCACTGCGGTAGGTCCGCGTGTAATCGAGCGTGTCGCTGCCGTCGCCACCGTCGACGACCTCGTACCCACTGCCGGAGACGAACGTGTCATTGCCGCCGAGCCCGTCCTCTTCGGTCGTGCCGTCCTGCCCGCCCGAGGAGTAGAACGTGTTGTCGGCGTCGTTCCCCTTCAACACGTTGTCGTTGCGGGCGCTGTCGATCGACACGTTCTCGACGTTCGACACCTGCTGGTCGCCATCCCCTGATGCGATGCCGGCCGCGAGGTCGACGTGGATGCCGTCGCCGACCGGTTCGTTGAACCTCGGCGAGGCGTGCCACAGGTTGATGGTGTCCGAGCCCGACCCGCCGTCGATCACGTCATCCGCCCGCTGGTTCGTCTTGCGGTGGCAACTGCACGCGTCGTTGCCCGTGATGTCGTCGTTGCCGTCCCCGGCGTTGATCGTGTCCACCCCGGGACCACCGAAGATCTCATCGCCACCGATGCCGCCGATCAAGTTGTCCTTGCCGTCGTCACCGCGAAGGTTGTCGCCGCCATCGCCGCCATCGAGGGAGTCGATGCCTGAGCCGCCGTCGAGGGAGTCGTTGCCGAGGTCACCGGTGATCGTGTCGGTGCCATTACCGCCAGACAGGCGGTCGTTGCCGTCGCCGCCGTCGAGCGTGTCATTACCGACGCCACCAGACACCGAGTAGTCGTCGCCGTTGTCGCCGCTGAGGTGGTCATCGCCGCTGCCGCCCGAGAGGCTGTCCCGGCCGCTGCCACCGGACACCGTGTCGTTACCGCGCTTGGAGTCGATGTTGTCCTGGCCACCGCGACCGAAGATGTGGTCCGCGCCGGTACCGCTGTCGATGAAGTCTGCGTCGGCTCCGCCGTCGACTCGGTCACTGCCGTGACCACCCTCGACCTCGTCTTGGCCCGCACCGCTGCAGATCAGATCGTTGCCACCGCGGCCGACGATCTTGTCGTTCCCGCCGAGCCCGACGATGACGTCTGCGTGCTTGGTGCCCTTCAAGTCGTCGTCCTTGGGACTTCCGACGATCGTCGCGGCATGCCCGAAGCAGGTGTGCTTCGCGGCCGGCTTGGCCGAGGCGACGCTGCTTGGGAGCATGGCAGCGACGACGACTGCGGAGACTGCTGTGAGCGGAAGCGCGCGTCGCAAGACGCGGTCAATCGCAGACTGGCTCATTTTCGCGGACACCCTTCGTGGTCGACCTGCGATCTCAACGTCCCCGTGGCTCGCTGAGTTGACACGGAATCCGACAAATCAGCAGCGGTACCGTGATCATGTGCCGGATGTGTGGATCACACAACAACCAGATGGCTCGTGGTGGGCGTCCGGGGACCGCGAAGGCCAGATCTATGACGGCTGGGAGGGCATCGCCGCGTTCGTCGAGTCGGGTCTGACCGTGCACTGGGAGTCACCCGAAGCGATAGAGGCGTTCACCGCTGCCCTCGGCGACCCCTCCGAGATCTGATCGCCTGACCGTCAGTCAACTGAGACAGATCGCCGGCAGGTCGAACCAGCGAAGCGCCTCCACGTCGGCACGCAATCCGGTGGCGGTGTCGAGACCGGTCGGCGCGCTTCGCGCAGCGGCAAGCCGTCTCGCGTCGTCGAGGTGCTGATGAAGGATCGCGGCTTCGCCGGTCGCGCGATGGCGGGGGTAGCTCATCGAAGCCGACGGCCCGTCATAGCGCACGTCGTCGAGACCGAGCGGCGCGGCGACCGCGCTCGCATCCCGATGCCGCCACAGACCTGTCGGCGGGTCGAACCGGTAGTCCGTGAGAAAGCGGTCGCCGTACCGGGCGACGAAACGCACCGCCTCGATGATGTAGTCCGCGACAGCCTCGTCGATGAAGTAGGTGAAGTTCACCCGGACCCATCCGGGTTTGATGCCTTCGCAGCCGAGCGTTATCTCATGCTGGAACGCCTGCGAGTGCTCGATGTCGATCCCGAGCAGGCGGTGGCCATACGGCCCTGCGCACGAGCAGCCGCCACGGGACTGGATGCCGAACAGGTCGTTCAGCAGCGCCACGACGAAGTTGTGGTGCAGGTAGTTGCCACCTGGCCGGCGGATGACGAAGGAGAGTATCGACAGCCGATCCGCATCGAGGTTGCCGAGAATCTCGATAGCGGGTTCATCCGCCCAGGCGAGCACGGCACGTCGCAACAAGGCGTCCTCCACGGCCTTGATCAGCGGGACGCCGACTGCCTCCTTGAGCTGGAAGACCAGGCCCGCGCGGATTGCGCCGATGATGTCCGGCGTACCACCCTCCTCGCGGGCAACCGGATCGTCGAGATACACGTGCTCGAGCGGATTCACGTAGGCGACGGTGCCGCCGCCCGGCACGCTCGGAACCCGGTTCGTAACGAGCTCTCGTCGTACCGCCAGCACGCCGGGGGTGCCAGGACCACCGATCAGCTTGTGCGGTGAGAGGAAGACGGCGTCGAGATGCGCACCGTCCTCCGCCGGACACATGGCGATGTCGACGTATGGCGCAGCGGCGGCGAAGTCCCAGAACGACAGCGCGCCGTGCGCATGGAGTACTCGCGCGATGCCCGCCGTGTCGCTGACGATTCCTGTGACGTTGGACGCAGCCGAGAACGACCCGATCAGCAATGGCCGAGCGGCGTAGGCGATCAGTTGCGCCTCGAGCACAGTGAGATCGATGTGACCGTCGTGATCGGCGGGAATCTCGACGACGTCTGCGATCGTCTCGCGCCAGGGCAGCTCGTTCGAGTGGTGCTCGAAGGGCCCGACGAAGACAACCGGCCGGTGCGCAGCGGGAATCCCCGCCGCCAGTGAATAAGCATCCTCGAGCTGCGACGGGATGCGCAGTCCGAGGATCCGCACCAGCTTGTCGATCGCGGCCGTCGCGCCGGAACCCGTGAAGATGACGAGCGTGTCGTCGTCTCCCCCGACCGCATCCCGGATGACGCGACGCGCGTCCTCGCGCAGTCTGGTCGTCTGCCGGCCGGTGCCGCTGGATTCCGTATGTGTGTTCGCGTAGGTCGGCAGGACAGCATCCCGGATGAAGTCCTCGATGAACGTCAGGGCGCGACCACTCGCGGTGTAGTCGGCATAGGTCACACGCCGCGGGCCGTAGGGCCCGTCCATCATCGTGTCGTCGCCGATCACCGCGTCGCGGATCTGGTCGAGCAGGGCCGACCTCGGCAAGGTCACGCCTGAATCGTAGGCGTTGCCAGACGACTGAACCCACTGCGCTCTGCAGCATTCCAGGCCAGACTTGCGGGCAATGTACGGCGCCAAAGCATTCACCCGGCTGACGGCCGTCGGTTCGGTCATCGCGGCCGGTGCACTCGCGGCCGGTGCCCTGAGCCCGACGGCCGACGCTCGGCCGACCGCGAGCCACGAACCGGCTCTTGCGGTTACCGGCTTCCACTCAGAAGGCGACCCGCTCTCACGGATCCGGGCGAGCGCGCCGGCACTGACCACTGTCGGTGTCGATGGGGTCAACATCGCCGCCAACGGCAAACAGGTCGGCGCCCCGGACCGGCTGGCCCGCAAGGCGCTCTCGGTCGCGCATCACCAGCAGCTCCGCGCCGAGTTCTTGATCGGCAACTTCGCCAGATCAGACTTCGCGGAGCGCCGCGCCCACAAGATGCTCACTACTCCGGCCGACATCGCAGCCGTCTCCGACGCGGTCGCCCACTCCGTGAAGCGCCAGGGTTGGGACGGCGCCTCGGTCGACCTCGAGGCCCTCCGCAAGCGGGACCAGAAGGGCCTGGTTCGCTTTCTCGCTGCGATCCGTCGAAAGCTCCCGCCAGCCGCCACGTTGTCGATCTGCATCAGCAACTCGGTGACCGCCGCGGAGTACCACAACCGGGGATACGACTTGAAGGGGATCGCGGCCCACGTCGATCGGGTCATCCTCATGGCGTACGACGAGCACGGCTCGTGGGAGAACCACCCGGGTCCGGTCGGCGACATCGCCTGGCAGAAGCGCGGGCTCGAAGCCATGGAGAAGGCTGGGGTGCCGGCCGCGCGACTCGATCTTGGGCAGGCCGGTTACGGCTACGCGTGGCGTCCCCACGAGAACGTCGCGGTCAGCGATGCCAAGGCACGCCGGCTCGTCACCCGGACGGGCGGCAGGTCCCACTTCGACGCCTCGGTCGGTGAATGGGTCGGCCACCTTCCTGACGGCTCGACGTTGTGGTGGGCAGACTCTCGGTCATACGCCAAGCGCGCCCGCCTGGCCATTCGCCGGCACCTGCACGGCCTCGCGGTCTGGAGCCTCGGGCTCTCCGACCCCCTCCGCAGATTCTGAGTCCAACCTAAGTCTCTAAGGGGTCCTTAGATCCGAACTGAGCACCTGGACGGCGAACCCGCGCCCGAAGATAGGGATTCCTCCTGATGTGCCGGCCCTCCTCAAGCGAGCAATGTGGATCCCATCGAGGACCGGATCTACCAAGGAGAGCGATGAAGATGCTGGGAAACACGCACACAGACTTCGCCCAGGCCGAGATGGCCTACCGGCGGGAGCGCCTCATCAGCGACATGACCCGGATGCCGCGGGCGCAGCGCGGTGGCCGAGTTCGCTGGGTGCAGGGCCTGATCGACGCCGTCAAGACCCACCGTGACCCGGTTCGTGGCGCGAGCCGCTACGAGCTCGACGGTCCCATCGTCCGGCCGGCAGGTGCACCCCACCACGCGACATCCCACTGACCGGCAACGCGGAGGGCCGAGAAATCTCAGTAGGAACCGTCGCCCGCACCCGGGATGATGGATGGGTGCCGACCGACACTCCTGCGACGCCGCTGGTCGGCCGGGTCGACGAGCTGAAGTCACTCGCCGACACGGTCGGCGTAGGCGGGGCCGCGCACGGCGCGGTTCTGCTGGGCGGCGACGCGGGTGCCGGCAAGAGCCGCCTGGTCCGGGAGCTGACGGCGCAGGTGCTCGACGACGGGTGGCAGGTGCTGATCGGGCACTGCCTGGACTTCGGTGATGGGTCCCCGCCGTACCTCCCCTTCAGCGAGGCGCTCGGCCGTCTCGACAGTGAGGACCCGGCGACGATCGCGTCGCTCGTCGCCGAGTTCCCGCCGATCGCGGGACTGCTGCCGGCACACCGGCTGATGTCGGACTCCGCGACTGCGCCCGAACCGACCCAGCGCGCGGCGCTGTACGAGGCAGTGCATGGCGCGTTGCCTCGGCTGAGTGACGGCCGCTCGTTGCTGTTCGTCATCGAGGACGTCCACTGGGCCGACCAGTCCACTCGCGATCTGCTCCGCTTCCTCTTCACCCGGCAGTACTCCTCCCCGATCGCCATCCTCGCGACCTACCGGAGTGACGACCTCCACCGACAACACCCGCTTCGCGCCGCTCTCGCCGAATGGGTCCGCCTGCCGTCGGTGACGCGGCTTCAGCTCGGGCCGCTCCCGGATGACGACGCCCGGCAGCTGGTACATGCCCTGCACCCCGCCGAGCTGCCCAGCAACGACCTCCGCCAGATCGTCGCCCGCGCCGAAGGCAACCCCTTCTTCATCGAAGAGCTCGTCGCGGCCGCGGAGGTGAGCGGCGGGCTGCTGCCGGCCGACCTCTCGGATCTGCTGCTAGTCCGACTCGAGCAGCTCTCCGACAACGGCCGGCGGGTGGTCCGTGCCGCTTCCGTGGCGGGCCGCCGGGTGTCACACGCACTGCTCGCATCCGGCACCGACCTCGATCCGACCTCGCTCGAGGAAGCGATCCGGGCAGCCGTCGAGGCCAACATCCTGATCCCGATCGGCGCCGATGGCTACGCCTTCCGGCACGCACTCCTCGGCGAGGCGATCTACCAGGATCTGCTGCCGGGCGAGCGAGTCCGCCTCCACGCTGCGTATGCGCATGCGATTGCCAAGCATGAAGTCGAGGGCTCCGCCGCAGAGCTGTCGCGCCACGCCCGCGCCTCCCACGACCTCGTGACGGCAACCCGCGCCAGCGTCGATGCAGGCGACGAGGCGATGGCGGTGGGCGGTCCAGAGGAAGCGCTGCGCCACTACGAGCTCGCGCTCGAGCTGCTCGCCGACCCGAGCGTCGAGGCGGGGCTCGAAGCGCAGGACACCGACGGGGAGCCGATCGGCCAGGTCAGTCTGGTGATCCGCGCCAGCAGCGCCGCCGCTGCGGCGGGGCACCTCTTCCGGGCCGTATCCCTGGCGCACGCGCAGCTCGAGGCACTACCTGACGGCGCACCTTCGATCGACCGGGCCAATCTCATCTACGCACTCGTGACGACCGCCCTCGGCATCGACAACAACCTCGACGTTCTCGCCCTCACCACCGAAGCGGTCAGGTTGCTCGCCGACGACCCGCCGAGCAAGCTGCAGGCCCAGGTCCTCTACGTGCACGCCCGGGCGAACGCGGACCGCGCTCGCGACAGCGATGCCGCAAAGTGGGCGAGCGAGGCGTTGCAGATCGCTCGCGATCTCAAGCTCGCGGGCGTCGCGACCGATGTGCAGATCCTGCTCGCGAAGCTCGACGAACGCTCGGGCGACCCGCTGCGCGCCGAGGCGGCGATCTCCGCCGCGATCGCCGAGGCGCGGGCGGCGGCTGCGCCGCTCGCTGAGCTGCGCGGCCTGTACAACCTCGGCATCCTCCAGTACGGCCAGGGACGACTGTCCTCGGCGATCAAGCTCTTCCGCGAGTGCAACGAACGCGCGGCTGCGCTCGGCCGGCAGTGGGCGCCGTACGGTCTCGACTCGGCGATCTTCGGCGCGATAGCGGCGCACGTGAACGGCGAGTGGGACCTCGCCGCCTCGATGGTGGAGGACGGCCAGAACCCGCCGGAGCTCGCCGAGGCGTTCTTCGCGGCGATCCGCCTCGAGATCGCCGCCGGCCGGGGCAACGTCGAGGACCTCGACAACCTCCAGCAGATCCGCGACTGGTGGTCGCTGGACGGGCTGGTGGCGATCACGAGTGGCGCCGCCGCGATCGAGCTGCTCGGCCAGGTCGGGAAATACACGGCGATGCAGCAGCTTCACGACGACATCGCCGAACACGTCTCGACGTTGTGGCGGCGGCCAGGCTTCCAGGCCCGGGTGCGGCTCGCCGCACTGCTGCTGGGCCACCTTGCGACTCAGGCAGGGGTGGCAACCTACGCCGAGCGAGCCGACCTCGTCGCGCGAGCGGACCAGTTGGCCGCGGGATGCGTCGACATCGTCGTCGCGGGTGTCCACACCGGACCGGAGCTCACTGCGTGGGCAGATCGCGTCGTCGCCGAGAACGCCCGGTTGCGCTGGCAAGCTGGGATCGACTCACCGCCGCTCGCCTCCCTCGTCGAAGTCTGGCGACAGTCGGTCGCGTCGATGGCGGCCTTCGGCCATGTGCACGAGACCGCGCGGTCCCGAGCAAGACTGGCGGCCGTGCTGCTAGCAGCCGGGGACACCGCCTCGGCCGAGGCCGAAGCCGGGCAGGCCTACGAGGTTGCCGAGCGGCTTGGTGCGAAGCCCCTCCTCGAGGAGCTGCGGGCGATCACCGGTACGCCGGTCGCCGGGCCTCGGGGTGGCGCGGATCCGGAAGCGACGCTGACCCGACGCGAGCGCGACGTGCTGTCCCTCGTGGCAACTGGGCGAAGCAACCGGGAGATCGGCAACCAGCTGTTCATCAGCGCCAAGACCGTGAGCGTTCACATCTCGAACGTGCTCGCGAAGCTCGACGCGTCGAGCCGAACTGAAGCGGTCGCTATCGCCCGCCGCCGCGGCCTGATCGACTGAGTGCGCCAACTCGATACCCTCGACCGATGGCTTACGACGTGCTCATTAGAGGCGGCTTGTGGTTCGACGGGACTGGCGCTCCCGGTCGAGTGAGGGACATCGGTGTCGCCGGCGGTCGCGTCGTCGAGATCGGAGAGGCACTCGAGGCAAGTGCCGACACGGAGATCATCGAGGCCGGTGGCAAGTGGGTGATGCCTGGCTTCATCGACGTACACACCCATTACGACGCCGAAGTGCTCGTGGCCCCGGGCATCAACGAGTCGGTCCGGCACGGCGTGACCACGGTCATGATCGGAAGCTGCTCGCTGTCGACGGTCCACGTCAGTCCACTGGATGCGGCTGACCTGTTCAGCCGGGTCGAGGCACTTCCGCGCGCGCAGGTGCTCGACGCGCTCACTGAGAAGAAGAGGTGGACCAACCCCGAGGAGTACATCGCCGCGATCGAGTCGCTGCCGCTCGGCCCGAACATCGCCAGCATGCTTGGCCATTCCGACATCCGCGCGGCGATTATGGGCCTCGGCCGGTCCACCGACCCTGACCTCGAGCCGACCAAGGGCGAGCTGGCCGAGATGGAGCGGGCGCTGGACGACGCCCTTGACGCCGGCTATGTCGGGCTGTCGACGATGACGAATCCTTGGGACAAGGTCGACGGCGACCGTTACCGGTCCCGCCAGCTGCCGAGCAGCTATGCCAAGTGGAGCGAGTTCCGACGGCTCAACCGCACCTTGCGCCGCCGCAACCGCGTGCTGCAGGGCATTCCGAACCTCAACACCAAGTACGACATCATCTTCTTCCTCGGCGCGTCGACCGGAATCGGCCGCAAGCCGCTCAAAGTCTCGTTGCTTGCCGCGGCCGACCCGAAGTCGGACAAGCACCTCCACAAGGTTTTCGGCAAGCTCGCCAAGCTCACCAACGGCCGGCTCAAGGGCGCGTTCCGATGGCAGCACTTGCCGACCAAATTCGAGGTGTACGCCGACGGGATCGATCTCGTCGTGTTCGAGGAGTTCGGCTCTGGCCGCGCCGCGCTGCATCTCAAGAACGAGGTGGAGCGCAACGCACTGCTGTCCGACGAGGCCTACCGGCGCTGGTTCCGCGCCGACTTCGAGAAGAGGTTCACGTCACGGGTCTGGCACCGCGACTTCGACGACGCCGAGATCATGGGGTGTCCCGACCAGGCGCTGGTCGGCAAGACCATCGGACAGGTCGCGCGCGAGCGCGGCATCCACGTGGTCGACGCTTTCCTCGACCTGGTGGTGGAGCACGGCACCAAGTTGCGCTGGCGGACGTCGATCGCCAACGCCCGCCCGGACAAGCTGAACTACCTCGTCACGCAGCCCGGCGTGACGATCGGCTTCTCCGACGCCGGCGCCCATCTGCGCAACATGGCCTTCTACAACTACGCCATCCGGTTGCTGACGCGGATGCATGAAGCTCGCGAGTCCTTCATCAGGAAGGAGCACGCGGTCCACAAGCTCACCGGCGAGATCGGCGACTTCTACGGCCTCGACGCGGGACATCTGCGCGTCGGCGACCGGGCCGACATCGCCGTCATCGACCCCGCTGGTCTCAGCGAGGTCGAGACGACCAGGTACGCCGAGGCCACGATGCCGGAGTTCGGCGGGATGAGCCGGATGGTCAACCGCAACGACGATGCCGTCGCGGCCACCGTCGTCGGCGGCAAGGTCGTGTTCCGCAACGGCGAGTTCGCGCCGGGTTACGGGTCCGAGTTCGCGGCCGGCCGGTTTCTGCGTGCCGGCGAGCCGCAGGGCAGTGTTCGCGATGTTGCTGTGACGGCTACCAGCGCGGCATAGCGGTTACACCCGGTCGTCGAAACGCGCTCGCACCGAAGGCACAGCCACACCGATCAGGCCACGCAACGACGATCGCGCGATTGCCCAGAAGTCGAAGTAGTCCCGCCACAGGCTGATCTGTCCGTCCGTGATCTCAAACGTGCCGCACACCCAGAACTGCGAGCGGTACCCGCGGAAGAACAGGGCATCGGTGCGCTCGGTCAGCACCGTGCTGCCTTCCTCCGCGATCCGATGGATCCGCACGTCGAATCCGATCCCGCGAGCCGCGAACTGGCGCGCACCTTTCGCGAACCGCTCCCGGCCCCGGATGGTCGGCAGACCAACGTTCTCGTACACGATGTCCGACGCCACCAGATCGACGGCCGTCTCCGTGTCATTCGCCGCGAGGGCTTCGAGGAAGCTGCGGACCACCTGACTCGGCGTGGGCTGCACCGTCGCAGACCTCACGCCGTTCGGGTTCGGTTCGATGGACATCGACATCAGTTCCCTTCGCCGCCGGTGCGAGGGCAAGAGTAGGACAACGGGTATACAGGCGGTCCCGGGGACTCCGGGCGACTGAAGCGAAAGGGTCACCACTCATGAAGCCGAATCGGACCGGCCGCGTCATCGGGCTTGGGGTAGCGAGCGCCGCCGTACTCGGAGCCGCAGTCGCGATCACTGCGTCCGTTGCCGCCGCCTCGAGCAAGGCATCCGCTGGCGTGACGCTGTGTGCGGGCAAGCATTCGACCGTCACGTACGCGCACCGTGGCTCGTGCCCCAAGCACACCAAACGGCTCACCGTTGCCGATGCTCCTCGAGTGGCAAAGCTTCAGCATCAGGTCAAGTCGCTCACCAAGCGCGTGAAGACCCTCGAATCCACCTTGACGGGCGTGAGCCGCACGCAGCACCACGGCATGCCGTTGCTCACGATCTCCGGCGAGAACGTACAGGTGGTGAACGGCACGGGTGACGAGACGGTCGTGAACGGACTAGGCAACTTGATCTTGGGTTACAACAACAATCCCGATGCGCTCGACCGGACCGGTTCACACAACTTGGTCGTCGGCGACGACAACGGCTACTCCAGCTACGGCGGGATCGTCGCTGGCTACGGCAATCTGATCAGCGGGATCTACGCCTCGGCAAGCGGAGGCTTCGGAAACTCCGCCAGCGGCGAATATGCCTCTGTCAGCGGCGGGACCGACAACGAGGCCAGCGGACGGTGGTCGACCGTGATCGGCGGTGACAACAACATCGCCTCCGGCATCGAAGCGTCGATTACCGGCGGAGTACTCAACACCGCGGCCGGAAGCGGAGCGTCGATCCTCGGCGGCTACAACGGCACCGTCGCCACCGACAACTGCGCCTCAATCCCCAGCAACCCGAATACGTCGTCCCAGTGCTCGCCGTGAGCTGACCCGCCGACCGTGTTCCGTGGCTCTTCGCCCGGTGGCGGCCGAGCGGACACCTCCCGGACACCATCCGGGAGCACCCTTGAGGCATGGGCATTCACAAGACGGTGCGGCCTACCAATCGGCGAACTCGGGCGTCGTTGCCAGCCGACTTCACCCTCGACCACGACGAGACCACCGGACACCGATTGCGACGGCTCGCGCTCGATCCGCGCATCGACGAATTCCTCCTCGACGGCCGCGCCGTCCGGGAGGTCTCCGCTCGCGCGCTCGGACTTCTCGTCGCCATCCGTCGGCTGGCCGATGCCCGCGGCGCGGTGATGGCGCTGATCGACCCGAGTCCGGAACTGATCGAATCGATCGAGAGGCGTGGATTGGCGGGCACTCTGCTGCCACCGGAGCCCGCCGCGGTGATCAGGCAGATGTGGCCACGGCCGGACCAGATGTCGCGCGTACTTGAGCCGATGGACTGACATCGGAGCCGCGCGGCGCGGCTCGCTCGCTCCTCTACTACCGTGACGAGCAGTCATCCGGGGCGGTGGAAGCGAGAGCCAAGTGCGCAGCCCGAGCAGGTTCGTGAGGCGCCGAGTGGCGTTCGGCCTCGCCATGGTGGCGGCTGCGGCACTCACCGGCCTCCAACCGTTGGCGCACGCCGCTGAGACCACCATCTCTGTGAACAACCTGCGGACCGGGTGGGACCCGCACGAACCCGGACTCTCGGGTCTCGCGCCGACCGAGTCCGACTTCGGTGAACGCTTCGACGTGGCCCTTGAGGGCCAGATCTACGCACAGCCACTGATCATCGACGCCACCGGCAGCACGCCGGCCACCCTCATCGTCGCAACGGAGACCGACAAGGTCTACGCCCTCGATCCCGACACGGGAGCGGTCCGATGGACCGACGATCTCGGCGACCCGTGGCCGGTGTCAGCCGTGAACTGCGGAAACATCAACACGCGGATCGGGATCACCTCGACCCCCGTGTACGACCCGGCGACGAAGTCGGTCTACGTGATGGCGAAGACCAACGGCGTCACCGTTACCGGCGAACCCGACTCCGACCATCCCAACTGGCGCCTTCATGCCCTGAAGGTCACTGATGGCCACGAGCGCAGGCACTGGCCGGTCGCGATCGGCGGCTATCCGGACAACGACGCGCTCAACGCCTTCAATCCGAAGACGGTCGCCCAACGTCCAGGGCTCCTGCTGCTCGATGGCAACATCTACGCAGGGTTCGCGAGCTACTGCGACGCCGGGCCGTTCGACGGGTACGTCGCAGGCATCAGCACCACGACGCACACGATCACCTCGTTGTGGACGACAGCGGCCGGTACCGACAACGGCTGGGCGGGCATCTGGCAATCCGGCGGTGGGCTGGTGTCCGATGGGCAAGGTCGGATCTTCGTCGCGACTGGTAACGGGAACGGGACCGCCCCCGGTCCTGGCCCGGGAAAACTGCCGCCGGGCGACCTGAGCGAGTCGGTGATCAGGCTGGGGGTCGACAGCCACGGGAAGATCACCGCCCGCGACTTCTTCAGCCCCACGAACAATGCATCGCTGGACAATGGCGACCTCGACATCGGCTCCGGCGGGCCGCTGGCGATACCCAAGCTGGTCGGCGGGAAGCGACTTCTGGTCCAGGTCGGCAAGGACGGCCGGGTCTGGTTGCTGGACCGCGACAACCTCGGCGGGCAGGGGCAGGGACCTGGTGGTTCTGATGGTCCGGTCGACATGTCCGGGCCGTTCAAAGGCGTGTGGGGCCATCCCGCGTACTGGGGCGGACCCGGCAACACCGGTTCCGACGGTGGCTACGTGTACGACGTCGAGAACCAGGGACCGCTGCGAGCATTTCACCTGAGCACCAACTCGGTCGGCTCGCCAGCCTTGACGCCGGTCGCAACGAGTGACGGAACCTTCGGCTACACGTCCGGGTCGCCGGTCGTGACGAGCAGCGCCGTCGGCGCAGGCTCCGCCGTCGTCTGGGTGGTCTACACCGAAACGCCGTACGGCCAGGGCGGAGACCTCCGCGCCTACAGCGCTGTCCCCGAGGACGGACGGCTCCAGCAGCTCTACTCGTCCGCCGATGACTCGGCGGTCGAGTTCACAGACGAGAAGTTCACCACGCCGGCGACCGACGGCAACCGGGTGTACTTCGGCACGTACAACGGGCACGTCCTGTCCTTCGGCGAGAGCAGCTCGCCCGCGGTGGCGGCGCTGGCGACGCCGTTCGGCGATGTCCCGGTCGGCACTACGTCCGACGGGCAGACCGTGACCATCACCGCACTGCGTGACACGACGATCACCGGCCTGAGCTCGACCGGCCCGTTCACCGTCGAACCGCTTGACCTCCCTGTCGCGCTCAGTCCAGGCGAGCAGCTCACCGCGACCGTCACGTTCTCGCCGATCTCACCCGGGGCCGCCGACGGCGACCTTGCGGTGACGACCGACAGCTCAGGCGAGAGTCGCGTCGACCATCTCGACGTCTCGGGGTACGGCACCCAGACCGGCCTCCGGAGCCAGCCGACGAGCCTCGACTACGGGACGGTGGCGACCGGCGCGACCGAGTCGTTCAATGTGGACATCGAGAACACCGGAACCGCGGACGCGACGGTGTCGACTGCGGCGCTCGAGCAGACCGACCCGTCACACCCTCTGGCAATTCCGGCGAATCTGTCGGGAGCGACAATCAAGGCGGGCGAGACCCTCGCGATCCGGGTCGTCTACTCCCCGCTGCCTGGTGCGGCCGAATCCGACGCCGGAACGCTGACGGTCGCTGCTGATTCCGGCCCGCCCGCGGAGGTGTCGCTGTCCGCGGCCTCCGTCACCGGCAACGCAAAGCTGACGGTGTCACCCAACCCGCTGCGCTTCCACACCGTTACGATCGGCGCCTCCGTCACCAAGTTCTTCCGATTGCGCAACACGGGAAACATCCCTCTGACGTTCTCAAAGGCGCCGCCGCCGACCGGTGACTTCACGTCACCCAAACCGCTCAACGAGGGGGCGACGCTGCAACCAGGACAGACGATCCGGCAGCTGATCACCTACGCACCGACCGCGCGACACCATCCAACGGCTTCCTACTACTTCAACTTTTCCGACGGCACCGGGGCGTCCCATGGCCCGGTGGTCGAGTACTTTCGCGGGTCCGGTGACGACGCGATCGCCGACTACTACCACCTGCTCGGCGGCCGGCTGTCATCACTCGGCCGGCCGGTTGGCAAGGAAAGGCCGGCCGGAATCGGCCGCTACCGGCGGTACCAGCACGGACGCATCTTCTGGTCACCGGCCACCGGCGCCCACGCCTTGAGCGGGCGGGTGCTACGCCACTACCTGCTGCTCGGTGGCCCGACGAGCTTCGCCGGCTTCCCGATCTCCGATGTCCATCACGCTGTCGACGGCATCGGACACGTCGCGCGCTTCGGGTCGAACAACACGGCCATCTACGCCCGGGCCGGCGTCGGGGTCTTCGAGGTCAATGGCGCCATCCGGAAGCGCTGGTCCGAGCTCGGCGGAGTCACCGGCAGGCTCGGTTACCCCACCAGCGACGAGTTCGGCACCACCCATGGACTGCGGCGAAGCAACTTCGAGCACGGCCACATCACCTGGAACCCCACCAGCCACAAGACCAAAGTCACGGTCAACTGACCCGCTGAGCGATCAGCGACGGTGAACGACGAACCGTTGTCGCACCCGGTCGGCCGGCGCGTACGTCGCGCTTCCGGCCTGGCTCGCACGGATCGTGCAGGTTCCCTTGTCGATGAAGTCGATCCTCCGCGTGTGGTGGAGCGCACAGGCCGATCGAGCCCGGTGTCCGACGGACAGCTTCACCGGCTTGCCTGACTGCCCGCCGCTGACCACCACCTTGTAGCGGTGACCGCCGACGTGTGGCCGGTGCGGCGGCGCCGACAGGAAGGTGATCGTCTGCGGGATGCGCACGTGGACGATCTGGCGAGCGGGTGCGGCGTCGGTGAAGGCCGGGTTTCCGGCCTGACTGGCATCGATCTCGCAGCGCCCCGGACCGATGAAGGACACCGAGTCCACAGCGATGGTGCAGACGGACTCGGCGTTGTCAGCGATCTTGAAGACCACAGGGTTTCCCGACCCGCCGCCGCTGGCAACGACCGTGTACGGCGCGCCCCCGACCGTCGCATCGCCGGGAGGGGAAGACTCGAACTCGATCATCTGCGGCTGCGGGCCGCAGCCTCCCGGGCCACCGAATCGCATGCCGTTCGGCGCGGTTCGCTTCCCGGTGTAATAGCTAGGGTCAGTCTGGACCGGCGCGGTGTCGACGGTCGGACCATTGAACAGCCGCAGGTGCCGGATCGCGGCCGCCGACGGGTCGGCGGCGAGCAGGCCGTTGCCCATCTGCGCGCAGGGCGGCGAGGCGGTGGCGGCGACTTCACCGAACCACTGGGTCAGCCCGATTGAGGTGAATGGAGTCGTGCTCCACAAGGTGTCAGGGAAGTAGCCGACCCGGATGCCGTTGTTGATGACCTGCCACCTGCCACCCGCATGGTTGACCTTGAACGTGTGGACGGTGCCGGGAGTCAGCGGCGCGCCGGGTGCCGGATCCAGCCCCGATGGAACAAAGCCGCAAGCGTTGTAACAGCTCGGCTGGCCGTCGACCCAGTGATAGACGAACAGGTGCGGCAGCGTGTCACCGAACTGACCGGGATCGACGGTCCAGCCGACCTCAACGATCTGTCGCCCGTCAGCAGATTCGACCGAGAGCTCGGCCAGCGAGTGCAGGTCCGGCGCAGGGACCGCCGGATCCGCCACCACGAACTCGGCGGCGGCACCGCTAGCAGTCGCGAGCGAGCGGTCGTAAACGTAGTGGTAGGTCGTAGTGCCCGACTGGGCGGTGGTCTGACCGGCGGACTCAGCACCGATCGGCGGCGTGCCCTTGACCACAGGACCGGCGCGGTTTGCCGATGCGGCCGGCATCGCGAGCCAGCCGAAGACGAGCAGCCCCGTGAGCAGGCCGGCAAAGCGCCGAGTCATCCCAGCACTCTAAGTTTTTGGCTAGGTTTCGTCAGTGACTCTCGATTTGTCTGCGATTGCGGATGACCTGCTCCTCCGCGCCCCTAGCCGCGTCGCGCTGATCGACCCGGATGGCACGTGGACCTTCGGGGAGTTCCGCGACGCGGTGCTGGCGGCGACGGCGCGGCTACGAGCCGCCGGAGTGGCCGCCGGCGACCGCGTCCTGATCGTCGACGAACCGAGCCGGGTGAGCCTGGTCAGCGTGTTCGCGGCGCTGCGGCTCGGTGCGACCGCGATGCCGACGAATCCGCGGCTGACTCGGGCCGAGATCAACACACTCATCGAGTTGACCGGCGTCGGGCCGGCGGTGATCGCGGGTCGGCAGTTTCAGGATCGGGTGGCGGACCTCGAACGTCTCGTCATCGGCGCCGAGATCATCGCACCGTTCAATGGCGATGCGGCAGCGGAGCCCGCTCCCGGCCAGGACGCTCTTCTGCTCTTCACGAGCGGCACGACGGGCCTGCCGAAACCGGTGCCGGTGCCGTGGCAGACCCTCACCGCCAGACTTGCGCCGTACGCCGATGCGCCCGCCACCCAGGTCCGCATGCTCTGTCTGCCGATCCATCACGTCGGTGGGTTGCTCGGCGCGATGGTGTCCATCATCGGCGGCCACTCGCTCGTCGTGATGCCCCGATTCGACGCTAGCGACTGGCTTCGGCTGGTCGAGGAACATCGGGTCCAGATGCTTTTCATCGTTCCGACGATGCTGTCGCGAATCGTCGATCACCCGGATTGCGCAACGACTGACCTGTCCAGCCTCGAGACGATCACTTACGGCGCGAGCCCGATGACCGACGACCTGATCCAACGCCTGACCGCGGCTATGCCAAATGTCGGACTGGTGAACACGTTCGGTCAGACGGAGACCCTCGGCGGCATCACGCTGTCGACACCTGAGGACGCCGTCCACCCGGTCCACCGAACCTCGGTCGGCAAGCTGGTGCCGGGCGTCCAGATCCGCATCGTGACGCCTGGCACCGAGGACGAGTTACCGGTCGGCACGACCGGCGAGCTGCTGGTTCAGTCGGGGCAGAACGTCGTCGACGGCTGGATCCGGACCGGGGACCTGGTGCGCCTCGACGCTGATGGTTACCTCTATCCCGAAGGACGGTTGTCGGACACGATCAATCGTGGCGGTGAGAAGTTCGGCCCGGTCGAGGTCGAGACAGCACTGCGCACCCATCCTCTCGTGACGGACTGTGCGGTCGCCGGCGTACCCGACCCGGAGCTCAATGAACGAGTTGGTGCGGTCGTGGTCGTCAGCGAGCCGGTCGACGTTGCTGAACTCCAGACCTGGTGCGCCGAGCGGATCGCCAAGTACAAGACTCCAGAGCTCGTTGTCTTCGCCGACGAGGTGCCGTTGACAGACATGAGCAAGGTCGATCGCAAGGCTGTCGTGCGGATCATCCAGGAGGGTTGAGCAGATGCTGTATGTCCACGAGGTCCATGAGGTGCGGGGTCGCCACGAGGAGGATTTCGAGGCGGCCGTTCGCGACGGCTGGATGCCGACGCTGGCGGCGGATGACGACGCGCGGCTGATGTGGTTCTGCCACCACGTCCATGGCACGGGTCCGGCGTACAACGTCGTCACTCTGACGGCGATTCGGGACGGCGCAGCCTGGGAGCGGCTGGCCCGGCGACTGCAGACCGGCGATCTCGCCGACTGGCAGACCGAGCTCGATGCGTTGCGGCACGGCGTCACCGCCAGCCTCATGATCCCGGTGCCGTGGTCACCCTTGCAGGAGGCGGACTTCGCCTCCGTGCCGACAGCGCCCCAGGACCACGACCCGGTGATCTACATGGAGGACACCGGGTGGCCACACGCCTCGCTGGCGGACTACACCGGGTTCTGGAAGACGGGCTACTACGAGCCGATGGCGGCACGACCGCAGGAGGGCCGACTGCTGGACATCGAGTTCGTGTTCCAACCGGCGTACGGCGGTGGTCGCCGCAAGGAGGCGGTGCTCTGGCAGCGGGTGCTCGACAATGACCTCCTGCACAACCTGCTCACTCGCGACACCCCAGCCGAGTTGAAGCAACCCGGCATGTTCATGCACGAGGCGCTCAACTACCGCGACCAGTGGCGCAGCCGGTTGCTGCGCACCAGCCGCTGGTCGCCGCTCTAGCGAGTTTGGGCTTCGTAGCCCGCACGAGGGCTGGCGTCAATCCGCCATCCGTGTATTATGTAGTAACTCGGTTAGGTTGGTTGGAACACTTCTAGGAG
>JAFAZI010000095.1 GCA_019239875.1 Frankiaceae bacterium
GAGGTCTACCGGATCTATCGCCGTCCGGGTCACGACGTGACCAGCGAGGATCGTCGATGGTTGGCCGCTGCCGCCGCAGCGGCGAAGCCGAGACTGCAACCTCGAGCCGCCCAGCGACTCGATGACCTGTTCGCCGCGCTCGTGGACGAGCTCCCTCCCGGCTCGCCGCAGGCGATGCTGGCGATGCGGTGGCAGCAGCTCACATCACCGGCGACGGCGAAAGGGGTCGAGGACACCGCCATCTACACCCCGGGCGGTCTGCTGGCGCTTGCCGACGTCGGAAGCGAGCCCGACGGCACGATTGACCGCAAATCGATGGACGCGTTTCTGGCCGACCGGGCGCGGACATCGCCGTACGGCCTGTCAGCGCTGTCGACACACGACAGCAAGCGGAGCTGTGATGCCCGATGCCGGCTCGCGGCCTTGTCCGAGTTCAGCGAACGATGGTGCGATGTCGTCGACCGGCTCGAACGGCACGCCGTCGGCGATCAGCCGGACGCGGCCGATCGTCGCTACTTCTACCAAAGTGCGCTAGCAATCTGGCCGCTTGACGGCCAGGAGGACGCGAACCTGACCACCCGCCTCGTCGACCACATGACGAAGGCGTCGCGCGAAGCCAAGCGTCACACCTCGTGGACTGCGCCCGATGCCGGCTACGAGAGTGCGATGACCGACTTCGTCGAGACGTTTCTCGCGGATGGGCAGCGGACCACGTTGCTCGCCGCCATCGTCGAGGAGATCGCGCCGGCAGCCGTCGCGCGATCGTTGGCCGCCGTCGTGCTGCGGGCGATCTCGCCCGGTGTGCCAGATGTCTACCAGGGCGACGACCAGTGGATGTTGGCGCTCGTCGACCCGGACAACCGGGGCAACGTCGATGTGGCGGCCCATTTCGCCGGTCTCCGCGCGCTGCCTGACCTCGCCTCGGCCGACCTCGTGACCAACTGGCAGAACGGCAGAGTCAAGCAGCTGACGGTGCGGAACTCCTTACGTTGGCGGCGCGGCTTGACGGAACCTTCTCGGATGCAGGTCGATCCCTTGGTCATCGAGGGGCCTGGGTCGGACGCCGGGTATGCCCTGCGACGCGGTGCCGGGTCGGGTGGCGCGGTCGGTGTGATCACGAAAGCTCCGGGCACCATCGCCGGCCCGGGGGCGTTCGCCACTGGCGACGTTTGGAAAGGCACCGACCTCGATGTCTCCCCGCTCGGGGCGTCGGCCCTGACCGATGTGTTGACCGGTCAGGTCCACAAGCCGACGGCATCGGGTCGGGTGGCACTGAGCGACGTGCTGTCGGTTCTCCCGGTTGCGCTGCTAAGCGCGACGGCCGGTTAGCGCATGCGCGACACCGATGATCACTGCGAGAACCAGGCCCCACCACAGCACGTGAGCCACGAAACCCAGGCCACCGAAGATGAGCAGAAGCAAGATCGCGAGGACGAGCATCATGACGGCCTCCAAAGTTGTCGGGCTGGGCATCGGGTATGTACCCGCCCGCGCCTACGCCATGCGCGACGTTTTCCTGCCCGCTAGGCGTCTGGCTGCAGGTGGGAGAATCCCTGCCTGTGGCGGTTGGTGAGGCGTCGACGCCCCCGGTGTCCGGGATGCGGCGGCCCTGGACGTCGGGCAAAGGCGTACTGATCCGCGCAACGGTGAGCTTGCTCGTCAGCATCACCCTCGCGAATGTCTTCGGAGCCATCGCTGTCTTCGTCCTGGCGGTCTGGGTTGTCCCAGAGCCGACTTTGCCGGACCGCCACGCGGTCATCGTTGAGGACCTGATCGTCGCGGCGGTCTACTTCGCGGTGGCGATCACGCTCGGTGTCATCTCCGGCTTCAAACGGTTGTCGAGCCTTGCGAACTGGCTGCCATCCGATCGGGCGCCGACCCGGGACGAGCAGCTGACCGTGTTGCGCGGTCCGCGAACGCTCGCTCGCGCGACCGGCGCGGTGTGGGCGGGTGCCGCCGTGATATTCGGTGGTCTAGCGATGGCTCGTAGCGTCGATGCGGGTCTGCGGATCGGAACGGTGATCGCGATCTCCGGTCTGATAACGGGATCGGTCACCTATCGGTTCGCTGAGCTGCTCCTGCGCGAAGCCGCTGGCCGCGCGCTGTCAGCCTCGCCGTTTCCGCAACGCATCGCGCAGTCGGTTGCGGTCCGCTCGATGGCCACCTGGCTGCTCGGCACCGGCGCGCCGGTGCTCGGCGTCGTACTCCTCGGGCTCGCGAGCATCTGGGACGACAGCGTCGGCTCTCGTCATGAGCTCGCGGTCGCGATGGCGGTGCTCGGTGGCAACTGCCTGGTCGCCGGCGCCATCACGACGTTCTTCGCGACCCGGGCGACGGCAGACCCGATCGTGTCCGTGCGGCGCGCCCTGGCCCGGATCGAACAGGGCGACCTCGACGTCTCTGTGCCCGTGTACGACGGAACCGACGTCGGCTTGCTGCAAGCTGGCTTCAACCGGATGGTTGCGGGGTTGCGGGAGCGTGAGGAGCTCCGCGATCTGTTCGGCCGACATGTCGGTGTGGACGTTGCCAGGCAGGCGCTCGAACAGGGCGTCGAACTCGGCGGCGAGCAGCGGCACGTCGCTGTGCTCTTCATTGACATCGTCGGGTCGACAAAGCTCGCGCTCCAGATGCGGCCGACCGATGTGGTCGACCTGCTCAACCGTTTCTTCGGAATCGTCGTCGATGTCGTCGAGGCACACGGCGGCTTCATCAACAAGTTCGTCGGTGATGCGGCACTGGCGATCTTCGGCGCGCCGGCCCCCTTGGACGACGCCGACGCTCGCGCCTTGCGCGCGGCACGCGCACTGTCAGCTCGAGTGGCGGCGGAGCTGCCCGATCTGGACTTCGGCATCGGAGTGGCGTCGGGACTCACAGTCGCCGGCAACATAGGTGCGACGAGCCGCCTTGAATACACCGTCATCGGTGATCCCGTGAATGAAGCGGCGCGGCTCGCCGAGATCGCGAAGACGGTCGACGGCCGGGTTGCTGCAGCCCAGGAGGTGGTGACCGGCGCCGACGGATCGGCGGGCCCCTGGGTGCAGGACAGCGAGATCGTGCTGCGGGGACGTGACGTCCCGACCGCTGTCTACACGTTGGGCGACGGCGCTGCGACCTGACCCTTCGAACTTGGCCGGCCGATTCGATGCGAGAGACTGCGGCCGATGAGCGAACGACCGAGGATCGGTGCAGGCGAGCGGTTCGCTGACATCGAGGCGTGGGACCACCAACGTGCCCGACCGCCTCACCTGTGGCACACCCTCGGCTATCGCCGACTGTCCTGGGAGCCAGGGGCAACCGCGATCGCCTGGGATGCGACACCTGAGTACTGTTTTCCGACCACCGGAGGCCCGGTGGTCCAGGGTGGGCTGGTGACCGCACTGCTCGACGCCGCGATGGGCGGGTCGTGCTGGACCGTGCTCGACCGTGAGCAGGCGTTCCTCACCGCCGACCTGCGTGTGGAGTTCTTGCGATCGGCGGAGGTCGGCACGCTGTCCGGCCACGGCTGGGTCGTGCGCCGAACCCGTCGGGTGGTGTTCTGTGCCGCCGAGCTGTACCGCGGGGAGACGACCGAGGGCGAGCTGCTCGCGACGAGCCGCTGCACGCAGGTCGTGCTCCCGGCTGAAGGCCGTGCCGGCAGGTACAGGACGGCCCCCAGCGGAGGTGCCGACGGGGCGCCACCCGACGACGCGCGAGGATGAGGCGTGACCACACCGACTGACGACCTGAGATCGTTGTCCGAACAGGCTGCACCAGCCGGCACCGTCGGCGCGTATCTCGCCGCTGAGCTTGGCGATGACGGGTGGAAGGATTGTGCGCTCGACCTCATCTCTGGTGGGAAGTCCAACCTGACCTTTCTGGTGACCTCGGCGGCCGGCGAGGCGGTGCTCCGTCGGCCACCGCTGTCCAACCGACTGCCGACCGCCCACGACATGGGCCGCGAGCACCGCGTCATGACGGCGCTGTGGGAGACGCCCGTCCCGGTGCCGAGAACCCTTGCGCTGTGTACCGACGAGGACGTCCTCGGCGCGCCGTTCTACGTGATGGACCGGGTCGTCGGTCACATCGTGCGAGACGCGTTGCCCGACAACTACGCCACGACCGAGGCCGAGCGGCTGTCGATCAGCCACGGGCTGATCGACGTGCTGGCGGATCTGCACGGCGTCGATCCGGCCGCTGTCGGGCTGAGCGACTACGGTCGCCCCAACGGTTATCTCGAGCGGCAGATCGCGCGCTGGACCAAGCAATGGGCGGCCACCCGGGTGCCGGACGATCCGGCCGGTGACGATCTTGACCGCCTCGCCACTCGGCTCGCGGACCAGATGCCGAGCTCGCCGACCGGCCCCGTTGTCCATGGTGACTACCGGATGGACAACGTGTTGCTCGACCCGGACACGCCCGGCAAGGTCGCCGCGGTGCTCGACTGGGAGCTCTCGACACTCGGGGACCCGCTGGCCGACATCGGGCTGTTCTTCATCTATTGGCAGGACGCGTCCGACGCGACCTCCGAGCTCTCCGCCGGGATCCTCCCGTCGGTCACGACCCTGCCTGGCTTTCCAACGCGGCGTGCCCTCCTCGAGCGCTACGCGGCGCGGACCGGCTGCGACGTCTCCGCGCTGCCGTGGTACGTCGGCTTCGCCTGCTTCAAGCTCGCGGTCATCGTCGCGGGCGTGGCGGCGCGCGGCCGGGCGGGCGCGATGATCGGTGACGGGTTCGTCGAGATGGCCGCGCGCATCGCGCCACTCGTCCACTTCGGGCACAAGGCGGTCGACGGAGACCTCTAGACACCGCAAAGGGCAGGTACGCCGAGTCGACGTACCTGCCCTTGTTCGCGGAAAGCTCAGCCGGTCTTGCGAGCTTCCTTGGTGCCTTCGATGGTGTCCTCGATGACCTCGACCTTGGCTTCCGCTTCGGTCGCGCCCTTCGCGGCCTCCAAGGCCTCGGACTCGGCTTCCAGCGCCTCGAGCTTCGCAGCCCGCTCCTGGCGCTCGATCACCTCGTCCTGCTTGGCCTTCACCTGGCGCGCCGCGGCCTTCTTGGCCTCGGCCTGCTGCTTCGCCTGTGCCTTGCGCTCGGCGGCCTTGCGCTCGAGGTCGGACTTCCGCTTCTCGGCCTGCTTGGCGGCAGCTTCCCGCCGCTCCTCCGCCGCGTCGCGTCGGGCCTCGAAGCTCGCCTCGGCACGGTCGCGCTTCTGCTCCGCCTCGGTCCGAAGCACCGCGGCTTCGCGGAGCTTGGCGACCTTGGCGCGACGGAGTTCGCCGCTGCGCACCATGGCCTCGTCACTGAGCAGAGCGCCAACGACCGACTCCACGCCGGCCTCGAACGACTCGAACGTGACGGCTGGCGCCCACTGCTCGTTGTCCTGCTGCCCGGTAATCCGCTGGGCCGCCGTGACGGGCAGGCGAAGCACGCGAAGGTAGGTCGCGGTGACCGCGCGGGGTACCACTCGCACCGTGTTGCTGATCGTCATGATGTCTCCTCGTTCAGGTCGTCGAGTGTCTCGGCGGTCTGCTCGGCGCGCTGCGCCTCCGCCTCGAGAGCGGCCGCCTTCTGCTCCTCGCGTGCCCGCTCCTGCGCCGCCGCCTGCTGAGCCTGCGCGGCTGCCTGCTGCTGCTTCGCGGCCACGGCGTCGACGGTTTGCTCCTGCTGAACGGTGCGCGTCTCGATCTGCTGTTCGGCCGCTCGGCGCTGCTGCTCAGCCGCAACCTCCCGAGCGTCCTCGGCCACCTCTGCGGCGAGTTCGCGTCGCTCGATCTCGATCTCGCGCTCGCGGGCAGTGAGCTCTGCCTCATCAGCCTCACGGGCCGCGCGAGCCTTCAGCTCAGCAGCTTCCTTGGCGGCATCAGCGGCGTCGTGATGGAGCTCGCCCTCCTGGCGCAACTCATCGTTTCCGGTGAGCGTCCCGGCGACCTGCTTCGCAGTGCCTTTGACCCGATCCATCAGCCCATGGCCTGGGCTCTGGCCTGTTTCGGACACAGTCATCTCCTCCATGCGGGTTCGCCGCAGTATTTGTTTGTGATTTCCCTGTCTTACCCGCTGCTAACTGGAGCAAGCATGAATCGGCACATCCGGCAGATATTTCCTCGCTGGATAAGCACAACTAGCCATGGCCAAGGGACCGAGGAAGGAGAACGCTGGGCGGGTCCGGCTACCGACGAGGAGGACACATGGCAGAGCACCCGAACGTCACACTGATCAGGCGGGGGTTCGCCGCCTTCAACAGCGGCGACGTCGCAACTCTGACGGAGCTGATCGCCAAGGACTGCGTCCAGCACATGCCGGGCCAGAACGTCTTCAGCGGTGAGCACAAGGGTCAGGAGGCGATTCTCGCCATGTACGGGCAGATCGCCGAGCTGACCGAAGGCAGCTATCGCGCCGACCTCACCGAGGTTTACGCGAACGACCACCGATGCATCGCGCTCTACACCGGCACCGCGACGCGCAATGAGAGGTCCGTCACCGAACGCCACGCGCTCACCTTCGAGCTCATCGACGGTAAGGCGATCGACATCGACGACGTTCCGCTCGACGGCGTGGTCGATGACTCGTTCTGGCAGTGATCAGCGCAGGCTGAGACCGCCGTCTACGACCCAGACCTGACCGGTGACATAGGTCGAGTCGACAAGGGTCTGAACGACGTCGGCGACGTCCGCAGGAACAGCGGCACGACCCATCGGGGCGAGGAACTTGATCGCCTCGTGCAGGTCGTTCCAGTCTGCGGTCCAGGGCGTGTCGACCAGGCCGGGGGCAACCGCGTTCACACGGACCCCTGGACCGCAGACATTCGCGAGCAGCAGTGTCAGATGATTCATCGCAGCCTTGCTGACCGCGTAGGGGATCGACGAGCCGGTCGGTCGGACGCCGGCGAGTGAGGTCACGTTCACGATGCAGCCAGCGCCGCTGTCGACGAGGTGTGGCATGGCGGCAACCGTCACCTGCCAGGTGCCGATCACATTGACGTCGTAGAGCCGACGGAACACCTCCGGCGAGGCGGCGGCGAAGTCGTCATGCGGGATCCGCACCGTCGTACCTGCGTTGTTGACGAGGACGTCCAGCCGGCCGAATCGATCGACCGCCGCCGCAACCATGCGCGTCGCGTCGGCTGCGACGGAGATGTCGCCCTGCACGTAGTGAGCGTTGTCGGCACCCAGCTCGGCGACGAGGGCGTTGCCCGCGTCGACTGACTTGGTCGAGTTGATGACGACCTTCGTTCCGACGCTCGCCAGTCGACGTGCGACGGCCTCGCCGATCCCCGACGTCGATCCCGTCACGAGGGCCACTCGCTGCGCCATCACACTCCGCCCGTCGATGTGATCCCGCCGTCGATGACGACGGTCTGTCCCGTGATCCACGCAGCATCATCGGAGAGCAAGAAGGCTGCGAGCGTCGCAGTGTCCCTCGGCGTGCCGAGCCGTTGCAACGGGTATCTCGCGGCCACCGCGGCCTCATCCTTCTCGTACAGGGCTCTTGCAAAGTCGGTCTTCACGACCGCCGGCGCGATCCCGTTGACCCGAATGGTCGGTCCGAGCTCCTGCGCGAGCTGCTTGGTGAGGTGGATCAACGCTGCCTTGCTCGCGTTGTAGACGCCGATCATCGGTCCCGGTACGACGCCTCCGACCGATGCGATGTTGAGCACGGCACCGCCGTTGTCCGCGAGCCAGGCGCGGTACGCCAGTTGGGTCCAGGTCAGAGCTGCGACCACGTTCACCTCGAAGATCTTGCGAACGGCTGCGGACTCCGCCGTCATCAGCGGGCCGAAGTGCGGATTCACCGCCGCGTTGTTGACGACGAAGTCGATCCGCCCGAACGTCGCCAGCGTCGCCTCGACGGTGGCTTCCTGGTGGGCGCCTTCGTCGGCGCTGCCCCGACTGGCGATCACGCGGCCGGATCCCGCGGGATCGAGCTCGGCGACGGCCTGCTCGAGCTCGTCGGGCTTGCGGGCCGTGATGCACACCTGCGCCCCACGTGACACGAGCTCCTGGGCGATTCCGAATCCGATCCCGCGGGTGGCCCCGGTGATGATCGCCGCACGACCGGCGAAGTCCTGCCGAGAGTCGCTCATGGCGAGAAACGCTGCCACACGGCTGTCCACCGGTCGGCAGGTGGGCGCGCTCTGTCCACAGAGCGCGCGGATCAATGCCGAGTCGGCCGTCGACACGGCAGTGTGACGGCCACCGGCGGATGCCGGCCCTGATCACCGCGAGGAGCTACCTGATGGACACCTACATGACCGTGGCGGGCAACCTCACCGCCGACCCGATCGCTCACTTCACCGCGAACGGCGCGACCGTGGTCCACCTCCGGGTGGCGTCGAGCGGTCGGAAGTTCGACAAGGCGGCTGGCGAGTTCCGCGACACCGATCCGATCTTCATCAGTGTCTCGTGCTGGCGATCGATCGCGCACAACGTGCTGCTCAGCCTCAAGAAGGGTGACAGCGTGATCGTGCACGGGCGGCTGACCTATCGCAGCTATGAGGACAAGGACGGGATCCGCCGCAACGTGCACGAGATCGACGCCACGGCGATCGGGCCTGATCTGTCGCGCAGCTCGGTGGAGATCAAACGGCCGAACAAGGCGGGGAGTGACGCGCCGGCGGATGCGCCGGCGGCGGCCGAAGTGACGACTGGGGTCGACCGGGAACCATCCCCCTCGGTCGCGGCCTGAGCGGGCGGCCGACCGCACCTCGTCTCGACCTGAGGTGTCCGTAGCCTGGGCGGGTGGCTCAATACATCTACACGATGCACAACGTGCGCAAGGCGCACGGCGACAAGGTGATCCTGGACAACGTCACCCTGGCTTTCCTGCCTGGCGCGAAGATCGGGGTGGTCGGTCCGAACGGGGCGGGAAAGTCCAGCGTCCTGAAGATCATGGCCGGCCTCGATACCGCATCGAACGGCGACGCGTCGCTCGCGCCGAACGCGACGGTGGGCATCCTGCTCCAAGAGCCGCCACTCGATGACACCAAGGATGTCCGCGGCAACGTCGACGAGGCGGTCGCCGAGATCAAGGCGTTGGTCGACCGTTTCAACCAGATCGCCGAGGAGATGGCGGTCGAGTACACCGACGAGCTCGGCACCGAGATGGGCATGCTCCAGGAGAAGATCGATCATGTCGGCGGCTGGGATCTCGACAGCCGCATCGAGATGGCGATGGACGCGTTGCGGCTTCCGCCGGGGGACGCCGATGTCAGTGTGCTGTCAGGCGGCGAGCGACGACGAGTCGCGCTCTGCAAGCTGCTGCTCCAGCAGCCCGACCTGTTGCTCCTCGACGAGCCGACCAACCATCTCGACGCGGAGAGCGTGCAGTGGCTCGAACAGCACCTCGCTGCCTACCCCGGCACCGTCCTCGCGGTCACACACGACCGGTACTTCCTCGACAACGTCGCAGAGTGGATCCTCGAGCTCGACCGTGGCCGGGCATACCCCTATGAAGGCAACTACACGACGTATCTCGAGTCGAAGGCCTCGCGCCTGAAGGTCGAGGGTCAGAAGGACGCGAAACGCAAGAAAGAGATCGAGCGGGAGCTCGAATGGGTGCGGTCGAGCCCGCGGGCCCGGCAGGCGAAGAGCAAGGCACGGCTCGCTCGCTTCGATGAGCTGGTTGCCGAGGCCGACCGCGCCCGCCCCGCGGACATCGACGCGATTCAGATCCCCCCTGGGCCGCGACTCGGCAGCCAGGTCATCGAGGCCATCAAGCTCTCCAAGGGCTTCGGTGATCGAGTACTGATCAACGAGCTGTCGTTCTCGCTGCCGCCCGGTGGCATCGTCGGCATCATGGGGCCGAACGGCGTCGGAAAGACCACGCTGTTCAAGATGATCATCGGTGACGAGCAGCCTGACGGCGGTGAGCTCAAGATCGGCGAGACGGTCCAGATCTCCTACGTCGACCAGAGCCGAGCGGGCCTGGACCCGAAGAAGACGTTGTGGGAGGCGGTCTCGGGCGGCACCGATTACATCAACGTCGGCAAGACGGAGATCAACAGCCGTGCCTACGTCGCGTCGTTCGGTTTCAAAGGGCCGGACCAGCAGAAGCCGACGGGCGTGCTGTCAGGCGGCGAGCGGAACCGGCTCAACCTTGCGCTGACCCTGAAGACGGGCGGCAACGTGCTGCTCCTCGACGAGCCCACCAACGACCTGGACGTCGAGACATTGCGCTCGCTCGAGGATGCGCTGGAGGACTTCCCGGGTTGCGCCGTCGTGATCAGCCACGACCGGTGGTTCCTCGACAAGGTGGCGACGCACATCCTCGCGTGGGAGGGCACCGACGAAGACCCCGGCCGATGGTTCTGGTTCGAGGGCGGCTTCAGCGACTACGAGCGCAATAAGGTCGAGCGACTCGGCGAAGAAGCCGCGCGCCCGCACCGCGCGACCTACCGCCGCCTGGGTCGCGATTGACGACGCGGAAGCCGTACGACGCGGGCTCGTATCGCTGGGACCCCGCGCAGTACCTCCGCTTCGCCGAGCAACGTGATCGGCCGTTCCGCGAGCTGGTCGAGCGAATCCCTGTCGCCGCGCCCACCCGGGTCGTCGACCTCGGATGCGGCCCCGGTTTGCTGACCCGCTCGCTCGCCGAGCGATGGCCGCAGGCACACATCACGGGCGTCGACCGCTCCGCCGACATGATCGCGGCGAGCCACGCGACGGTCGGATCCGACCGCGTCGATTTCGTTCACGCTGATCTCCGGTACTGGGAGCCGGATGAGCCGGTCGACGTCGTGCTCGGCAACGCAGTGCTGCAGTGGGTGCCGAATCATCTCGAACACATCGCAACGCTGGCCGGCTGGATCAGACCGGGCGGTGCGCTGGCCTTTCAGGTGCCGGACAACTTCAGTGAACCCTCCCACACGGTCATCCGCGCGCTTCGACTCGCGCCGCGCTGGCGCGATCGCCTGGGCGATGCGGCGGACCGCAGTGCCGGCGTCGAGCGTCCGGAGACCTACCTCACCCGCCTCGCGGGTCTCGGACTCACCCCCGATGTCTGGCAGACCGAATACCTGCACCTCCTGCCAGGCGACGACGCGGTGCTCGAGTGGGTGAAAGGCACTGCGCTACGGCCGGTCCTCGATGCCCTGGCCGACGATCCGCCGGCCGCCGCAGAGTTCCTCGAGCAGTGCGGCGCAGCCCTGCGGGAGCAGTATCCCCGCACCGAGCACGGCACGGTCTTCCCGTTTCGTCGGACCTTCCTGATCGGCGCGCGTCCGCCGGAGTAACGCGCGACCCGCACGGGTAGATGCGCAGCCGTGAGAGTCGGGGCGGTAGCGGCCGCGGGTGCGTTGGTCGCCGGCGCTGCGATGACGGGCGCCACCGCAACTCCAGGGATCGCCTCAGCCGAGAACTCGGTCGGTCGGCAGAGCCGGACGAGCGGTGTGGCTGTCGCCGGTGGCGACGTGTTCGTGTGGAGCCGGCATCGCTCGATTGACAATGGCGGCGGCTGCACGCTGTCGTTCACCGTGCGCTCGACCGCGTCGAAGCGATATGGCTCGCTGACCGCCGGCCACTGTGTCGAGACGCTTGCGGGGGGTCCGTCGTACGCCGTCCAGCAGACGCGCAACGGTTCCGGTAACACGACCTATCCGGGAGTGCGAATCGGCGTCGTGCGGCGGGGGGAGTCGCGGCTCGGCAAGCACGGTGACAGCGCATTCGTCACCCTCGCCCGCGGTCGCAGCGCCCGGCCGGCGGTGTTCACCGGCGGCGTTTCGAGTCGCAGCACCATCCCCGTTGCCGGTCTCGCGAAGCTCCACACCGGGATGAAGGTCTGCTACTCGGGCGAGGCTTCCGGCGAACATTGCGATTTCCGGGTGGTCGGCCGGCCCCAGACCATGTCCTTCCCAGCTGGCAGCCACGTGTACACGATTCATCAGGAGTGGCGAGCGACGCGCGCCACGTGCACCTCGCGACCCGGCGACTCCGGATCGCCGGTCTACGTCAAGCGCCACGGCAAGGCCTACGCGGTGGGAATTCTGTCGGGGGCGCAGCGCAACAGCGCGAGGTGCCCCTTCTACTTCACGCCCGTCGCAACAGCGCTGAAGCACTTGCACGTCCAGTTGGTCAGCGCGCGTTGACCAACGCCTCCGCCGCATTCTGCAGATAGGTCCACATCACCTGATCCGCCGCCTCTGACAGGCCGACGTCGTCCAGTGCTGCGCGCATGTGGGCAAGCCAGGCGTCGCGAGCCGCTTCGTCGATGTGAAACTCCGCGTGCCGCATGCGAAGCCGCGGGTGGCCCCTGAGCTCGGAGTAGGTGTTCGGACCGCCCCAGTACTGTTCGAGGAACATCAGCAGCCGCTGCGCTGCGGCCGCCCAGTCGTGATCCGGATAGATGGAGACGAGCAGCTCGTCGTTCGCGACCCGGGCGTAGAAGCCGCTCACGATCGCCTCGAAGGTGTCGTGACCGCCGACCGCGTCGTAGAAGGTCGGCGCTTCGTCCTGACCTTCGATCGCGATCGGCTGTGGACCCGGTGGCTGCACACCTCCATTGTCACCCGGGTATCTGGCTGCGTCGGCCGCCAGATCGCATCGCTATGTCACTCGACGCGTTGGCGCGGATCGGGGAGGATGGCAACCGGGAGGTCGCGTGAGCAACGCGCTTGTGCTGAACGCGACGTACGAGCCGTTGTGCGTCGTTGCGTCTCGCCGTGCGGTCGTGCTGATCCTCACCGGCAAGGCGGTGGCCATCGAGTCGACCAACCAGGAGCTCCACAGCGAGCGCATGTCACTCAAGGTCCCGATCGTCGTACGACTCACCAAATACGTCCGCGTTCCGTACCGCGCCGCGGTGCCGCTGACCCGCCGTGCGGTGTTCGCTCGCGACGGCGGCCGATGTGTCTACTGCAAGGCTCCGGCGACGAGCATCGATCATGTCCAACCCCGAAGCCGTGGCGGTCAGCACGTCTGGGAGAACGTGGTCTCGTGCTGCCGACGGTGCAACCACGCGAAGGCGGACCGCGCGATCACTGAGCTCGGGTGGCGGATGCCGCGACAGCCGAAGGCGCCGACCGGGATTGCGTGGCGGGTGCTCGGTAGCGGCCGAATGGACCCGCAATGGCGGCCTTACCTCGACGACGCCGAGGTCGACGACTGGGCGGCCGACGATTTCGAGCAGGCGACTGCCTGACCGGATATTCAGGTGCGAGCCCGTAGGGTTCCGCTTGTGATGCAACGGCTTGCACTCGTCCTGCTCGGTACCACGGTCGCGATGACGCTGTCCGCATGCGGGGGAGGGTCATCCGGCGGCGATCAGGGGTCCCCACCGATCACGATCCCGACTCGCCCGCCCACGCACACCGCGACGCCGTCGTCGCCAACACCGACGCCGACCTCGACACCGACCTCGACACCGACGCCTACGCCCACGCCGACTCACACGGTGACCGAGACGGCGAAGCCGGGTCCGCAGGCCTGCCAGTCGGGCGCCCTCTCGCTGTCGCTCGGGCAGTCACAGGGCGCGGCAGGCTCGACGTACGTGCCGGTCGTCCTGACCAACACCGGCGCGAAGACGTGCACGCTTCGTGGCTATCCGGGCGTCTCCTTCGTTGATGCGTCGGGAACTCTTCTCGGCAAGCCGGCTCGCCAGGCGACCGGCTCGCCGCCCAAGACCCTGAAGCTCGGCAGCGGTGAGGCCGC
>JAFAZI010000133.1 GCA_019239875.1 Frankiaceae bacterium
GGAGTTTTGATCGACACGCCGGGGCTACGGGGCGTCGGGGTGTGGATCGCCGAGGACGGTGTCGCGCAGACGTTTCCCGAGATCGAGGCGCTAGTCGAGGACTGCCGCTTCAACGACTGCCAGCACGAGAGCGAGCCCGGATGCGCCGTACAGGCAGCCATCGCCGAGGGGACGCTGCCGCAGCGGCGGCTCGACAGCTGGCGCAAGATCGCTCGAGAGGCCGAATGGATCGCGTCCCGCAGCGACGCCAGGCTGCGGCGCGAGCGGGCCGACCGGTGGCGGCAGATTCATCTGGAGGCGCGTCGAAACAACCGGACCCGACCACAGCAGAGGTAGCGTCGCCTGGTGCCGATCAACACCGTCTACGAGGACCTGCTGCGCCAGGTTCTCGACCACGGCACCCACAAGTCCGACCGCACCGGCACCGGCACGAAGAGCGTGTTCGGGCACCAGATGCGCTTCGACCTGGCCGACGGATTTCCGCTCATCACGACCAAGCGGGTGCACTTCAAGTCGATTGCCATCGAGCTGCTGTGGTTCCTCCGCGGCGACAGCAACGTGAAGTGGTTGCAGGACAACGGCGTCACCATCTGGGACGAGTGGGCGGCCGCTGACGGAGATCTCGGACCGGTGTACGGCGTGCAGTGGCGATCCTGGCCGACGCCCGACGGTGGACACGTCGACCAGATCGCGACCGTGATGAACCAGCTTCGAACCGATCCGGATTCGCGGCGCATGATCGTCTCGGCGTGGAACGTCAGCGACATCCCGCGGATGGCGTTGCCACCCTGCCACGCGTTCTTCCAGTTCTACGTCGCCGACGGCAGGCTCTCCTGCCAGCTCTACCAGCGCAGCGCCGACCTCTTCCTGGGTGTGCCGTTCAACATCGCGAGCTACGCGCTACTCGTCCACATGGTCGCGCAGCAGGCCGGCCTCGATGTCGGCGAGTTCATCTGGACAGGGGGCGACTGCCACATCTACGACAACCATGTCGAGCAGGTCACCGAGCAGCTGTCCCGCGAGCCGTTCCCGTTCCCGAAGCTCGAGCTGCGTAAGGCCGAGTCGATCTTCGACTACGCATACGAGGATTTCACGGTCGTCGGCTACGAGCACCATCCTGCGATCGCCGCGCCGGTGGCCGTTTGATGCTGTCGCTCATCTGGGCGCAGGCACGAAACGGGATCATCGGCAAGGACGGCGGGATCCCATGGCACGTTCCGGAGGATCTGGCGAACTTCAAGGCGCTGACCACCGGCCACACCGTCGTCATGGGACGAGCGACCTGGGAGTCGCTGCCGCCGAGGTTCCGGCCGTTGCCGCAGCGTCGAAATCTCGTGCTGACCCGCCAGCCGGACTGGACGGCGGAAGGTGCCGAGCCCGTGGGGTCGCTCGAGGCAGCAATTGCCGCGTCGGACGGCGAGCTGTGGGTGATCGGGGGTGGACAGGTCTATGCGGCCGCGATGTCGCTCGCCGACCAGCTGGTCGTCACCGAGGTGGACCTCGACATCGACGGCGACACGCTGGCGCCGCCGATCGAGCCGCGATGGTCGATCGTCGAGTCGTCGGACTGGCTGGAATCAATCAAGGGGCTCCGCTACCGCATCGCGCGATACGGTTGACGGCATGAACGCCCCGTTCGGCCGCGTGCTCACCGCGATGGTCTCGCCGATGCGTGCCGACGGCTCGCTGGACCTCGAGGGCACCCAGCGACTCGCCACTTCCCTCGTCGATGAAGGCCACGACGGCTTGGTCATCAGCGGCACCACTGGTGAGTCGCCGACCACAACCGACGAGGAGAAGGACCAGCTGCTTCGTGCGGTCGTCGAAGCGGTCGGGGATCGCGCGACGGTGGTCGCCGGTGTCGGTACGTATGACACCGCGCACACGGTGGAGCTTGCCAAGCACGCTGAGAAAGCCGGCGTGGACGGCCTGCTGCTGGTGACGCCGTACTACAACAAGCCCCCGCAAGCCGGGCTGATCAATCACTTCACGACGGCGGCAGACGCGACCGGCCTGCCGGTCATGATCTACGACATCCCGGCACGCTCCGGGGTGCCGATCCAGACGTCGACGATGCTTCGCTTGGCCGAGCACCCCAGAATCGTTGCGGTCAAAGACGCCAAAGGGGACCTCTTCGCGACCACTGAGGTGCTCGCGCGAACCGACCTCGCCTTCTACTCCGGTGAAGACGCACTCAACCTGCCGATGCTGGCGATCGGCGCGGTCGGCATGGTGAGTGTTGTCGGCCACCTGTTCGGCGCGGAGTACGCCGCGATGGTGGCGGCAGTGGACCGCGGCGATCTCGCCGCGGCGCAGCAGATCAACGCGGCGCTGGTCCCGGCTGTCGTGGGCATCATGACCCGAACCCAGGGCGCGATCATGGTCAAGGCTGCGCTCGAGCTCGTCGGCAAGATCAACACCCGCACGACGCGGCCGCCGTTGGTCGACGCGACAGCTGACGAGATCGCGCTGCTGCGCAGCGATCTGAAGGCCGCCGGTATCGACTTGTGAGTCCTTCGCAGTGAGTCATCCTCACCCGGATCTCGGTCCGCCGCCTGCGCTGGTTGATGACGCCCTGCGCGTCGTGGCGCTCGGCGGCATCGGCGAGATCGGCCGCAACATGACGGTGTTCGAGCACCGCGGCCGACTGCTGATCGTCGACTGCGGGGTGCTGTTCCCGGAGACCGAGCAACCGGGCATCGACCTGATCCTCCCGGACTTCTCCTATCTCCGGGATCGGTGGGGCGACGTCGACGCGGTCGTTCTGACACACGGCCACGAGGACCACATCGGTGCTGTGCCGTACCTGCTGCGGGAGGCGCCGCAGGTGCCGCTCGTCGGATCGCAGCTGACGCTGGCACTGGTCGAAGGCAAGCTGCAGGAACATCGCATCACGCCGCTCACCCTCCAGGTGCGGGAAGGGCAGACCGAGCAGCTGGGGCCGTTCGCCTGCGAGTTCTTCGCCGTGAACCACTCGATTCCCGATGCGCTCGGCGTCGCGATCCGGACCGCCGCCGGCACCGTGCTCCACACCGGCGACTTCAAGATGGATCAGATCCCGCTCGACGGGCGGATCACCGACCTCGGCGGCTGGGCGAGGCTCGGTCGCGAGGGCGTCGACCTGCTCATGAGCGACTCGACGAACGCCGAGGTGCCCGGCTTCGTCACCCCCGAGCGTGAGATCGGGCCGGTCCTCGATGACATCTTCCGAGGTGCCAACCGGCGGATCATCGTCGCCTGCTTCGCCTCGCACGTTCATCGAGTCCAGCAGGTGCTCGACATCGCGCACGAGCATCGCCGCAAGGTGGCGTTCATCGGACGGTCGATGGTTCGCAACATGGGCATCGCCCGGGACCTGGGCTACCTGCGCATCCCGGCCGACCTGATCATGGATCTGAAGGAGATCGACAAGCTGGCTCCCGACGAGGTGGTGCTGATATCCACCGGGTCGCAGGGTGAGCCGATGTCGGCGCTGTCGCGGATGGCGAACCGTGCACATCAGCAGATCCGGATCGAGCCCGGGGACACGGTGGTGCTCGCCTCCTCGCTGGTTCCCGGCAATGAGACCGCGGTGTTCCGCGTCATCAACGGGCTGAACCGGCTCGGCGCCCACGTCGTTCACAAGGAAACGGCGATGGTGCACGTGTCCGGCCACGCTCCGGCCGGCGAGCTGCTCTACGTCCTCAACATGACCCGGCCGTCGAACGTGATGCCGATCCACGGCGAGTGGCGCCATCTGCGCGCCCACGCGGAGCTTGCGGTCGCGTCGGGGGTGCCACGCGACAACGTCGTGCTGGCCGACGACGGTGTCGTCGTCGATCTGCTCGACGGCAAGGCGTCGATCGTTGGCACGATCCCGGCCGGATACGTGTACGTCGACGGGCTGGCGGTCGGAGACATCGGTGAGCAAGAGCTCAAAGACCGCCTGATCCTCGGCGGTGACGGGTTCGTCTCCGTCTTCTTGGCGGTGGACTCGGTGACCGGCAAGGTGTCCGCTGGACCCGAGATCCTCGCGCGCGGCTTCTCCGAGGACGCGACGGCATTCGACGCGGTGATCCCTCTGGTGGAAGAGTCCCTGGCCGCCGCAGCGCGGGAGGGGATCAGCGAGCGGCACGAGCTCCAACAGCGAGTACGCCGCGTCGTCGGGAAGTGGGTGAGCGACACCTATCGCCGCCGACCGATGATCATTCCGGTCGTGATCGAGGTCTGAGCGCCACGCTGCGCCCCGCGTGGCTCATGTGACTCGTGTGACACAAGGGTTACGCTCCGAGCGTGGCAACCAAGACTTCCCCGCGCCCACGGACACCCGCAGCCAGCCGAAGTTCGGCGTCGAGCCGTACGACGAGCTCGCGGCCGGCCTCGACGGCACGCAAGCCGGCGACCCGGTCGGCGGCGGCCCGCAAACCGGCGGCGCGCCGCGCCCCGGCTCGCCAGCCGGCGGCTCGGCGTACCACCGCGAGCCGCCCCGGCTTGGGCGCTCGCCTGATCCGTGCCCTCGGCCGGGCGCTGATGGCGCTGTGGATGCTCATCGCCCACGGTCTTGGCGCCAGCGTCCGGGGTCTCAGCGGCGGGGCTCGTGACCTCGATCCGGCCCATCGCCGGGACGGGGTGGGCCTGCTCTCCCTCGCGCTTGCGCTCGTTGTCGCGGTCGGCGCGTGGGCTGATTCGGCCGGCCCGTTCGGTCACGGCCTGACCCACGTCCTGCGGTCGCTGATCGGCGCAGGGGTCATGGTGCTGCCGATCGCGCTTGCGGCGGGTGCCTTCCACTTCCTGCGCAAGCCGGCACCCGATGGCCCGCGAGGGCGAGTCGTCGTCGGCTGGATCGCCGTCGCCGTGGGCTACCTCGGCATCCTGGATCTCGTTCACGGCGACCCGTCGGGTGCGGCCGCTCGCCGCGCCGCGGGCGGCGTGCTCGGCGTGCTCGCCGGATCACCGCTCGGGACCGCGCTCACGGCCTACCTCGCCGTCCCGGTGCTCGCGATGATCGGAGTGTTCGGCCTGCTCGTGGTCACCGGTACGCCGTTGCACGCCGTACCCGACCGACTGCGCACGCTCGGTCGCAAGCCCGCCGCGGCGGATGGTGCCCCGCAGCTCGAGGATGGAATGCTCCCGACCGAGCCGATCAAGCGCCGGCGGGCGCCGAAGAAGGACAAGGACGCCGACGCGCTCAAGACCAACCCGGACGCGCCGTTCTCCGCCTCGCCGGTGATCTCCGAAGCCGATGCCGAGCAGCCGCCCCAGGTCATCACCATCCCCGAAGCCGGCGCAGCCGCGGTCGACGTCCCGTTGCAGCCCGCGAAGCAGCTCGCTCTCGGCGACGGCGCATTCCAGCTGCCGCCGATGACGCTACTGCGGGAAGGCAGCGCTCCGAAGGCGAAGAGTCGAGCGAACGACATCGTCATCGACGCGCTGACCCAGGTCTTCTCGGAGTTCGATGTCGACGCCGCGGTCACTGGCTTCACCAGGGGACCGACGGTCACGCGTTACGAGGTCGAGCTCGGGCCGGGAGTGAAGGTCGAGCGGATCAAGGCGCTGCTTCGCAACATCGCGTATGCCGTGAAGAGTCCCGACGTCCGGATCATCGACGTCATCCCGGGCAAGTCCGCGATCGGCATCGAGATCCCGAACACCGACCGCGAGACGGTCAGCCTCGGTGACGTGCTGCGTTCACCGGTCGCGACCCGCGACCATCATCCGCTGACCGTGGCCCTCGGCAAGGACGTCGAAGGCCGGTTCATCGCAGCCAATCTCGCGAAGATGCCGCACATCCTCATCGCCGGTGCGACCGGCGCCGGTAAGAGCACGTGCATCAACAGCCTGATCAGCTCGATCCTCGCGCGTGCCACCCCGGATGAGGTCAGGCTCGTCCTGATCGACCCCAAGCGGGTGGAGCTCACCCACTACCAGGGCATCCCGCACCTGATCACTCCGATCATCACGAATCCGAAGAAGGCGTCCGAGGCGCTGCAGTGGGTGGTTCGTGAGATGGAGCTCCGGTACGACGACATGGAGGCGGCCGGGGTTCGCCACATCGACGACTTCAACGTCAAGGTCCGTGCCGGCAAGCTCACTCCGGCGCCGGGGACCGACGGGCGGGCGTTCGCGACGTACCCCTATCTGTTGGTGGTCGTCGACGAGCTCGCGGACCTGATGATGGTCGCGCCGCGCGACGTCGAGGACGCGGTGGTCCGGATCACGCAGCTCGCGCGCGCGGCGGGCATCCACCTCGTTCTCGCGACCCAGCGCCCGAGCGTCGACGTGGTGACCGGACTGATCAAGGCCAACGTTCCGAGCCGCCTCGCGTTCGCGACGGCAAGCCTCGCCGACTCGCGCGTCATCCTCGACCAGCCCGGCGCCGAGAAGCTCGTCGGCGGTGGCGACGCGCTGTTCCTGCCGATGGGGGAGAGCAAACCGATTCGGCTGCAGGGCGCCTACGTGTCGGACTCCGAGATCGACGCGATCGTCGCCCACGTGAAGAAGCAGATGGCGCCGGAGTATCGCGAGGACGTCACCGCCGGCGTCGTTGCCAAGCGGGAGGCGGACGAGGAGGTCGGCGACGACCTCGAGCTGCTGTGCCAGGCGATCGAGCTGGTGGTGACGACTCAGTTCGGGTCCACGTCGATGCTGCAGCGAAAGCTGCGCGTCGGGTTTGCCAAGGCCGGACGGTTGATGGACCTGATGGAAAGTCGCGGTGTCGTTGGACCTAGCGAGGGCTCCAAGGCGCGTGACGTCCTGGTACGGCCCGAGGAGATGGACGGCATCCTCGCGACGCTTCGCGGCGAGGGCTAGCGACAGCGGCGTCACAGCGTCCACGTCGGCCCTTTGCTCGGGCTTTTGACCGGTCCTAGGATGGGCGCCTGAAGCACACTCGACTACAAGGGCCAACTAGTGACCGTCGGCGAAACACTTTCCCACGCCCGACGCAAGCGAGGGTTGTCGGTGGAGGACGTCGCCGCCGACACGCGGATCCGCGCGGCCGTGATCACGGCGATCGAATCTGATCGCTACGACCTCTGCGGCGGCACTGTCTATGCGCGCGGGCACATCCGAAGCATCGCGAAGGTCGTCGGCGTCAATCCGGAAGAGCTGATCGGCGAGTTCGACAGCGTCCATCAGGTCGAGCGGGTGGTGGCCGCCGTCGCGGCCACCCCCACCGATCACGACCTGGTCGCGCGAGCCGAACGCCGGCAGCCGAACTGGACAGTCGCCATGGCCGCGGCCCTCGTGGTGATCTGCGGGTTCGCGATCGTCGGGCTCGTCTCGCACAAGTCGAACTCGCCGGCCGCCGATGGTGCCGGCAGCCAGACGCCGCAGGGTCAGGCCGGCCACCCGACACAGCAGCCCAGCTCACCGCCGCCATCCGCCGTCGCGCAGCTGCCGGCCGCAGGCGAGGCGACGATGCTCGTGCGAAGCGTCAGTGGGCGCACCTGGCTGTCCGTGACGACGAAGAACGGCCGCACGCTGTTCAGCGGCATCCTCGAAGTCGGGCAGCACAAGGCGTTCAGCGACCGCAAAGGGTTGGCTTACGTCATCGGGAACGCGCCGGTGGTCGACGTCGTCGTCAACGGCAACGACATCGGGGCGCCGCCATCGTCGAATGTCGTCGCGCGCGGCAGCGTCATCCCTGGAAAGGGCACCGTTCAGCAGGCGTGATCCAACGCTGCCTCAGTAGCCTCTAACCGTGCCCCGATCCGTTGCCCTCGTGACTTTGGGCTGCGCGCGTAACGAGGTCGACTCGGAGGAGCTGGCGGCGCGACTCGAGCGCGACGGCTGGGTCGTCACGGACGACGCGCACCGGGCCGACGCCGTGATGGTCAACACGTGCGGATTCATCGAGGCGGCAAAAGCGGACAGCATCGAGCAGCTCCTCGAAGCGGCGGACACCGGGCGTCCCGTGATTGCGGTCGGTTGCATGGCCGAGCGGTACGGCGGTGAGCTGGCGCGCGAGCTCGACGAGGTGACGGTTCTCGGGTTCGACGACTACGCGGCGATCGGCGACCGGCTCGACGATGTCATCGCCGGTCGTCCGCTGGTCCCGCACACGCCCCAGGACCGCCGGACGCTCCTGCCGATCAGCCCGGTCGACCGGGCAACCGCCGCCGCGCCACCCCTGCTACGCAAGCGGCTCGACAGCGGCCCGGTTGCATCGATTCGTCTGGCCTCTGGCTGTGACCGGCGGTGTGCGTTCTGCGCGATCCCCACCTTCCGCGGCGCCTTCGTCTCACGGCAGCCGGCCGAGGTCTTGGCCGAGGCCGAGTGGCTCGCCGACACCGGTGTTCGCGAGATCGTCCTGGTGAGCGAAAACTCCACGTCCTATGGAAAGGACCTCGGCGACCTGCGACTGCTCGAGAAGCTGCTGCCGCAGCTCGCTGCTGTCGATGGCATTGACCGAGTTCGGGTCTCCTACCTCCAGCCGGCGGAGATGCGGCCGTCGCTGGTCGAGGTGATGACCAGTACGCGTGGGGTTGCGGCGTACTTCGACCTGTCGTTCCAGCACTCGAGCGAGAGCTTGCTGCGCCGGATGCGGCGCTTCGGCGGCACGGAGGCCTTTCTCGAGCTGATTGCGTCGGTACGTGGCCGGATCCCGACCGCCGGCGTCCGCAGCAACGTGATCGTCGGGTTCCCTGGCGAGACCGACGCCGATGTCGATGAGCTCGCGAACTTCTTGAACCAGGCCAGGCTCGACGCCATTGGCGTGTTCGGGTACTCCGACGAGGATGGCACCGAGGCCGAGTCGTTGCCGGACAAGGTCAGTGGCCCCGAGATCGTGCGACGCGTCGAACGGATCTCGTCGCTCGCCGAGGAGCTGACCTCACAGCGTGCCGAGGATCGCATCGGTGAGGAGATCGAGGTCCTCATCGAGACGGTCGGTCGCGACACCGTCGAAGGTCGCGCGGAACATCAGGCGCCGGAGGTCGACGGATCGGTCACCATCCGAGGCGAGCTGGCCGTCGGCGATCTGATCCTCGCGCGGGTCGTCGCCAACGAAGGCGTCGACCTGTTGGCGGAGCCACTGTGAGCGACCCGCCGGAGCGGGCCGGCCGGGCTCCGGGCGAGCCCATCCTGCCGATGCTCTCTCAGCTCCCCCCGCTGCCGGCGCCGAAGCCCGATCAGATGGGCGATCCGGTCAGCAACGCCAAGGTCTGGAACATCGCGAACATCCTGACGTTCTTGCGGTTGCTGCTCGTGCCGGTGTTCGTCGTCCTGCTCGTCGCGAACGGCGGCCACTCCGACGGCTGGCGCACGTTGGCCTTCGCGGCGTTCGCCGTCGCCTGCGTGACCGATCTGGTCGACGGTGACCTCGCCCGTCGTCGAAATCTGGTGACCGAGGTCGGAAAGATCGCGGACCCGATCGCGGACAAGGCATTGACCGGCGCCGCGCTTATCGGGCTGTCCTCGCTCGCCGACCTGCCGTGGTGGGTCACGGTCGTCGTCCTGGCGCGCGAGCTCGGCATCACCGCGTTGCGATTCTTCGTCATCCGGCACGGCGTCATTCCGGCGAGTCGCGGCGGCAAGGCGAAGACGTTGGTGCAGAACATCGCGATCGGCCTGTATGTCCTGCCGCTCACCGGCTGGCCCGCGACCACCCGGTTCTGGGTGATGGCCGTCGCGCTCCTGCTGACCGCCGCAACTGGTGCGGACTACGTGTCGAAGGCCGTGACACTGCGGCGCAACAGCGCGCGAACGGCGTGGAAGCGGTTGCGCAAAGCCAGTGAGTGACCTCGCCGCGGACATCCATCAGCGTCTGCTTGAACGCGGCGAGACCGTCGCCACCGCAGAGTCGCTGACCGCCGGGTTGGTGGGGGCCGAGCTCACCCGCGTCGCGGGCTCCTCGGCGACGTACCGGGGTGGTGTCATCGTCTACGCGACCGAGCTCAAGGCACAGCTCGCCGGTGTCCCCGGCGACCTGCTGGCGGCTCGAGGACCGGTCGATCGCGAGGTTGCGGCTGCGATGGCGGTCGGCATCCGGGAGCGGATCGATGCCACCTGGGGGCTCTCGCTGACCGGAGTCGCCGGCCCGGATCCGCAGGACGGGAAGCCAGTGGGCCTGGTCTTTGTTGGACTAGCTGTGGCTGGTCGAACCCCTGCGGTCGCCGAGTTGATGCTTTCGGGGGATCGGGCAGCCATCCGAACGGGTGCTGTCGCGGCGGCGTTAGCACTCCTTCGCGACACGCTCGCCGCCGCCGAGTAACGTGGGTGAATGGTGCTGCTCCGTCGCATGTTGGGTGATGTGCTCCGTCGTCACCGGGTCCGCCAGTCGCGGACCCTGCGCGATGTGAGCGTTGCCGCCGGTGTGTCGCTCGGCTACCTCTCCGAGGTCGAGCGTGGCCGCAAAGAGGCGTCGAGTGAGCTGCTTGCGGCGATCTGTGGCGCCCTCGATGTGAGCCTCGCCGAGGTGCTTCGCGAGGTCAGCGACGATCTGGCGCGCGAGGAGCGACGGCTGCGGGTGGCGCCGGTGGGGTTCTCAAGCGGCCCTCGTACGCTGCCAACCCTCGCCGGGTCTCGGCCGGTTGCCGGCATCGCTCCACTCGTTCCGTCTCGCACGGAGCGTCCGACCAGCCGTCCGGCTGGCCGACCGGCGACACCGGTTGGCCCGGTCGCCCTGCTGATGACGAGGTCGTCGACTCCATTCGTCGCTGCCTGACATGAGCTCGTCCCAGCCCGTGTCCTCGCACTATGCATCGGCCGCGCCGATTCATGAGCGTGGCCTTCACTCCCGTGCCGGCAACGCGATGGCCCGGACCCGAGCCGCCGTGCTCGATGGCGCGGCTCGCGCGGTGGAGAAGCACGGTGCTCGCAAGGCGACGATGGCTGACATCGCCTCGCTGGCCGGCATCGCGAAAGGCACGCTGTACAACCACTTCCGGGCGAAGGAGGCGGTGTACGGCGCTGCCCTCGAGGCGGGGATCAAGAGCCTTGCGGCTGAGTGCGTCGCGGCGGCTCGCGACGACCTGGCCGATGCACTGTCGCTCGCGGCCGATCGCATCGGGACGCACCCGGCGATCCGCCGCATCGCGGCTGACGAGCCGATGGTCCTCGCGTCGCTGGTCACACCGACCGACATGCCACTGTGGGGACTCGCCCGGTCTGCGGTGCGAGACGTCTTGATTGCTGCGGGCGTGGCGACCAGCGCCGCCTCGATCGACCTCGTGGTGCGGTGGCTGACGACGTACCTCGTCGCACCGGCGGCTGAGGCCTCGGATCAGGCGGGTCTGCTGGCCGCCGCGCTGCTCCCCGACGGTGACGGGCCGGCCTGGCAGGACGGGCACCAGTAGCAGATCCGGTCGTAGAGATCTGGCCCTTGCATCGCCCGGCGGACGATGGTCCCGCATCTGCGGCATGGCCGCCCGTGCCGCTCGAACACCCAATGCAACTCGTCCCGGCGGAGATTGCCGGTCGTCGTCTGCACCCAGCGGGACTTGTTGGCGACCAGCAGCTTGCGGGCGCGCCGCACCATCGCCGGGAGATCCGGCACCGCTGCGACGGTTGTCCATGGCGTGAGCCCGGACAGGAACAACACCTCGGTCTTGTAGAGGTTGCCGATGCCTGCCAGGTTGCGTTGGTCCAACAGGGCATCACCGATCTCCCGCTCGGGTGCCGCCAGCAGTCGGCGCAGCGCCTCGTCTGCATCCCAGTCAGGGCCGAGGAGGTCGGGACCGAGATGGCCGACCACGGTGTCCTCCTGATCCGTGCGGATCAGCTCGACGAGCTGGAGGCGATAGCCGATGGCCTCGCGCTCCGCGTTGGCGAGAATCACCCGGATCTCATGGTCCTTGCCGCCGGAACGGCGCGCACCTGGCGTGAAGATGCGCCAGGTGCCGGCCATCTTGAAGTGCGTGTGCAACGTTGTGCCGCCCTCGATGCGGGTCAGCATGTGCTTGCCTCGCGGCACGACTTCGAGGACCTCGAGTCCGGTGAGATCGGCGGTCGCGTGCTGCGGCACTCGAAAGTCCGTGGTGGTCAGCACACGACCCGCGAGGGCATCGTGCATCCGGTTGGCGGACAGCCAGACCGTGTCGCCTTCGGGCACGTCGCCTCAGGCCCGCAACCGCAGACCGCGGGGCGTGGGATGGAAACCGGCCGCTTCGAGCGCCACTCCGAGTGGGGAGTTCACGACCGCCGCACCGTCCGCGCGTTCGACGGCGAGGCGCCCGAGCAGCCCTTCGCGGACGGCGAGAGCGAGTGCGTCGGCCGCGGGTTGGATGCTGTCCGGCTCCTCGCTCCAGGACAGCAGCGACTTGCCGCCGCGCTCCACGTAGATGCAGAGGTCGCCGTCGACGAGCACGACGAGCGCCCCGGCCTTGCGCCCCGGCCGGTGGGTGCCTGGGTGCTCGGGCCAGGGGAGGGCCGCGCCGTAGGGGTTGGCCGGATCGGTGGCGGCGAGAACGATGCAGGTGCTGGTGCCGCGCTTGCCCTGCGGGTCTACCGCGCCGGGCCGGGCGCGCTCGCTCATCGCGCGCATCCGGTCGACCGCGCCGGGAAGGGCGAACTGGGCGCCACCAAGACCTTCGACGAAGTAGCCCCGCCGGCACCGTCCGGTCTCTTCGAAGGCTTTGAGGACGGGATAGACCGCGGCGTAGCCACCAGGTAGGTGCTCGGACATCACAGCGCCGCGCGTCACGATGCCGTGCCGTTCGAGCAGACCGGTCGCGGCGGCGTGGGCCCTGCGAGTGGCGTCGGTCTCACGGGCGGGCGTCGCACTCCATCGGCCGGACATGCCCGATGGGGTCGGTCGGGCCGTCGCGACTGGACGCCCGCGACGTCGCGCCGGGGACCGGCCGACCTGGCGCTTCGCGCCGCCGATCTCGCGCAGCGGTGCGACGGTGTCGTTGGTGAGATGGCCGGTCCACACCAGGTCCCAGATCACGTCAGCGAGCTGGCGCTCGTCGGTGGTTCCGACGCGGTCGGCGAGCGCGCGGAAGAAGAACGCACCGCCCCCCGCGACGGCCTCGACGACCTCGGCGTGCAGCGGTGTCGCAAACTCCTCGTCAAGCGGTGGCAGCAGGAGCGGTGCGGTGTCGGCGAGATGCAGGGACACCCAGCCGTCGCGGCCTGGCAGCGCACCCTGACCGACCCACAGCACGTCACCGGCCGAGGTCAGCTCGTCGAGCATCGACGAGGTGTAGTCGGCGACCCGGCTCGGCAGGATCAGCGTCTCGAGCATCGAGGCGGGCACCGCCGCACCGGCGAGCTGCTCGACGGCACGGATCACCGCGTCGATGCCGCGACCGGCATGAACTCCGACGCCCTGCCAGGCCGGCAGAAAGCGTGCATAGGTGTCGTGCGTCGACGGTTCGACTTCCTTGCGAAGCTTGGCCAGCGAACGCCGGCGAAGGCTGCGGAGAACTTCGGCGTCGCACCACTCCTGCCCGCTGCCGCCGGGCCGGAACTCGCCGTGGACCAGCTGGCCGGAGGCGCCCATGCGGTGAAGCGTCTGGTCCGCCACAGCGATCCCCAGACCGAACCGGTTCGCCAGGTCGATCGCGACGAACGGTCCGCGGCGGCGAGCAAACCGCGATGCCAGATCACCGAGCGGGTCGGACACCGACTCGAGGAACGTGGCGGGGACACCGACCGGCATCGGTGTGCCGAGCGCGTCTCGGAACCGGCTCGCGTCTTCGATGGCGATCCAGCGGTCCTCGCCGGCAACGCGCACCTGGATCGCGCGACGGGTCGTCTCGAGCTCGCGCACGAGCCCAGGCGTCGCGCCGCGCGCGGCGAGCTCCGCATCCGAGAGGTCGCCGAGGACGCGCAGGGCATCGGCGACGTGCTCGACCGTGGTGAGCCGGCGCTCGTCGGTCAGCCAGGCAAGCTCGGCCTCGACCTCGCCGATCGCCTCCGGGTCGAGCAGCTCGCGCAGTTCCGCCGTACCCAGGAGCTCGGCGAGCAGCCCGGAGTCGAGGGCGAGGGCAGCCGCGCGGCGTTCCGCGAGCGGCTGGTCGCCTTCGTACATGAACTGGCCGATGTAGCCGAAGACGAGGCTGCGGGCGTACGGCGAGGGCTGGCCCGTCTCGACCTCGATGATGCGCACCGAGCGATTCGCGACGTCGCGCATCAGCTCGACCAACCCAGGGACGTCGAAGACGTCCTGCAGGCACTCCCGCATCGTCTCGAGGATCACAGGGAACGAGCCGTACTGGCCGGCCACGGACAGCAGCTGGGCGGAGCGCTGGCGCTGCTGCCACAGCGGTGCCCGGCGACCGGGATTGCGCTTGGGGAGCAGGAGTGCTCGCGCAGCGCATTCGCGGAATCGGGAGGCGAAAAGCGCGGAGCCGCCGAGCTCTGCGGTGACGATCGCCTCGATCTCGTCCGGATCGAACACCGTGATGTCAGGTGCCGGAGCGTCGTCGGTGTCCGGCAGGCGCAGGACGACCCCGTCGTCACTGTGCATGACCTGCACGTCCATCCCCGAGCGCTCACGCAGTCGGGCCTGCAACGCCAGTGCCCACGGGGCGTGTACCTGCGCACCGAACGGCGAGTGGATGGCGATCCGCCAGTCACCGAGCTCGTCGCGGAAGCGCTCCACCACGATCGTGCGGTCGTCGGGCACGTGCCCGGTCGCGGCGCGCTGCTCCTCGACGTACGCAAGGGTGTTGGTGACGGCCCACTCGTCGAGCCCGAGGCCCGTGAGTCGCTCGATCGCCGCCGGCCGGTCGAGGGCTTGGAGCTCGCGCACGAATGCGCCCAGTGCGCGGCCCAGCTCGATCGGCCGGCCCAGTGCGTCGCCGTGCCAGAACGGCAGGCGGCCCGCCATACCGGGCGCGGGGGAGACCAGCACCCGGTCGTGGGTGATGTCCTCGATCCGCCACGAGGTGCTGCCGAGAGTGAAGACGTCGCCGACCCGCGACTCGTAGACCATCTCCTCGTCGAGCTCGCCGACCCGGCTCTTCTGCTCGCCGACGAGGAAGACTCCGAACAGCCCGCGATCCGGGATCGTGCCGCCGCTCGTGACGGCCAGGCGCTGCGCGCCCGGCCGACCCGTGAGCGTCCCGGTGACCCGATCCCAGACGATGCGCGGCCGCAGCTCCGCGAACTCATCAGACGGGTAGCGGCCGGCCAGCATGTCGAGCGTTGCGTGGAACGCGCTGTCAGGCAGCGCGGCGAACGGCGCTGAGCTGCGGACGAGAGCGGCGAGGTCGTCGACGTTCCACTCGTCCATGGCGAGCATCGCGACGATCTGCTGGGCGAGGACGTCGAGCGGGTTGCGGGGCGGGCGGATCGCCTCGATCGCGCCTTCGGACATTCGCTGCGAGACCACGCTGGCGGGGATCAGGTCGCCGCGGTGCTTGGGAAACATCACGCCGCGGCTGATCGCGCCGACCTGGTGGCCGGCTCGGCCGATCCGCTGCAGCCCGGAGGCCACCGACGGCGGAGAGGCGACCTGGATCACGAGGTCGACGGCACCCATGTCGATGCCGAGCTCGAGGCTGCTCGTGGCGACGACCGCCGGCAGCTCGCCGCGTTTGAGCGCGTCCTCGGTGATCGCCCGTTGTTCGCGACTGACGCTGCCATGGTGTGCCCGCGCGATCTCGGGTGGGGCGCCGCGAGCGATGCCGGCCTGAGCGATGGCGGCGGCCGGTGCTCCACCGGCCGGGAGGACCTCACCGGTCTCCCGCTCGTACGCGATCTCGTTGAGCCGGGCGGTGAGCCGCTCGGCGGTGCGGCGGGCGTTCGCGAAGACGATCGTGCTGTGGTGCTCGGCGATCAGGTCCGCGATCCGCAGCTCGACCGACGGCCAGATGCTGTTGTCGGTCTCGCCCAGCTCGGTCATGTCCTCGACCGGTACGACGACAGACACCTCGATCGTCTTTGCCGCGGGCGGCCGGACCACCGTCACTGGCTGCGAGCCGCCCAGGAACCGCGCAACCTCCTCGATCGGACGGACGGTGGCGGACAGGCCGATCCGTTGCGCCGGGCGATCCAGCAGGGCGTCGAGCCGCTCCAGGGTGAGGGCGAGGTGCGCGCCGCGCTTCGTGCCGGCGACCGCGTGGACCTCGTCGATGATGACCGTCTCGACGCCGCGCAGCGATTCTCGGGCCTGGCTGGTGAGGAGCAGGAACAGTGACTCGGGCGTGGTGATCAGCACGTCGGCCGGTGCCCGCTGGAACGCGCGCCGCTGCTCCGTCGTCGTGTCGCCCGTGCGCATCGCGACGGTGACGTCGTTGACCGGTTGACCGATGCGGGTTGCGGCGTGGGCGATGCCTGCCAGCGGCGCTCTAAGGTTGCGATCGACGTCGACCGCGAGCGCCTTGAGCGGACTCACGTACACGACTCGGCAGCGCTGCTTCGGTTCGGCGGGAGGGGGCGTGGTCACCAGCTGATCGATCGCGTGGAGGAAGGCGGCGAGCGTCTTGCCGGAGCCGGTTGGGGCGATGACGAGTGCGTTGTGGCGGTCGGTGATCGCCTGCCACGCGCCGGTCTGAGCCGCCGTGGGCTCCGCAAAGGACGCCGTGAACCACTCCCGGGTGGCGGGGGAGAAGCGGTCCAGGGCACTCATCGCTCCATTGTCGTCCCCGGGTCTGACACCTTCTACGCGGTTCAACCGCCGGGGGTCGGGAACAGGGTGAGGATCGTCACGTCGGACCTGACCAGGAAATGTTGACCCGGCGTCAAAGAGAAGCGGCAGCGCATCACCCCACACGTTGGTTCAGGAGACAGGTTCATGCCCCCCAAGCACGTCCGGCCGGTTCTCATCGGCATCACCACCTTCGCGCTCGGCTGCGGCGGAACCGTCGCTGCCACGGCGGGGCACGCCGCTGCTTCACAGCGAATGGGCGCCGGACCGGTCACCGCCACGATGACGCTTGCCGGCGACGTGGTCCCCGGCCTGCTGACGCACCGCGACCTCGGCCGCACCTCGCCGACTCGGCAGCTGATCGTCGACCTCAACCTCACGCGACCCGACGTCGCGGGCGAGAAGGCGCTGTGGAACGCGATGTACACGAAGGGCGATCCGTCGTACCACCACTTCCTCACGCCCGCGCAGTTCGACGCCCGGTTCGGCGTCGCCCCGCAGACCTACGCCGCCGTGCGCACCTGGGCGACCCGCGCCGGCCTCGACGTGGTGAACGCGCCGGGCAGCCGCGACATCCTCCAGCTGTCGGGGACCGCTGCACAGGTTGAGAAGACCTTCTCCGTCACGTTGCGCGACTTCCGGATCGGCGGCCGGCGGGTGTTCGCCAACACCAACGCGCCTACCGTGCCGGCGGGTCATTCCGTGCAGGGGCTGGTCGGGCTGACCAACCTGTATCGGTCGACCACGGCGCGCACGCGCGGCCCGAAGCCTGCGCAGGACGGGTGCGGCGCGCCGGCCGGTTGCACGAACCTCACCACGCCGCGTGACCTGTGGTCGGCGTACAAGATGCCAGGCGGCGCCAAGGCGAACCCGATCGGCAATCTGAAGACGGACTTCGGCCAGGGTCAGCAGATGGCGGTCTTCGGCGAGGGGCAGAGCTCTGGCGTGATCGCGAACCTGCGGACCTTCGAGCAGCTCAACAAGCTGCCGCGGGTGCCGGTCACGGTGGTGCGGACCGACGGAAAGAAGAAGAAGTACGACGACAACGCCGGCGAGACGGAGTGGGATCTCGACACCCAGTCCTCGACGGCGATGTCGCCGGATGTTCGCCGTGAGGTCCTGTACTTCGGGACCGCTCTTACGGACGCGAGCGTGCTCGGCGTGTTCAGCGCGTGGGCCAACGACCCGCACGGCCCGCTGCAGGCGAACGCGTCGTACGGCGAGTGCGAGGAGAACCCGGCCGGAGACACGGAGGGCACGGTTACCCCGCCGTTCTCGGCCGGCGCGATGTTCACGGTCAAGTCCGAGGACGTGTTGCGCAAGGCCACGATGGAGGGCCGCACGCTGTTCTCGTCGACCGGTGACACCGGCGGCACGTGCCCGCTGCTCCCCGTCAGCGTGAACGGCGTCGGCTACGAGATCCCGGGCGTGGAGTACCCCGCGGTGAGCCCGTACGTCGTCGGGGTCGGCGGCACCATCCTGTACACCGACGGCAGCGCGGCGGCGAAGCGGGTCACCGAGTACGGCTGGACCTACGGCGGCGGTGGCAGCAGCGTCGACTTCCCGAAGCCGGCGTACCAGAACGGGATCTCGGCGATCAGCGGCGTCTGTGCCTTCGCGCCCGGTGGCGGGACCGGCAACTCCGGGAAGCCGTGTCGAGGTCTGCCCGACATCGCCGCGCAGTCCGGTGACGTGGCGAGCAACGGGTTTGCCATCGTCGCGGGTGGTGAGACGGCGTACCCGGGTGGTGGCACGAGCCTGTCCTCACCGCTGTCGATGGGCATGTGGACCAGGATCCAGGCGGCGGCGCCCGGCACCAAGAAGTGCGGAAAGCGAGCGTCGTTCAAGGGTCTCGGGTTCGCGAACCCGGCGCTGTACGCGGCGTACAAGAGCAAGCACGGTGGCCGCGACTTCTTCGACGTCGGCGGACCGAAGCACTCCATCCCGTCCGACGCCGTTCCGTACCCGTCGACGCCTGGCTGGGACTACCAGTCCGGCATGGGTGTGATGCAGGTGTCGCGGCTGGCGCGGGATCTCACTGGACGCAAGTCGTTGCGGCCTGCGTTCGACGTCCTGCCCAAGCAGCCGAAGGATCGGACATCGGCGAAGCGCGCGAACCCTTGTGCCCCGCTGTTCACGGACCCGGCGGGCGATGATGCGTACATCGGTGACCCGGATGGCACGGGCGGCAACCCGCAGCTCGACGTGCTTGCGGGCAACATCACCTACCTGCCGGCGAAGAAGGCGCTGCGAACGGTGATGGTGATCAAGAACCTGTCCACCGACGCCGCGAACGCGGAGGGCGGCGGCAACGAGTACTACTTCCTCTGGAACTACAAGGGCAAGCAGTACTTCACCGACGCCGAGGTCGACTCGGTCGGTGCAGTGACCTATCACGACGGGTACGTCGACGGGACCACCTTCACCACGGCGAACGACGACACCGGTCAGTTCGTGGCGGGCAAGAACGGCCGCGTCGTCGTCGACGTGCCGCTCGCGAACATCGGCTCGCCCGCGAAGGGTGCGACGCTGACCGCGCCGGCCGCGCAGACCCGGGTGCTCGTCGGCACCGCCGGCACGGGCGGGCTGATCGAGCAGGCGGACGGATCGTCACCGGGATCCGGGTACGTCGTCGGCCAGCGCTGCAAGCACAAGACGGGGATCGCGCCACCGCCGTACAAGGCATCGGGTGCCTCCAAGAGCGCAAAAATCCGCTACCACCGAGCCGGCAAGCCCGGTCGCATCGCCAAGCACGGTCACAACGTCGTGAAGCGCAAGCGATGCAAGGCAAAGCTCAGCGCCTGATCGCGGTCGTGGCCTCGACGTAGCGTGGTCCGGTGCGGCTGACCGACTTCTGGGGGCGGATGGAGGAGCACTTCGGTGCTGCCTACGCGCACTCCGTCGCGCGTGACCAGGTGATCGGGCGGCTCGGCGAACGGTCGGTGGTCGACGCGCTCACCGCGGGCGAGGACCCGAAACAGGTCTGGCTCGCCGTCTGCGAGCACTTCGAGATCCCGGTCGCCCAGCGCCACTAGGTTCGGGTGCCGTTTCACTCGCTCACGCCGCCGTGTGCTTGGCTCCGCGGCACCGGTGGGGGATGAAAGACCAAAGAGCGTCTTCATCTCCCCATCGATTCGCGCCTTGGTTCATCCGTACATAGCCGGCGTTCTTCATCACTCACCCGAGTGACCTAGCCCCGCGTAATCCGACACAGAGTGCGACACGATGGGACCGTGGTCGACGAGGCAGATTGGCAGCAGGCAGCCTTCGAACTGAGTGGGTTTGCCGATGAGGGTGCCCTAGCCGCGCGCCTTGCTGACCAGAGCGAACTGCTTACCGCCTTCCGTGGGGGCGACGAGGCCGCGGGCGCACTGGCAGCCGACGCCCTGGATCAACTGGAGGGCATCCTCGGTGATCTTGAAAGGGATCTTCCGCGCCTACGAGCAGCCGTCGCATACCTGCTTGCCCATCTACCGCCCACGCGCGACTAGCGCAGAGGTGCCGCTCGCGCGCGTGGGCTTTGTTACGGCGTGTGCTTGAACTAGTGATCTCAGGCCCGGACTATGGACCGGTGCGGCCGGTTCGATTGCCTTTGTTGATAGTGCTGGCCGTCATCTGCGTCGTGATCACCGAGGCATGCGCCCCAAGCAACAACGAAAGCGACTGTCATATCCCGCAGCCCGCAGTCGGCGACTCGGGGAGCGCGACACTTCAGGCTCACCCGGCTCGCCACGTTTTGACTGCCAGATTTGGGGGACGCCACTGGCTCGCGCGCTCGCAGTTGAACGAGGTCCAGCCACTGGCCCACGCGACAGTGATCCCGTCTCGGCCTCGCGGTCGGCGGCCTAAGACCAGTCGGCGCGGCATGCCTCCCCGACTTCGCATTGAGACCAGTCCGCCCATCGTCCTCAATCTCGTGGAGATCGGGTGCGGATGATCGAGAAGTGCCTGATCTTGAGCGTGACATCCGGCGTTGTGAACTTTCCTAATCATGGCCTTTGCGGTACATCCGGGAGGTAGCCTTCGCGAAGGTGCGGGAGGCGCGGATGTGGCGACGTGCGTTAACCGCGGCCGTATTGATCTTGACGGTGGTGCCTCTCTCGGCTGCGTCGGCGGGCGCCGATCACCGGTCGCGTTTCGAGGTCTCAGTTCGTCTGACGTCCCAGACGATCCTGATTGGGGACCATGCTGACCTAACCGGCAAGGTACGAGGCGGGATTCCTGGGACGAAGGTTCGCCTGCAGCGACGCGTCGCCGGCGCGTGGGTCGACAGGCGCCGTGCGCAGTTAGCGCGGCATTCCACCTTCGAGATCAGCCTCCCAACTGGCAAGGCTAGGTCGGTCCAGTATCGCGTCGTGAAACCCGCAGGGCGGGCGCGCCATCACATGGTGGAACGGTCTGGCCACAGTGCCCCAGTGAGACTGACGGTCTATCGCCGGCTTGATGTTAGTGATCCCGCGGACGGAAGTGCGTATAGCTACTACGACCACCGACTTAGCGCGCCGCACGTCATGCACGGCAGCTGGCGGCTCGGCGGGGGCGCCCTCCCACACGGCCTCACGCTGTCGCAGGACGGTCAGATCACAGGAACTCCGACCGCGCACCAAACTGCGACTTTCAGGTTGGAAGCGACTGGGACCGACGGAGCCGACCGGGTGAGTGAGCCGCTCCAAATGACGATTCGCGCCTACGTCAACGATGTAGGCAAGTACTGGTCTGCCGTGGCGGCACCTGACAGGTCCACCCGAAACGGCCAGTTTCAAGACCAGTTATTTGACGTCGACTGTCCCGCCACCGGCCAGTGCACTGCGGTCGGCACATACGCCGACTACTCACGAGATGGCCTGGGCGGCGTGCTCGTGGAGACTCTCGCTCTAGGCCAGTGGGTCGACCAAGAGGTGCCCCTGCCACCGGGCGTGACCGGACGGGCTGGGCTAAGTCAGATCGACTGCTCGGACTCGCTGAACTGTGTGGCTATCGGCAGCTTCGTCAACGACGGCAACGACTCCGACTACTTCGCGCACGGTCTGCTTGGCGTCGAGACCGCTGGCGTCTGGACATTGAGCGTCGCGCCTACCCCGAGCGCCGCAGCTGCGGCAGGCCAGCAGTACATGGACCTGACCTCCCTCGCTTGCAGCGGTCCAGCCGCGTGTGTTGCCTTCGGCGTCACGAGCGCCGGCGGAGCGCAGCACGTAAACGAAGCAACTGGTGTCGCCGAGACGCTGTCCGCGACGACGTGGGCCGCGACCACCGTCGATGCAGCGCACACATATGTCGGGCTGGCACATGCCACCTGCAGCGCCTCCGAATGTGTCCTCATCGGCCGTGGCTCGCCCCAGGATCGACTCATTGAGGGAAACGGGTCCGTCTGGTCGTCAACCGCGATCCCGTACGCCGCGCCAGCCTCGGCGGAAGCAAACGCCGTATCCGCACTGCGATGCTTCACCGCCGACTCGTGTACGTACATCGGCGCAGAAGCCGATATCGGGGCGGGCGGATGGCAGGGCATCGTCGGGTCGGTCGACAAGACCGTACCCAACTCCACATTCGGTCCAGCGGTACCTGACGTCGCGGGAAACTGGTTCTACAACGACTTATCCTGCACCGGCGCCACCTGGTGCGCAGCTGGGGGTGTCTACGCGACGGCGACGGCCGCCCAACAGCCGGACGTGGCGACGTACGCCGCCGGCACCTGGACTGCGATTGGTCTCGTCGTCCCTCCCAGTCCCTATGACACGGAGGAGTCGCCGCCTGAGGGCTCTATCGAACACATCGACTGCCCTACGGTCGATCGATGCGCGGCCGCTGGCGCGGCAAACGCCGGAGCTCTGCTCATCACACGCGACGCTGATAGCTGGCATACGTTCTTGGCCCCGGCGCCCAGCGACGCGAAGCCTAGGGACAACGATCTTCAGTCGCTGAGTTGCGCGTCGACTACCTTCTGTGTGTCGGTGGGCGAGTACTACACGGCCCAATTTCCGCAATTACCCCACGGCTTAATCGAGACATACGACGGACCACCGGCAAGCAGCTAACCATCCCATCGCTAGCTGTGTACCTCCGTGCTGCTCTTCGCGAACGCGCGTGACCTGCGCGTGGTGCGCGGGACGTCGTAGTCGAGCCGCCCATCGTCGGTGGGCCACGTGATCGGGATCCTGCGCGCGGGGCCGACGAGCTCCCCAGATAATCTGCGGCGACATCGCAACAGGACAATCTCCACCGGCGAAGGAACAGGGCGAGCAAGGACGCGCGCCGCGAGACGTGCATAGGTGCCGTTTGCGAGCACATATCGCTCATCTGCTGCGCCATCATGTGACCCATGTCCGCTGCCGAGCAGGACCCCACCATCGGTGCCTCGCGCTCCCTCATCGACGGTGACTGGGAGTGGCCTGTCCACGGTCTACGTCACCCACCAGCGGACCGAACATCCGGCTGGTACGTCTGGACCGGCGATCTCTCCCACGCCGATGACTTTTTCCAGCCGTGGCACACCAGCCATCTGGTGGAGCGGGTCCCGCAGTTGGCGTCCTTGCTTGATCTCCCTCCGGGGTCGAGATTCTTGATCGCGCCTGACCATCTGGACACCTGGAAAGACCCGTCTCTCCTCGACGTGTAGGCGCCTAGAAGTGCCGATCGCGGCGTCTGGCCCTCCGGCCTGCAGGATCGGGCCGGGCGGTCGTTCGCGTAGGCATAACCCGCGTATGGCGCTCTTTCGTCGGCGGGCCGAATCGCCGACGCCGCCACGGGCTCCGATGCGGAGTCTGGAGGACCTCGTCCACGTCAAGCCTCCTGCCTGGCCGTGGCTCGCTGAACTCATCGAGAGGTCTCGGGTCCCAGTTCGTGTTATCCCTGCCGATCCGGAGGCAGCGAGCACGTGCCTGTATCGGTTGCAGGTGAGCGTTGCCTCGGCTCTGGGTGCAGTCGCGTTCAACACGGGTGGGCTCATCGTGGATCACGGATGGCTGCGGATCCTCGGCTGTGGCGGTGAAGGGCTGACTGACCTGGCGATGGCAAATGCGCTCGGCGATCGAGCGAAAGCGGCAGGCCCCCCGTCACATCTCGTTGTCGCCTATGACGTCGTCGGCGGGCGATTCGCCGTGAACGGCGGTGGGTTGCCAGGCCCGTCCGGACAGGTTCACTACTGGGGACCCGACACCTTGAGCTGGCACTCTCTCGGTTTCGGACACTCTGCGTTCATCGAATGGACTCTCGCCGGCAGCACGGTCGATTTCTATTCTTCGCTGCGCTGGCCGGGTTGGGAAGAAGACGCTGAAAGCGTCGCCGGTGATCAAGGCATCCTGCTCTACCCGCCGCCGTTTTCTGCGCAGGGCCAAGACACGACCAACGTCGCCCGGAAGGTTGTGTCCTGGGACGAACTCGTCGGCATGTATGACGACTTCAGTCGCCAAATGGGTGAGCTGCCGCCCGGCACCGAGTTCCAGATCGTTGTGACTGACGACTGACGACTAGAAGTGCCGTTCTGCGGTGGAGGTCGAGGTTCAGGGACGATGTCAGACTGTCAGTAGAAGTACGCCGAGGATCACGCTGACCGCGCTCGGCGCGACCAATAGCAAAGACAGACGTCGGAGCTGATCGCCCCACCCGTGGATCTTCGATCTGTACGCCTCGCTGGGCTGTCGGTGGGTGAAGCTGATGTTCCAGCGCCGGTAAATCAGGGAGCCTTCATACGTCAGCGCAATCGGGCACGTCCCGAGCACAATCAGAAGAATCCCGGCGGTCGTCACACGGCTAGTTTGCCCGCGCCCTAGGTTGCCATTCGCCGGAGAAGTGCCCGCTCGCGTCCGACGCTGAGCGATCAGGCGCTATTGGACGCTCGAACCATCGACAGGGCCTGGCAGGTCGTAAGACCATGGCGTCCGTGCATCGACCCGCGCTCATCCTGGTCGGGGTGGTGCTCGCCGCCACTGGTTGCAGCAGTTCCGACGCAGGCGGAGAATCCGCGTCGCGTACCTCGTTCGCACCAGCAGCGGGGACTGTGCCAGCCAACGGTCCTCCTGACGTAGTCGGGATGCACCTCGGCAAGGCGCTGCGCACACTGCGAGTTGCAGGCTTCGCTTGGCGTGTGAGGGCCGCCCTCCAGCCGCGGGACGCCAATCTGGGGCGAGTCGTCGTCCAATGCCGCCCCAGCGGAGGTCCGAACGGCAAGCACCGCATCTCGGTCATCTATGCATCCACCGGAAACACCGTTCTGTCAATGCGCTCGGCGACTCCGGCCGATCTTGAGTGTGCGTCACGCTGGGCGCACTAGAGGGCGATGCATAGATGCCGTTCCCGAGCGGGTGGACCGGCGTTATCGTGCGGTCGTGTCACTCGATGAGGATGGACGTAACGCCCTCCATCACGCTGCGGTACGCGGTGAGGTCGACGTGCTGGCCAGCCTTCCAAAGCGCGGAGACCATGACCTCGACCTCGCCGATCGTCAGGGCTTCACGCCGCTTCACTTTGCTGCGCAGCAGGGCGACCTGGAAGCCGTGCGACTGCTGCTGGTCGCCGGTGCATCTGTCGACCCGCAGGACAGCCGCGGGAACACGCCGTTGTGGCGCGCCGTCTTCGGCAACAACGCTGTCGCGGAGATAGTTCAGCTGCTCCTGGCAGCGGGCGCCGACCCTGACATCACGAACAACAGTGGACGGTCACCACGAGATATGGCCGCGACCTTTAACAAGGCCGAGATAGTCAGTCAACTCTGATCGCGTACACGACCGAGCCTCAGCCACGGTCCGCAGACTATAGGTGCCGTTCACGGAACCTGATCGGCAGCCGCTAAGTCCCAACTCGGTTCCAGGGAGGCGGAGCCACCCACCAAGCAAGGTGTCCGTCTGTGCGGCACCGTCGGGCGATGCGATCCACATGGACGGAGCTGAACCCCCCACCGAGGGCACGGTGCTCGGCGTGGCGCCAAGCAATATGACCGCGGCGGTTGTAGATCCGAAGTGGCCTGACCCGGTAGTAGTAGCCGTGCGGCCACAGAGCCGCATGCAGTCCGTTTCCGTCGTGTAACCAGACACAACGGGCCTTCTTGCCAACCCGAATCGTTGCATCTCGCATCAACATCGCGGGAAGCGTTCGTGTCCGGCCGTAGGTGGGGAGCGCGTGGGCGCCCGACGGAATCGGACGGGCTCGGCTCGATGCCCCGACCGGATCCGAAGCAATGAGAACACACATTCCAAGAAGCACGCTCAACCCGAGCCAAGCGACCCGCCGCGCCATTCGACAGCCGCGCACACGCGAACGATATGCGGCGGGATCCGTGAACGTGGAAGTGATGCTCTTTCCCGCGGGCATCGCGTCCCGCCGCAGGCGGCAGACTATGAGTTCCGTTAGCCGCTCACGACGACGTCGGCACCGCGCCAAAGAAGTGCCCGACTCGGCACCCGAGCCTTCCGTGAGCCGCTAGTGAACCCGGAAGCGCCGAGGGATAGATGCCAGCCACAAGGGTCAGCCCGCCAATTCCACTACCGACTGCCAGGCGTGGCCAGTTGGGAACTTCGGCCCCTCGCAGCTTGCAAGCGGGATTCCCGGAGGCTCCGACGGACATGAGCCTTCAGCGACCGTTCCTGCCACGGCGCCATTGATCAGCCCGAATATCGCCGACAGCAACACGATCCCCAGGAGCCGCCGGATCACGTCGTGACCGTAACGCTGATCGTCATCGACGCGTTCGGACGCGCGGCGGCGTGTCGGCTTTACTTCGAACACCTGTTCTATAGGTTGTGGAGAACGACATGGCGTCCACAGATCCGGATCGCGCCTCGAAACTGTCCGACCCGGCTCCTAACGTCAGCGGCACCAGACACCACTCGGAGGGCTCGCATGGCAGCAGGGATGGATCGCGACAAGGCGCTGGCGAACGCGCTGAGCCAGATCGAAAAGTCGCATGGAAAAGGCGCGGTCATGCGACTGGGCGACGAGAGTCGCGCTCCTGTTGACGTGATTCCTACCGGTGCGATCTCGCTGGATGTTGCGCTCGGTATTGGCGGACTGCCGCGCGGCCGCATCGTTGAAATTTATGGCCCGGAAAGCAGCGGAAAGACGAGCGTTGCGCTGCACGCGGTGGCCAATGCACAAAGGGCCGGCGGCATCGCAGCGTTCATCGACGCTGAGCACGCTCTCGATCCCGAATATGCGAAAGCGCTAGGAGTCGACACGGACGAACTACTCGTGTCCCAGCCCGATACGGGTGAGCAGGCGCTCGAGATTGCAGACATGCTGATCCGGTCTGGCGCGATCGACATCCTTGTCATCGACTCGGTCGCCGCGCTGGTGCCACGTGCCGAGATCGAGGGCGAGATGGGCGACTCGCACGTTGGCCTTCAGGCTCGCCTCATGAGCCAGGCGCTGCGAAAGATCACGGGTGCGTTGGCAACGAGCGGGACTACTGCAATTTTCATCAATCAGCTTCGCGAAAAAATCGGCGTGTTTTTTGGTTCGCCAGAAACGACCACGGGTGGAAAAGCCCTCAAGTTCTACGCGTCGGTGCGCTTGGACATTCGCCGCATTGAAACCCTGAAGGACGGTCAGGATGCGGTCGGTAGTCGCACTCGGGTGAAGGTTGTCAAGAACAAGTGTCTTGCGGCCGGGACGCGGGTCTATGACCCAATGACCGGTATCACTCATGCAATTGAAGACATCGTCGCCAACAAACTGCCGGTGTCGGTTTGCGCCGCCGACAAGCAGGGCGGACTTCACGTGCGTTCAGTGGTGAACTGGTTTGACCAAGGGCAGCAGGAAGTAATCGGGCTGAAGATTCGAGGCGGCGCCGAGATCTGGGTTACGCCTGACCACAAAATCATGACCGACAACGGCTGGCGTCTCGCAGGCGACTTGGGTCCTGGTGACCGAGTGGCACGGCCCCGTCGCTTCGGCGAGTTCGGTACATCGCGGCCAATGTCTACTGAACAGGCCCGCCTGTTGGGCTACCTGATCGGGGACGGATACGTCGGTGGCAAGACGCCGATCTCCTTCATCAATGTGGCCCCTGACCTGATCCGCGATGTCTCGGAGATCGCAGCTGGGATGGGGTGTGACCCGAAGCCACAGCCCGAAAAGCTCAGCGTTGCTCTCTCTCACCGAATCGGTGAGAAGAACGAAGTGCTCGCACTGTGTCGCGAGGCCGGTATATACGGAAAGCTCGCGTGGGAGAAGACCCTGCCTCTCAGTCTGCTGTCTCAGGACGTGGCTGAGGACTTGGTTGCCAATCTCGTGTTCGGACTGTTCGAAACCGATGGGTGGGTGTCACGGGAGCAAACGGGCGCGCTGCGAGTCGGTTACACGACGACTTCCGAACAACTTGCTCACCAGCTGCAGTGGACACTTCGTCGATGGGGCATTGCCTCGTCGGTCCGACGTTATGACCCGACCGGGAAGCGTCCGAGCCTCATCAAGGGACGTCGCGTTCTAGGAACTCGAACCACATGGGAAGTTCGCGTCGCAGGCAGCGACAATGTTCAGGCCTTTGCCGCCGTCATTCCGATGTGGGGTCCTCGTGGTCGAGTCCTGACCGAGGCTCTCGCCGTGCGGGATGGGCGCCGGCGTGGTTCCCAGCAGGGCTACCTAGCTGCTTCTGTCTCGGCTGAGGTCTTCGCGCACCTGCGGTCCCGAGGCGTAACGCCCACACAGGCAGCCCAGCTCATCGGTGAGCATGCAGGTAACCCGCAAGGCGGCATGCCGTCAGTGCTCGGGGTTTCGCGAATCAGACGTGATCGGCTCACCCCCCTCGCAGAGGCGTTGGACGATCCGTTCCTTCACGGCCTTCTTGCCGATGGCTTGTCATACAGCGCCATTCAGGCGGTTCTCCCGGCTCGTACTGTCGCGACTTACGACGTGGAGGTCGAGGACCTTCACAACCTGGTCGCTGAGGACATCGTGGTGCACAACTGCGCACCGCCGTTCAAGCAGGCGGAGTTCGACATCATGTGGGGTCACGGCATCAGCCGCGAAGGCAGCCTGATCGACCTTGGAGTCGACCACGGCATCGTCCGCAAGGCCGGCGCTTGGTACACCTACGACGCCGACCAGCTCGGTCAAGGCAAGGAGAACGCCCGCAGCTTCTTGTGCGACAACCCGGACCTCGCCAACGAGATCGAGAAGAAGATCAAGGAGAAGCTGGGGATCGGGGCAAAGCTCGACGCGCCGGCCTCCGAGGGTGGCATCGATCCGGATGCTCCGATTGACCTGACCGCCGACGTGGGCCCGACTCCGGTTGAGTTCTGAGCCGCGCTCGAACGACCCGGAGCCCGATCCGGAGTCGGTCGCTCGCGCCATCGCCCTTCGCCTGCTCGAGGCGCAGCCACGCACTCGCGCCGAGCTCGCGACGGCGATGGCAAAGCGCCGGGTCCCACCGGAGGTGGCCGACGCCGTCCTCGATCGGTTTGTCGACGTCGGCCTGATCGACGATGCCGCGTTCGCCCAGGCCTGGGTCGACAGCCGGCACCGCGGCAAGGGCCTGGCTCGGCGGGCACTCGCGGCCGAGCTCCGCAAGCGTGGCGTCGATGACGAGCTGGCAAAGGACGCCCTCGAGACAGTCAGCACCGACGACGAAGCGGCCGCCGCCGAGGCGCTGGTCCGTCGCCGGCTGCGCAGCATGTCCGGTCTCGCCCCAGACGTCCAGCTGCGCCGGCTCGTGAGCATGCTGGCTCGCAAGGGCTTCGGTGGTTCGCTCGCGTATTCCGTCAGCCGCCGGGTGATCGAGGAAGATTCGACTTTCCTAGACGATCTTCCGGTCTCGCCCTAACCTCGGAATCACCAGAGAGTCACAGTCCGTGACGCGGGCGCGCCAGTGCCCACAGTCACGTTCCATTTGTGGGGCGGGGGCGCGCGCATGACCGCTCTTGTCGCGGTGTTGGTCGTCGCCGTGATCGCCATCGGCGCGGCCGTCGTCGTCCTGCTCCGGCGCGTCACTGTCGGCGTCACCCCCGCGCCGCCGCCGCCGACGTCACGGCCCGAAACGGGCGAAGCGCTGTCCGACCTGCAGCGCCGTGAGCAACGACTGCAGGACCGCGAGGAGCGCCTCGAGCAGGAGGCGAGACGGCTCGCCGAGCGCGACAAGCAGCATGCCGCTGCGGCGGCCGCCCTCGACCGGCAACGAGACGAGCTTGCGGCAGCCACCGAGCACCGCCAGGCGGAGCTTGAACGCGTCGCCGGGCTGACCGTCGCCGACGCGCGGGCCGAGCTCGTCAAGGTCATCGAGACCCAGGCCAAACGCGAGGCCGCTCACATCGTCCGCGACATCGAGGCCCAGGCAAAGGAAGAAGGCGAGGAGCGCGCCCGCAAGATCGTCACCCTCGCCATCCAGCGGGTCGCGAGCGAGCAGACCGCGGAATCGGTCGTGTCGGTTCTCCACCTGCCGAGCGATGAGATGAAAGGCCGCATCATCGGCCGCGAGGGTCGCAACATCCGCACCTTCGAGGCTGTCACGGGCGTCAACCTGATCATCGACGACACTCCCGAGGCGGTGCTGCTGTCCTGCTTCGATCCGGTACGGCGCGAGGTCGGGCGGCTGACCCTCGAGAAGCTCGTCCTCGACGGCCGGATCCACCCCCATCGCATCGAAGAGCAGCACGAGCGCAGCAAGGCCGAGGTCGACGGGCTGTGTGTCCGCGCCGGCGAGGACGCCTTGGTCGATCTCGGGATCACCGAGATGCACCCCGACCTGATCGCGCTGCTGGGTCAGCTGCGCTACCGCACGTCGTACGGCCAGAACGTCCTCAAGCACCTCGTCGAGTCGGCGCACATCGCCGGGATGATGGCCAGTGAGCTACGCCTCGATCGTGACGTCTGCAAGCGTTGCGCCCTGCTGCACGACGTCGGCAAGGCGCTCACCCACGAGGTCGAGGGCTCCCACGCGATCATCGGTGCCGAGATCGCCCGCAAGTACGGCGAGTCCGAGGACGTCGTCCACGCGATCGAGGCGCACCACAACGAGGTCGAGGTCCGCACCGTCGAAGCCGTGTTGACCCAGGCGTCCGACGGCATCAGCGGCGGCCGGCCCGGGGCGCGACGGGAATCACTCGAGCACTACGTGCAGCGACTCGAGCGGATCGAACAGATCGCCGGCGCCCACGACGGCGTCGAACGGGTCTTCGCGATGCAGGCCGGCCGCGAGATCCGGGTCATGGTCAAGCCCGAGGACATCGACGACATCGGCGCCCAGGTGATCGCCCGTGACGTCGCCAAGCAGATCGAGGAAGAGCTGACCTACCCCGGCCAGATCCGCATCACCGTCGTCCGTGAGTCCCGAGCCACCGAGGTCGCCAAGTGAAGTTCGCGCCCACCCCCGAGGAGATCGCCGACATCTACGCCGGTGCTTACCAACGCGTGACCGCGCTCGCCACCGACTTCGACGAGGCGGACCTCGCGGTCGTGGTCCCGGGTACGCCGCGCTGGACGCTGCACGGCCTGATGTCGCACCTCGTCGGAGGTCCGGTGGACTTCGCGAACGGCCGCGTCGAGGGCGCCGGTGGCGAGCCGTGGACGCAGCAGCAGGTCGACGATCGGGTCGACCGCTCCCTCGACGAGCTGCTCGAGGAGTGGGCCGGGGTCCTCCCAGGCGTCGACGCCGCCGTGCGTAGCGGCAACGTCCCTGCGCCGGTCAGCTTCGACATCCTCACCCACGAGTCCGACATCCGCGGCGCTCTCGGTCTCGATCCGACGCCGGACGCTGCCGGGGTTCGCTTCCTGACCGACGGGTTCGGCGCCCGCGCTGTTGCCGTCGCCCGCAAGGCCGAGCTGCCGCCACTTCGCCTCTGCGCGTCCGACACCGGCTGGAGCGCAGGGGTGGACGGTGGCGTCACCGCGACAGCAACCGAGCACGAGTGGACGAGAGCGCTGACGGGGCGCCGAAGCAACGCGCAGGTCAGCGCCTACGACTGGACCGGCGACCCGTCGCCGTACCTGCCGTTGCTCTCGCCATTCGGGCCGTTGCGCGATGCCGACGTGCGGGAGTAGCGCCTGAGTCCTATGCACGGATGCGCATTGGACAATCAACATTTGCCCTTGCTGGCATGGCGTCATGGCCAGGTTGCTGCTCGCGCTCGCAGCACTCGCCATCAGCTGTTCCGGCTGCAGCACGATCCCGGCCCGCGCGAGCGACGGTCGGCTCCAGGTGGTCGCGGGGGAGAACTTCTGGGGTGACCTCGCCCGCCAGGTCGGTGGCGACCGGGTCGACGTCACGAGCCTGATCAACAGCCCGGACGCGGACCCACATCTGTTCGAGCCGGGCACCAGCAGTGGTCTCGCGGTCGCCGGTGCCGACGTCGTCATCGTCAACGGCGCGGACTACGACGGCTTCATGGACCGGTTGATCGCCGCGGCACCATCGACCTCGCGCCAAGTTGTCTCGGTAGCCGATGTCCTGCACGCCGCTGGCAGCGACGTGAACCCTCACTTCTGGTACGACGTACCCCGGCTTCCCGACGTCGTGCGGGCGATCGGCGCGGCCATGCAGACGGCTGACCCCGCTCACGCCGCGCACTATCGCCGCGGCGTCGCCGCGACGATCCGCTCGCTGCATCCCTTGCAGGCGGCCGTCGCGGGCCTGAGCGACGGCTTCAGCGGTACGCCGGTCGCGTACACCGAGCGAGTTCCTGGCTACCTGCTGGCCGCTGCGCACCTGCGCGTGATCCCGGTCGCGAGCTTCACCCATGCGATCGAGTCCGGCGTCGACCCATCCTTTGCCGACATCGCCGCCATGCGCGATCTCATCACCGGGCACCGGATCCGTGCCTTGCTGGTCAACGAGCAGGCCCAGACGACGATCGTCGACCAGCTCGTCTCGCTGGCGCGAAACGATGGCGTCGCCGTCGTGGGTGTCACCGAGACCCGCCCGGCGAGCACGACGTTCGAGCGCTGGCAGCTCGACCAGATCCGCGCCCTCGACAATGCGCTGGCCCGATGAGCGCGGTCGTCTCGCTCTCGGGAGTTGCCGCGGCGTACCCCGGCCGGACGCTCTGGCGTGACCTCAGCCTCGACATCCAGCCCGGCGAGTTCGTCGCCGTGCTCGGTGGGAACGGCACCGGCAAGACCACGCTGCTCAAGCTCCTGCTCGGCACGCTGCGTCCGGCGGCCGGCGAGGTCCGGATCCTCGGCGACGCCGTGCGCCGCGGGGACCGCCGGGTCGGCTACATGCCGCAGCACCGCAACTTCGACCGGGATCTACCCGCGCGGGGCATCGACCTCGTCGCGCTCGGCGCCGTCGGCCACCGGTTCGGCCTGCGTCGCACAACGGCTGGCACCCGCGATCGAATCCGTCACGCGATTGCTGCCGTCGGCGCAGCCGGGTACGCCTCGGCGCCGGTCGGGCTGCTGTCAGGTGGTGAGCAGCAGCGACTGCGAGTGGCCGCTGCGATCGTGGACGACCCGGCGCTGATCCTGGCGGACGAGCCGCTCGCCTCGCTCGACGTCGGCAGCCAGCGCCAGGTCGCAGACGTCCTCGACAGCTGCCGCACCTCGACCGGCGCCGCGGTCGTCGTGGTGACCCACGATGTCAACCCGCTGCTGCGCCACGTCGACCGCGTCCTGTACCTCGCGGCCGGCCGGTGGGCGGCCGGAACGACCGACGAGGTGTTGACCAGTGCGCGCCTGTCCGCGCTGTATGGCTTGCAGGTCGACGTCGTCCGGGTTCGCGATCACGTCGTGATCGTCGGTGCGCCCGACGACCCGCACGGCCACCATCACCACCACGGTGGGGAGGCCTGATGTTTCTCTCCCTGCTGCATCAGCACTTCGTCCACCTCGCCCTGATCGCCGCAGCCGTCGCGGCTGTCGTGTCCGGTGCGCTCTCGCCGCTCGTCATCGCCCGCGGTCAGGCGTTCTCCGTGCACGGCATCGCCGAGCTCGGGCTCACCGGCGCCGCGGGTGGACTCCTGGCCGGCATCGATGCCGCGAGCGGAGCATTGATCGGTTCGGCGGGCGTCGGCGCCCTGCTGGGAGTCCTCGGGCTGCGGGACCGTGACCGAGACGCCGCGACTGGTGTGGTCCTTGCCTTCGGTCTTGGTCTGGGTGCGCTGTTCATCCGGCGCCTCCAGAACAACAGCGCGAGTACGACGTTCGGCCTCGCGTTCGGCTCCATCACCTCCGTGTCGACCCACGAGGTCGAGCTGCTCGCCATCGTTGGCGCGGCTGTGCTTGCCATCCTCGCGATCTGCTGGCGTCCGTTGTGGTTCGCCTCGATCGACCCGGAGGCGGCCGCAGCGCGGGGTGTTCCGGTGCGCGCCATCGCCGTCGGCTTTCCGATCCTGCTCGGCGCGGCCGTGTCCGAGGTGCTACAGATCACCGGCGCACTGCTGATCTTGACCCTGATCGTCACCCCGGCGGCCGCCGCCACGCGCCTGTCGGCCCGGCCCGGCGTCGTCATGGTGTGGTCGATCGGGCTGGCCCTGCTGGCCTCGGTCGGCGGCGTGTTGGCAACGTTGCAGTGGCCGACACCGCCAGCCTCCTTCTTCGTGGCGACGATCTCGTTCGCCAGCTATGTGATCGCGCGGATCGCAGGCGATCGGCTGCGCGCACGGCGCCCAGCACAATTGCACGCATGACCGAACGCCGCACGTTGCGGGACGAGGTGTGGCTCGTCTTCGGTCTGTCGCTCGGCGCCTCGGCAGTGCGAGCCCTGGTGAGCTTCATCGGGTCGGTCACCAGTGGTCGATCGCTCACGTCACAGGTCGCGCTGCTCAACGGGACTCGAGCCCCCGGTCGCCCGTGGCTCGATCTCGCCCTCCAGCTGGTTGTGCTGGCGCTCGGTGTCGTGCCGGTCTTCCTGGTCGCACACTTCCTGAATCGATCCGGCGAGCGGCTGGCGACGATCGGAGTCGACCCGTCGGAGCCACGGCGCGACGGCCTGCGCGGCACCGCCTTGGCGGCGGTGGTGGGTGGGGCCGGCCTCGGCCTCTACCTGATCGTGCATGCGTCCGGTGCCAACCTCACCGTCGTACCGGAGAACCTTCCCGCCGTCTGGTGGCGGATCCCCGTGCTGCTGCTGTCCGCACTGCAGAACGCGACCCTCGAAGAGGTGATCGTTGCCGGCTACCTGCTGCATCGCCTCAAGCAGTTCGGCTGGTCGGACGGCAGAGCCCTCGGACTGTCAGCCCTGATTCGCGGCAGCTACCACCTCTATCAAGGGGTCGGCGGCTTCGCGGGCAACGCGATCATGGGCCTGATCTTCGGCCGGCTCTACCAGCGATGGGGCCGTGTGATGCCGCTGCTCATCGCACACACGCTGATGGACAGCGTCGCCTTCGTCGGGTACGCCGAACTCGCCGGGCACGTGGGATGGCTGCCGACTCCGAAGTAGGTCTCAGGTGGTCCACGTGGTGGCGCTCGCCTCGAACGCGTCGCTCAGCTGAACGCGCACGACGCAGAAGACCGTGCCGACCGGGTCGCGCATGACGACCCAGCGCTTCGGCCTGCCGACAACCGTCGCGCCGAGCGCAGTCAGCCGCGCGACCTCTGCCTCGACGTCATCGGTCTCGATGTCGAGATGAACCCGAGCGGTGTCGTCGCCGACCGACTGCACCATGAACTGCACCCCGGGCGTCGGTTCGCCGAAGCCGGTGTACTCGGAGTCGTCGACCCCGACCTCCGCGGGTCGATCGAGTGCCTGTTGCCAGAAGGTGACCTCACGGTCGTAGTCGGCATGCGGCACGTCGATGAGCGCGCTGCACAGCCTGCTGCGGTGACTAGGCATCCGCGTCCGCCGCCTTCTGCTGGGCGACCTTGAGATCTTGCACGACGCAGAACGTCACACCCGCTGGGTCGCGCATCACGGCCCAGTGATGGCTTCTCGACACCTCCGTCGCGCCGAGGCTCTTCAGCCGCTCGACGTCCGCGTCGCGATCCTCGCTGTCGAAGTCGATATGAACGCGGTGGGTGTCGTCGCCCGTGGCCTGAACCATGAAGTAGAGACCGGGCGTCACGTCGTCGTACTGGGCATAGTCCGGGAACTTCTCGCTGTACTCCGGCTGCCTGCCGAGCGCCGCGCTCCAGAACTCGACCGCCCGCGCATGGTCGCTCTTGGGGACGTCGACGAACGCGCCGGCCAGCCGCATCGGTGCCGTCATGGCCGGAGCCTCGCACGGCACCGCCGCGAATTCATCGGTGCAGTTGCGATCGTGACGGACCTGTTGCCGTCAGGGCCGACAGATCTTCAGTGAATGGTCACCGAGAAGTAGTTCGCGAACGGCGCATTCCTGACCCGGAGCTTGCCGAACGCACTCTCGTGGATCGTGATGGCTCCCTTCCATGACGTGTCGTACTCCCGGCCCCGCTCGGTCCCCGTCTTGCACGCCTGCGAGTAGGGACGCTTGGTGCTGCTCACGAGCAGGGCTTTGCCGGTCGCGATGCTTCCTGCCGCCGTCCGGATCCGAAGCGCTGGATGACCGTGCTTGTTGATCGCCTTCGGCAGCGGCGCCTTCGTTTTCGCGTCGTCGACGCGGAACGCGCCGTCCGGGGCGGCGAGGCGGACCAGCCGGTTTGCCTCGATCGTGCTCTTCGGCCTCGGGCGCTTCGGCCCGGTCAGAGTGCTGCCCACCAGGCTGACGTGGTTGTGGTAGGTGCTCCACGACGTGCCGGCCTGGCACGGCACCTGACGTGCGCAAGCCTCCTCGGCGTCCGGACCGTGCTCGCCGACGAGAGTTCCGTGCGTCATCCGGATGTGGCGCTTGGCGACCCTGCCCCAGTGCTTGTTGTGCGTCTTGAACGCAACGGTGCCCTTGGTGGTCATCGTCGCCGTCTGCGTGTAGCTGCCCGGGCCACATGTGTGTTTGGTGAACGAGGTGTTCGGATGCGTCCTCAGCCGGATCTTGCCGTACGGCTTGGCCTGCTTGCCGGTTCGCACCCGGTGGTTCGTGAACGACCCACCGTGAACCGAGAAGGTCCACGAGTGCGACTCCGACCGGTCCTTCGTCATCAGCTCGACGGTCACGGCGCCCGGACTGCCGGCGTCTGACGTGCCGTCGGTGCTGAACCGCTTCGCAGTCACGAACATGATGAGGTGCTGGCCGGTTGTCGTCACGACCACGTGGCCGCCGCTGTCATACAAGGTCAGCGACTCCGGGACCGCGGCGAATGCCGCGGGGCTCGCCGCGACGGCCGCGCCTGCAACGACGGCGCTGCACGCCAGCGCGGCACCGGACCGAGTCAATCGGGACATGTTCCCTCTCCTGTCATGCGACGTGGTACTTCTCGAATGTCGCGCCGGCCTTCGCAAGTGAGATGGGACCGAAGATCTCTTCGGCGAACGTCAGCGGCTGGTCGGCGGCGACGTACTTCGCGGTCCACAGTTTGCCTTTCTCCTGGCCGCCGGCGCACCCCGTCGCCCACGGGCTGTGTGCGGTCGCGGTGAGGGTGCCACCGCCCGCAACTGCGGGTTGCGCGGCGTCGGCGACGACGGAGAGCGTCTTGGTGCCGTTCAGCTTCGTGAGCCTCTGATGGCTGGCGCCCGCGATCACTTCGTCGAGGCGAAAGCCACCGACCGGCTTCAACAGCTCGGTGTAACGGTCACCACGGATGGTCCCGATCGGATGGTCACCCTGCGCGCCGACCAGGTCGCCCGAGAGCGTGATGTCGCCTTTCGATGCCAGCCAGCTGATGCCGTGCAGGCACACCGGAAATCCGGTGCATGCCTCCTCGTTGTCGGGGCCGTGCCCGCCGTACAGCTTGCCCTTGAGGGTGATGTTCCTCAGCTTCACGGTGCCCCAGGAGCTCGGCCCGGCCGAGTGCGTCCTCAGCTTGACCGAGCCCTTCAGCGTCACTTTGTGCGTCACGGAGAAGTCGCCTGCGCCGCAGTCGTGCTTCACGCCCTTGTGAGCCGCCGAGATCGACAGATCCACGGACCCGTACGGCGCCACCTGGTGACCGGTTTTGAGCTGACCGTCAGCGTTGCTGGCGTTACGGAACGAGTCCTTGGCGAGATCGAAGGTCCACGCATGTGACTCGGTGCCATTGAGGTTGGTCAACGTCGCGGTCAGCTTGCTCGCCGCGTGTGCGTCGGGTTTCGAAGCACGAGAGTGTCGCTCCGCTCCGAGCGTCAGGATGAGGTCCTTGCCGGTGGTCGATCGCACCGGTTGCGGTGCAGTGTCCAGTCGAGTGCTGCTCTCCGGCAGCTGACCGGCGACGGCAGCGGGCGTGGTGATCAGCAACCCGCTGCCCGCGAGGATTCCGGCCGTCACCGACGCAAGCACCGTGCGAAGCGATCGAGGCACTGCGTCTCCAACCCGTTTGACGAGGCCTATTTGTCTCACGCCGTGCCGACCGATGCGAGCGTTGGCGCGCGGGTCGCGGCAATTGGCGCTGCCTCGTTTCGCCGTACCCTGGCAGCCGTGGAGCGGCGGACGTATGAGGTGCGCACCTTCGGCTGCCAGATGAACGTGCACGACTCCGAACGGATCGCGGGACTGCTCGAAGCCTCTGGTTATGTCGCAGCGGCGGACGGCACCACTGCGGATGTCGTCGTGTTCAACACCTGCGCGGTGCGGGAGAACGCCGACAACCGCCTCTACGGCAACCTCGGCTACCTGGTTCGGACCAAGGCGCAGCACCCCGGCATGCAGATCGCGGTTGGCGGCTGCCTCGCGCAGAAGGACCAGCGCACGATCGTCGAACGGGCGCCGTGGGTCGATGTGGTGTTCGGCACGCACAACATCGGATCGCTGCCCGTCCTGCTCGAACGGGCTCGGGTCGAGCAGGAGGCCCAGGTCGAGCTGCTCGAGGCGCTCGAGACATTTCCCTCGACCCTGCCGACCCGACGGGAGTCGGCGTACCGGGCCTGGGTGTCGATCAGCGTCGGGTGCAACAACACCTGCACGTTTTGCATCGTCCCCTCGCTGCGGGGCCGGGAGAAGGACCGGCGGCCGGGGGAGGTGCTGGCCGAGGTGGCGGCGCTGGTCGACGACGGCGTGCTCGAGGTGACGTTGCTCGGGCAGAACGTCAATTCCTACGGCGTGGAGTTCGGCGACCGCGAGGCGTTCGGGAAGCTGTTGCGGGCCTGCGGTGAGATCGACGGCCTCGAGCGGGTCCGCTTCACGTCACCGCACCCTCGCGACTTCACGGACGACGTCATCACGGCGATGGCCCAGACGGCCAACGTGATGCCCAGTCTGCACATGCCGCTGCAGTCCGGCAGCGATCGTGTGCTTGCGGCGATGCGACGCTCTTACCGCGCCGAGAAATACCTCGGCATCATCGATCGCGTCCGCGAGGCGATGCCCGACGCGGCGATCACCACTGACATCATCGTCGGGTTCCCCGGCGAGACCGAGGCCGACTTCGCGCAGACCCTCGAGGTGGTTGAACGCGCGCGATTCGCCAGTGCGTTCACCTTCCAGTATTCGCCGCGTCCCGGCACGCCGGCGGCGTCGATGCCCGACCAGGTGCCGCCGGAGGTCGTCGCCGAGCGCTATCAGCGGCTCGTCGCCGCCGTCGAGAGGTCGGCGTGGGCAGGCAATCAGGCCTGTCTCGGTACGACGGTCGAGGTCCTCGTCGCGGAGGGCGAGGGGCGCAAGGACGATGCGACGGCGCGCTTGTCCGGTCGGGCGAGGGACAACCGCCTCGTTCACGTCGCCGCGTGCGATGCCCGGCCAGGTGACGTCGTGACGGCGGTGGTCACGTATGCGGCGCCGCACCACCTCGTCGCGGACGAGGTGACCGGGGTACGACGTACTCGTGGCGGCGACGCATGGCAGTCGCGGCGTGACGCCCCTACGGAGCCATCGGGGGTGCTCCTCGGCATTCCCACCGTCCGGGCCTGATGCCGCGAGTCGTCGCGGTCGTCGGTCCGACCGCCACCGGCAAGTCCGCCCTCGGGGTCGCCATCGCGGCTGCCGTCGGTGGCGAGGTGATCAACGCGGACTCGATGCAGCTGTACCGCGGCATGGACATCGGGACGGCCAAGCTGACCGATGCCGAGCGCAGTGGCGTGCCGCATCACCTGCTCGACATCTGGGACGTCACACAGACGGCAAGTGTCGCGGACTACCAAGCTCGTGCGCGGGGCCGCATCGATGAGCTCCTGGCGGGTGGCGTGACGCCGGTGCTCGTGGGTGGCAGCGGTTTGTACGTGCGCGCGGTTCTCGACCGGATCGAGTTCCCGGGCACTGATGCCGAGGTGCGGGGTCAGCTCGAGGCCGACCTGGCCGAGGTCGGCGCACCGGCGCTGCACGCGCGACTCGCGGCGGTCGACCCGGCCGCGGCGTCGGCGATCGCGCCGGAGAACGGCCGCAAGATCGTTCGCGCGCTCGAGGTGATGGCGCTCACCGGTCAACCGTTCACGGCGGCGCTGCCGACCTACGACGAGCCGTATTACGACGCGGTGCAGATCGGGCTCGACCTGCCGACCAACCAGCTCGACCTACGGATCACCAAGCGGGTGGAGCACATGATCGAGCAGGGGTTCCTCGACGAGGTGCGCGCCCTCGATGCTGTGGGCCTGCGCGATGGTGTCACCGCCTCGCGCGCGCTCGGCTATGCCCAGTTGCTCGCCGTGATCGACGGCCGCCGCGACCTTGCTGCCGCGATCGCCGAAACCGCGCAGGCGACCCGGCGATTCGTGCGCCGGCAACGCTCGTGGTTCCGCCGTGACCCGCGGATCACCTGGCACGAACCGAGCGAGACGCTGCTCGCCGACGCGCTGCAGGCGATCGGCGCATCGTCCCGATCCTGAACACATCCGGCCCATCCATCCCGCCGAAAGCGGACAGCGAGCGCGTTACGGCGCAGATATTGCTCGGATGTGTGCAGATTCGGGCAAGTTGACCACCCCGGGGTGGCCCGTCCGACGGTCCAAATATGACCACAGCGGGCCATGTTGTGACGATCGGTCCGGATTGATACTGCGATCAGCCCACATTGCACACGTATCCGGGAGGACCCCATGTCGAGCCTCGACCTCGACCTCGTACCGGCACTCGCCCGTGCGGTCGAAGAGGACGCCCTGGTTGTTCACTATCAGCCTGAGGTCGATCTCGCCAGCGGCGCCGTCGTCGGCATGGAGGCACTGCTGCGCTGGCAACACCCCAAGCGCGGCCTGCTCTGGCCGGTCGACTTCCTCGCCATCGCCGACCGGGCCGGCCTGCTTCCGACGCTCGGCTGGGAGGTGCTCCGTCGCGGCGCCAAGGAACTGGCGTCGTGGCGTTCGTTGCCGCCGATCGAGGACACGCCGCGCCAGCTCTGGGTGAACGTCTCCGCGTCGCAGCTGCTCCAGGCCGATTTCGTCGACCGGATCGCCGCGCTGATCACCGAGCACGAGCTCGCGCCGAACACCCTCGGTCTCGAGGTGACGGAGGAGACGCTGGCGACCGGCAGCAAGCACGCCCCCCAGCTGCTGCGGGAGCTGCGTGAAGTGGGTGTCGCGCTCGCCATCGACGACTTCGGCAGCTGGTACTCCGCGCTCGGCACACTCGGCGAGCTGCCGATCGATGCGGTCAAACTCGACCAGCCGTTCGTCCGAGGGGTGGGCTCCGACCTCGAGAACGACTCCATCGTCTCCTCCGTGATCGCGCTGGCCCATGCCCACGGTGTCCGCGTGGTCGCGGAGGGCGTCGAGAGCTGGAGCGAGGGCGCCCGGCTCTGCGAGCTCGGCTGCGACCGGGCCTTGGGCTACCTGTTCAGCGGCCCGCAGATCGCCGAGCACGCGCGGCTGATGATGGCGCACGGCGCCGGCTGGAGCGCGCCCCGCCAGCGCAAGCCGGCCGACGACCAGCAGCCTGCGCGCCTACCCTTGGAAGGGTGAGGTACACCAATCTTCGCTTCGTGAAGGGGCACGGCACGGAGAACGACTTCGTCGTCCTCCCGCCGTACGACGGCGACCTCACGGCCGAGACCGTCGCCGCACTTTGCGATCGCCATGCGGGGATCGGTGCCGACGGCGTGCTGCGCGTCGTCCCGCAGGATGGCCGGTTCTTCATGGACTACCGCAACGCCGACGGCTCCGTCGCCGAGATGTGTGGCAACGGGATCCGGGTGTTCGCCCGCTTCCTCGTGAGCTCAGGGCTGGCCGATCCTGGCGAGATCCCGATCGACACGCGCAACGGTGTCCTTGTCGTCACCGTCCCTGAGGACGGCGGCGACATCACGGCGGAGATGGGCCACCCCGCGCGGCTCGATGACGCCAAGGTCACGGTCGGCTCGGCGTCCTGGCCCGGTGTCGGCTGGTCGATGGGCAATCCCCACCTGGTGGTTCTCGATGCCGCGCCGATCGACGAGATCGACCTCGGGGTCGAGCCGGGGGTGGAGCCGGTCGCGTCGTTCCCCGACGGCGTGAACGTCGAGTTCCTCGAGCCGGTCGGGCCACGCCATGTGCGGATGCGAGTATTCGAGCGCGGCGTGGGGGAGACCAGGTCGTGTGGGACAGGCGCGTGCGCCGCTGCGGTCGCGGCGATGGACGCCGCTGGCATTCGGACGTCGTACGTCGTCGACGTGCCTGGCGGGCGGCTGGTCGTGGAGTGGCGCGAGGACGGCATGGTGCTGATGACCGGGCCTGCGGTCCTGGTTGCCAAGGGGGACGTCGACCCGGAATTAATCCGATCGTCCCGAGGCTGAAGTGGTGTCACCATCGACGTACCTATGACTGCCGAACCCTTTGATCCGCAAGAGATAGCTGGCCTGGAGCTCGAGGAGCGCCGGGCACTTCGCCGTGTCGCGAACATCTCGACCGAGCTGACCGATGTCACCGAGGTCGAGTACCGGCAGCTGCGGCTGGAACGCGTCGTCCTGGTCGGCGTGTGGACCGAGGGGACGTTGGACTCGGCCGAGGCATCGATGGCCGAGCTGGCCGCGCTGGCGGAGACCGCGGGTTCGGTCATCCTGGACGGCGTCATCCAGCGGCGAGGGACGCCGGACGCCGCGACGTTCATCGGCTCGGGTAAGACCAAGGAGCTGCGCGAGATCGTGATCAGTACCGGCGCGGACACGGTGGTCTGCGACGGCGAGCTCACCCCAGGCCAGCTACGGCGGCTCGAGGACGCCGTCAAGGTCAAGGTGATCGACCGCACCGCCCTGATCCTCGACATCTTCGCCCAGCACGCTCGCAGCAAAGAGGGCAAGGCGCAGGTCGAGCTGGCTCAGATGGAGTACATGCTGCCGCGGCTGCGTGGCTGGGGTGAGTCGCTGTCCCGGCAGGCCGGCGGTCGAGTCGCCGGCGGCGGCGGCATCGGCACACGTGGCCCCGGTGAGACGAAGATCGAGACCGACCGGCGGCGGATCCGGGCCCGGACCGCCAAGCTGCGCCGCGAGATCGGTGCGATGAAGACGGCTCGCGAGGTGAAGCGGCAGGAGCGCCGCCGCCGCGCCGTGCCGTCCGTGGTGATCGCCGGCTACACCAACGCGGGCAAGTCCTCGCTGCTCAACCGCCTGACCGACGCGGGTGTCCTCGTGGAGAACGCTTTATTCGCCACGCTGGACCCGACGGTCCGCCGCGCGGAGACCGCAGACGGGCGGACGTTCACGCTCGCCGACACCGTTGGCTTCGTCCGGCACCTCCCGCACCAGCTGGTCGAGGCGTTTCGCTCGACGTTGGAGGAGGTCGCAGAGGCTGACCTCGTCATCCACGTGGTCGACGGGTCGGACGTCGACCCGATGTCGCAGCTCAGGGCGGTTCGAGAGGTGTTCGCCGACATCGGCGCTCTCGACGTGCCCGAGCTGGTCGTGATCAACAAGGCTGACGCCGCGTCGCCAGAGGCCATCGCACAGCTCCGCCGCGCCGAACCGGGTGCGGTGGTCGTGTCCGCTCGCACCGGCGACGGGCTCGAGGCGCTTCGGTGCCGGATCTCCGACCTCGTCCCGCGCCCGGACATCCCGGTCACTCTGCTCGTCCCGTTCGACCACGGGGAGATCGTGGCCAAGGTGCACCAGCACGGCGAGGTCAAGACGGTCTCCCACAGCGCCGAAGGCACTCATATGGAGGCCCGACTTCCCGCCTGGCTCGCCGGCGAGGTCAGTTCGTACGCCGTGACGTGAGGGTCGCCGTACGGCGAGCCATCGTCGCCGTCCTCGCGGCGGCCGCAGGCGTGCTGCCGGCCGCTGCCGCGCAGGGCGCGACCACTGTGACGCTGTCGACACACTCCGTCTCGGTGTCGGCCGACACCGGCGCTGCGGGACACGCGACGGTGACGGTGACCGCGCCGGTCGACGGCGCAACGGTGTCGAACAAGATCACTGCAGGTGACTCGGAGTGGTCGGTGACGCCGGCAACATGCGACCTCGACTCCGACCAGTCGTGCGTGCTTCACCTGACCTTCGACGCGCCCGGGCCGGGCTCGTCATATCCGGGCACCCTTACGGTGACCGATTCGATCGGCCACGACGAGGTCGCCTTGACCGGGACCCAGGTGCCCCCGGTCGCGTCGATCACGGCGAACCGGACGGCCGTGGTCAAGGGGCGGGCCGTCACGCTGACGGGTGCCGTCAAGACCGGCAAGGCGCATGCCGCGATGGCCGGTGAAACCGTTGTCCTGCAACGCAAACCGGTCGGCGGGTCGTGGTCGAATCTTGCGACGGGGCTGTCGGATGCTGCCGGGCAGTCGGTGTTCCGCCGGCATCCGAAGCGAACCGCGAAGTACCGGGTTCAGGTGCGAACCGATGGCGCCACACAGGCGACCAGCAGCGTGGTGAAGGTCGCCGTCCGCTGATGGCTGTATCGACGGCAGAAGATCCGCCCTCCATCAGTCGGCTTCAACCAAGGTCGCCACTTTCCGCGCTGTCGTAGCAGCGAGGATCTTGTGGCCGGCGCGGGATGTGACGAGTGCCTCCCCGTACGCGGACACCATGGGGTGTCTGTGACCGTTCCCGACTCGCTGCGTGCCTTGAACACGTTTCCTCTGGTCGCCGGTGCGGCTCGTCAAAAGCGGTCGATCGAGCCCGCGCCCTTGCAAGCGGAACCAGAAGAGGGTTTGAGCTCCCGCAATGGCTACCGGCCCGGTTCCGTGATGTTTGCCATCGCGGGTGATGATCGGGGGTGATCCGTCGAGGGCGACGAGTGCCGGAACCTTGTAGCGATGTTGGATGCCACGTAGCGCACACGCTGCATATCTCTCGGACATGCCGAGGCACCTTGTCGTATCCGATCTTCCGTCACGCAGGACGTCCGCCTTCGTCGGGTGGTCGAAGGTGACATAGCGCAGCTTTCGGCCGTGGCTCAGCACGACTGCAGAGTCGCTCGCGTAGGCAAACGACACAGCCGAATTCCTGAACAGCCGGACCCACCTCGTGACGACGCCGGTGAAGCTCTCCAGCTTGAGAGCGCCGCGACCAGTGATGAACAACACCCCGTCCGGCTCGGCCGAGATGTAGGTAGAGAAACGCTGGCCGCCGCGCGGCGATTGATGGCCGGGCAGCGTGAGCAGCCCGGATTCGCCGGTCGCAACGTTCCACCACTGCACCGCGTTGCCGGGCGAGCTCAGCGCCTCGGCAGCGAGCGTGTTCCCGGACAGCGACCAGTTGTCGTAGCGGGTGAAAGGGAAGTCGGTCTCCAATGTGCGGCTCGCACCGTTGTCGCTCCGGACGATGAGTCGGGCCGTTATCTCGGAGCATCCCCTCGTGCGGTTGGGAATTCGCCCATAGACCAACGCGTGCGGCGACCCGGCGAACACCTGAAAGCAGTCGCGGCGGTGACTCGGGCGAGTTGCCAGCGACGGCAACGTCTGGACTGCCGATGCCTCCGCTACCGCGGTGGCAGTCATCGTGACTGCCGCCGCGAGGGCAACACCAAGAGCGCGTCCGCTGATCGGCCGAGATGTCATGCCTACCCAACGCGTTCTGCATGGCGATGGTTGACATCGCTGGCGCGGCATCAGGGAATCGACTGGTAGACTTCAAGAATCGGATGGCCTCGCGGCCGTCTTCTTCCGTGGGCAAGCCGCCCACGAGGTCGCACGTAGCAACAGTCGCTCCTCACACATCGATGGGCTTCAACAGACGAACGCGGCCCCTCATCGATGTCTTTGGAGTTCGTTTCATGCCTGCCTCACCATCGCGCGGCCGTGGCCGCGCGCCACAAACCGATCGCGGCCGCGGCCGCGCCCCGCAGCCGCAACGGTCCCGTCACAAGCGGCCGTCGTCACCCAGGCCGCCCCGCGTCTCCGTCCTCGAGCAGGCGCTCGATGCGGCGGCCCAACTGCCGGAGCCGGCGCCTCGCGACTTCGCACAGCTCGGGCTGCCGTCGCCGCTGGTCACAGTGCTCGCGCGCCGTGGCATCCACCAGCCGTTCGCCATCCAGGCACGCACGCTGCCGGACGCCCTTGCGGGTCGCGACGTGCTCGGCCGGGCACAGACCGGCTCGGGCAAGACCCTCGGTTTCGGTCTGCCGATGCTCACGCGACTGGTGCCCGGCAGCAATCGACGTACGCCGCCTGGCGCGCCGCGTGGCCTGGTCCTGGTCCCGACGCGCGAGCTCGCCCGTCAAGTGGCGGACGCGATCGCGCCGCTCGGCCACCCGCTCTACCTGCGGGTCACCACCGTGTACGGCGGGGCCCCCATGGGTCGTCAGATCGAGGCGCTGCGCCGTGGCGTCGACATCGTGGTGGCCACTCCCGGCCGCTTGATCGACCTGCTGGAGCGCGGTGCGCTGCACCTCGGCGACGTCGAGATCAGTGTGCTGGACGAGGCGGACCACATGGCCGACCTCGGATTCCTGCCTGCTGTGACCCAGATCCTCGACCAGACGCCCGCCGGGACCCAGCGAATGCTGTTCTCGGCGACGCTGGACCGTGGGGTCGATCGCCTGGTCGAGCGCTACCTGAGCGATCCGGCGATCCACGCGATCGCAGCGGCGGCCTCGCCGGTCGAAGACGTCGACCACCATCTGTTCGTGGTGCGCCGCGAGCACAAGGTTTCGATCGCCACGCAGATCGCGATGCGACCGGCGCGGACGCTGTTCTTCGTGCGCACCAAGCACGGCGCCGATCGGCTCGCCAAACAGCTCACGACCGGTGGCGCAGCTGGCGTGGCCATCCACGGCAACCTGAACCAGGGTCAGCGCCAGCGCGCACTCGACGGGTTCGCGAGCGGTCGCAGCCGTGTCCTGGTGGCGACCGACGTCGCCGCGCGTGGGATCCACGTCGATGACGTGGACCTCGTCGTCCACTTCGACCCGCCTGCGGACCCCAAGGACTACCTGCACCGCTCGGGTCGCACCGCGCGGGCCGGCTCGACCGGCACCGTCGTCTGCTTCGCCGAGCCCGACCAGCAGCGTGAGGTGGCCAGGATGCTGGCCGGCGCCGCCGTGTCGGCAGCGACCGCCGAGGTGCGGCCGGACGCCGAGATCGTTGCCGAGCTGGCTCGCTCCGGCGAGCCGGTGGTCCTCACCGCGTTGCCGGTGCGCGATGCGCGCCCGCAAGGGGCCCAGCACGGGCAGCGCCGTACCGGGGCGAAGCCGTCGGGCCGCACCCCGCGCTCACGCAACCCGCAGCCCGGCAACCGCGCCGAGCGCCGCGCCGCGCACCACGCGAAGCAGCCGCGCTGATCGGCGCGGCGGTCAGATGCTGCGCAGGATGGCAGTGACGCGACCGAGGATGGTGGCGTCGTCGCCGTCGATGGGGGAGTAGTCGGGGTTGTGCGGCAGCAGCCAGACGTGGCCGTTCTTGCGGGACAAGGTCTTGACCGTCGCCTCGTTGTCCAGCAGCGCTGCCACGATCTCGCCGTTCTCGGCTGAGGGCTGGCGGCGTACGACGACCCAGTCGCCGTCGCAGATCGCCGCCTCGATCATCGAGTCACCGACCACCTGGAGCAGGAACAGCTCGCCGTCGCCGACGATCTGGCGCGGCAGCGGGAAGACGTCCTCGATGGCCTGCTCGGCAAGGATCGGCCCGCCGGCGGCGATCCGGCCGACCACCGGCACGTAGCTCGGCGTCGGCCGGTCATCGCCTTCACCGGTCGGGTCGTCGGGGACGGCGGCAGGCACGCGAACCTCGACCGCGCGCGGCCGGTTGGCATCGCGACGCAGGAACCCTTTCTTCTCCAGCGTCGTGAGCTGATGGGCCACGCTCGACGTCGACGTGAGCCCGACCGCCTCCCCGATCTCGCGCATCGACGGCGGGTAGCCGCGCCGCTCGACCGAGTCCCGGATCACCTCGAGGACCTTGCGCTGGCGGGGGGTCAGCCCCGACGCGTCCGGGGGACCGTCGGGAATCTCGGTCACTTGGGCGGTCGCCTGGGCTGGCTTTCGGTGCTCATCGCTTTTGGCCATGCGCGAACCGTAGCGATCCGACACGCCGGATTCAAACACCTGTTCGAACGTGTCGCGATTTTGTCGGGGAGGGGTGCTATAACGAACATGCGTTCGATCGAACACCGGTTCGAACGCAGGATCGATAGAGAGGACTTCCCCGATGGCAACCGTACGACTCACTCGACGTGGCCGGATCGTGCTCGTGCTGGCCGTGATGCTGATGCTCGTCATCGCCGGCTTCGTGCTCGGCCAGGGCTCCGGCCAGGCAGCTGGCCACCCCCGCCAGGCTCAGCACACGCTCATCATGCAGCGCGGCGAGTCCCTGTGGGCGGTGGCCGCCCGGGTCGCGCCGCACCAGGACCCGCGCCTTGTGGTGGCCGACATCGAGTCGTTGAACCACCTCTCGAGCGCCGCCGTCACGCCCGGCCAGCAGCTCGTCATCCCGACGTACCCGTGATTGGTGGGTGGTGCCGACACGCCAGGGAAAAACTTTTCCGAAAGTGCTTGCGCCAGCCCTTGTGAGGTCGTAACGTCCCGGCCCAACATCTTGTGTTACACCGGTGTAATTCATCCACAGATTGTGGAACACCGCATTCACAGGGTGTGGATGACCCAGACAAGCAGCACAGCCGAGCGTGATCGCGACCAGTAGGAGGTGAATAGCGGTGCATTGTCCGTTCTGCCGCTATCCGGACTCCCGAGTGGTCGATTCCCGCGAGACCGACGACGGCGCCGCCATCCGCCGCCGCCGCTCCTGCCCGGAGTGCGAACGACGGTTCACGACGCTGGAAACCGCGAGTCTGGCCATCATCAAGCGCTCGGGAGCAACCGAGCCGTTCAGCCGGAGCAAGGTGATCGACGGCGTCCGCAAGGCCTGCTCAGGCCGACCGGTCGACGAGGATGCCCTGGCCCGGCTCGGACAGCAGGTCGAGGAGACGGTGCGGGCCAGTGGTGCGGCGGAGATCCCCGCGCATGAGGTCGGCATGGCCATTCTCGAGCCGCTGTCCGAGCTGGACGAGGTCGCCTACATCCGGTTCGCAAGCGTCTACCGCAACTTCACTTCCCTCGATGACTTCGTCATCGAAGTCGCGGCCATGCGGGAGCGGGAAACCGCGCCTGACCCAGCCGATTCGGGAGCAATCCCGGCCACCACAGCGTTGAACTAAGGACGAGGGAGCACCACATGACGGAAACGGTTAGCGGCGGATCGCGGTCGGCCACCACACGGCGGCAGCGCGGTCTGCGGCTCGAGCGCGTGTTCACGCGTCCGGGCGTGCATCCCTACGACGACGTGACATGGGGACGCCGCGACATCGTCATGACGAACTGGCGCGACGGTTCGATCAACTTCGAGCAGCGCGGGGTCGAGTTCCCCGAGTCGTGGTCGGTCAACGCAGCGAACATCGTCACCACGAAGTACTTCCGCGGCGCGGTCGGCACCCCACAGCGCGAGACCAGCCTGCGACAGCTGATCGACCGGGTGGTGCAGACCTACCGCAAGGCCGGCGAGGACAACGGATACTTCGCGAGTGCCGACGACGCCGAGGTCTTCGACCACGAGCTGACGCACATGCTGCTGCACCAGGTCTTCAGCTTCAACTCGCCGGTGTGGTTCAACGTCGGCACCGCATCGCCGCAGCAGGTCAGCGCGTGCTTCATCCTCTCCGTCGACGACACGATGGACTCGATCCTGAACTGGTACCGCGAGGAAGGCCTGATCTTCAAGGGCGGCTCGGGAGCGGGTCTGAACCTCTCCCGGATCCGATCGAGCAAGGAGCTGCTGTCCTCCGGTGGCACGGCGAGCGGCCCGGTGTCGTTCATGCGAGGCGCTGACGCCTCCGCCGGCACGATCAAGTCCGGCGGGGCGACGCGGCGCGCGGCCAAGATGGTCATCCTCGACGTCGACCACCCGGACATCGAGGAATTCGTCGAGACGAAGGCACGCGAGGAGAACAAGATCCGCGCGCTGCGTGACGCGGGCTTCGACATGGATCTCGGCGGCACCGACATCGTGTCCGTGCAGTACCAGAACGCCAACAACTCGGTCCGCGTCAACGACGAGTTCATGCGCTCCTACGAGGAAGGTCGCGAGTTCGGTCTGCGAGCGCGCGCCACCGGCGAGGTCATCGAGAGCGTCGACGCCAAGGAGCTCTTCGGCAAGATCGCCGAGGCCGCCTGGGCGTGCGCGGACCCGGGCATCCAGTACGACGACACGATCAACGACTGGCACACCACGCCGGAGACCGGCCGGATCACCGCGTCCAACCCCTGCTCGGAGTACATGCACCTCGACAACTCCTCATGCAACCTCGCGAGCCTCAACCTGCTGAAGTTCCTCGGCGACGAGGACACCTTCGACTCGGCGAAGTTCGCGAAGGCCGTGGAGTTCATCATCACGGCGATGGACATCTCCATCTGCTTCGCCGACTTCCCGACGCAGGCGATCGGTGACACGACCCGTGCCTACCGCCAGCTCGGCATCGGTTACGCCAACCTCGGCGCGCTGCTGATGGCCACGGGTCATGCCTACGACAGCGAGGGTGGCCGTTCGCTCGCTGCGGCGATCACGTCATTGATGACCGGCACGGCGTACAAGCGCTCGGCCGAGCTCGCCGGGGTCGTCGGCCCGTACGACGGCTACGCCCGCAACGCCGATGCGCACAAGCGGGTGATGCGCAAGCACGCGGCCGCCAACGACGCCGTGCGTCCGGTGGACGCCGATGCGGCACGCGTCCTGCACGCCGCGACCAAGGCTTGGCAGGACTGCCTCGTGATCGGTGAGAAGAACGGCTGGCGCAACGCGCAAGCCAGTGTCTTGGCGCCGACCGGGACGATCGGCCTGATGATGGACTGTGACACCACGGGCATCGAGCCGGACCTGGCGCTCGTGAAGTTCAAGAAGCTCGTCGGTGGTGGCTCGATGCAGATCGTCAACCAGACGATCCCGCGGGCGCTGACCAAGCTCGGTTACCAGAACGAGCAGGCCGAGGCGATCGTCGAGCACATCGCCGAGCACGGCAACGTCGTCGACGCGCCAGGCCTCAAGCCCGAGCACTACGAGGTGTTCGACTGCGCGATGGGCGAGCGCTCGATCACGCCGATGGGTCACGTCCGGATGATGGCGGCGACCCAGCCGTTCATCTCGGGGGCGATCTCCAAGACCGTCAACATGCCGGAGAGCGCGACCGTCGAGGAGGTCGCCGACGTCTACTACCAGGGCTGGAAGCTCGGCCTGAAGGCGCTCGCGATCTACCGCGACAACTGCAAGGTCGGCCAGCCGCTGTCCGACGCGAAGGCGAAGAAGGCCGACGCGCCGACCGAAGCCGCCGAGCCGCGACTGGTCCGCAAGCGGCTCCCACGTCAGCGGCCGAGCCAGACGGTGTCGTTCTCGGTCGCCGGTGCCGAGGGCTACATGACGGCCGGGTCCTACCCGGACGACGGTCTCGGCGAGGTGTTCCTGAAGCTCGGCAAGCAGGGTTCGACGCTCGCCGGGGTGATGGACGCGTTCTCGATCGCGATCTCGATCGCGCTGCAGTACGGCGTGCCGCTGGAGACCTACGTCCAGAAGTTCACCAACATGCGGTTCGAGCCGGCCGGCATGACCGATGACCCGGACATCCGCATGGCGCAGTCGGTGATGGACTACATCTTCCGTCGGCTCGCGCTCGACTACCTGCCGTTCGAGACCCGTGCCGAGCTCGGCATCTACACCGCCGAGGAGCGGGCGGCCGCGGTCGCCACGTCCTACGGTTCGGCGCCGGCCGCACCTGTCGTGGACGAGGAGGAGCTCGACCCTGAGACGCTGCGTGACAGCGTTCCGGTCGAAGCGCCACCCGCCGCGGAACGGCCGGCCCCGATCGAGGTCCGCTCCTCGACCGAGCTGATCGAGGCCCAGCAGGGTACGGCGGCAGATGCACCGCTGTGCCTGTCCTGCGGCGTCAAGATGCGCCCCGCTGGTAGCTGCTACGTCTGTGAAAGCTGCGGCAGCACGAGCGGTTGTAGCTGAGCCTGGTTTGTGAAGACCTACGCGTAGCCCGCTACGGCAGGCGCTTCACAAATCGCGAGGACCGGCGGGTCGGCTGAGAGGGGAAGCTCGGCCGACCCGCCGCATCACGTTGGCCGGCCGAGGTGTGCAGGTTTAGTGACGACAGGTCGTCGGTAGGTCTGCACGCTCTGGGGCCGGCCAAGGATTGGTATGGGATGCAGGTCACGATCGTCACCGGTGGCGGGCGGGGGATCGGTGCTGCCTGCGTACGGCGCCTCGCCGCGGCCGGGCATGCGGTCGCGGTCAACTATCGATCGGATGAAGCCGCCGCGGCCGCTGTGGTGCAAGCGGTTCTCGACGCTGGCGGCCGGGCGGTTGCGATCCAGGCCGACGTGACCGACGGCGCCGACCTCGAGCAGTTGTTTCGCACCACCCATGACGAGCTCGGTCCGGTCACGGGACTGATCAACAACGCGGGCGCCACTGCTCACATCGCCGATCTCGCCGACACGCCGGTCGAGACCGTGCGCTCGGTCATCGACCTCAACCTCACCGCCGCCGTGCTGTGCGCCCGGCAAGCCGCGATCGTGATGTCCACGCGCCGCGGCGGCGGGGGAGGCTCGATCGTCAACATCTCCTCCGGCGCCGCGACGCTGGGCTCACCGCACGAGTACGTTCACTACGCCGCCGCCAAGGCCGGGATCGACACCCTCACCGTGGGCCTGGCCAAGGAGCTCGCGGGCGACGGGATCCGCGTCAACGCCGTTGCCCCCGGCCTGATCAACACGACGATTCACGCCGATGCCGGTGACGCCGGGAGGCTCGACCGCGCGAAAGATCGCGTGCCGATGGCCCGAGCCGGTGAGGTCGATGAGGTGGCGCCTGCGGTCGCGTGGTTGCTCAGCGCCGAGGCGACGTACATCACGGGCGCCGTCATCCGGGTCGCGGGTGGCCTGTGACCCCCGCCGACCGGCTCGCGGCGGATCGCGAGACGACGCTCGAGCAGATCGACGACCTGAGCGCCGAGCTCGCCGACATCGTCGCCTCCACCGACCTCGTCGCGACCGACGACGAGCACGATCCGGAGGGCGCCACGATCGCGTTCGAGCGCGCCCGGATCGATGCGTTGCTCGACGCCGCGAGAGATCACCTCGCCGCGATCGGGCACGCCGAGGCGCGGCTGGCGGCCGGGGAGTACGGCGTGTGTGAGCGCTGCGGCCAGCCGATCAGTGAGGCGCGGCTGGAAGCGCGCCCGACGGCAGCCACGTGCATCGACTGCGCCAACGCCGGCTAGGACGGGGCGCTTGCGCGTGGCTTGGGCTGGTCGAGATCGGCGCGGCCGAGCAGCAGCAGAAGCGTGGCAAGCAGGCTCACCACGGCCACGATCGTGAGGTTGGTGCTGACGCGGTAGGCATCGGAGAGGATGCCCGGTGGCGTCGGCGCGGCCGCGTCGTTGTTCGCGAGGAACCGCAGCACCCGCTCGGCGTTCAGCGCCCCGGCGGCCAAGCAGTACAGCCACACGACACTCAGCACCGCGAATGCTGGCACGTGGCCGAGCCGATGGCCGGTGCCGACCGGCCGATACCTGGCGATCACCGCGGCCATGATCGCGACCGCGGCGAAGCTCAGAAAGGCGGCACCGATCGCGTCGCTCGGGCGGTGCCAGCCTGCGGTCTGCACCGCCGCGGCCGTGAACCAGGCGAAGGACCCGGCGACCACCGCCGAGATGCCGCGCCACGACGGTGGCGACACGACGACGAGCGCCAAGGCGCACGAGATGGCCGTCGCCGTGTGCCCGCTCGGATAGGTGTTGTAGGCCTGGACCAGGGCGTTGTCGACGAGTGCCGGTCGGCCGAGCACCACGCGCCGGAGCAGGTCGGTGAACAGCACCGAGAACGCGGCCGCAACCGCGACGCTGATCCCGAGGCGGGGCCGCCGTCGTACCCATCCGAAGCCGACGATGAGGACCAGTACCAGGAGGAAGGAGTCGGCAGTGATCCGTTGCAGCTGGTCGGTGTCGGAGATCCGGGTCGCCGGGAGCTGCTGGCGGGCGCCGAGCAGCGCGGCGTTGTCGAAGCGCTGCCCGATGGCCGTGTAGACGAACAGGACGTAGATCGCCGCACACGCGAGGGCCGCAACCGCGGCTGCGACCAGCAAGCGGGTCGCGAGCCGCCGGTCGGGCACAGCGTCGACCGGTGCCGAGGTCGGTACCGCCGTCGTCACCACGCTCACGCCTCCATGAAAGCCCGAAAACCTGAACGATTCGCGATTTCGCTGCGGTTGCGCCTGACCCGTGGCAGGTTGACACCGTCGAAGCGTGTCGCTGACCTGGGGGTTTGCCCGATGTACGACGCTGGACGCCGCGCCCGAACCTGGGGAGTTCTCCTGTTGGTGATCGGCGGCGCAGCGGCCGCGGTCGGACCGGTGCAGCGGGTCTCGGCAACTCCGGCTGGCCATGGCGGCTGGCACTTCAGCAAGCCGTACCGGATTCCGCACATGCGTGACGCAGTGAACGGGATCGCGTGCCCGACGGCCAAGCTGTGCCTCGCGCCATCGGCGAACAAGATGTTCTGGACCACGAAGGCGACCGGCGGCAAAGGCAAGTGGAAGAACGCAGCGCTCGAGGACTCGCAGGGCGGGAGCGTGATCCTCACCGACGTCACCTGCGCGTCGAAGAACCTGTGCGTTGCCGTCGACAACCTCGGCAACGGGTTCGTCGCAACGAAGCCGGCGGGCGGCAAGAACGCCTGGCATCCCGTCTACATCTCGAGCATCGAGATCGAGTCGGTCGGCTGCTCCGCCAGTGGCGACTGCGCGGCCCTGGACTACTACGGCAACGTCTTCTCGACAACAACGCCATCGACCGGATGGACCATCGGGAACAAGAAGGTCGGTACCGGTGCGGGCTCAGATGGCGGCGTCGGGTGCGCGCACGGCCTGTGCGCCGTCACGTCGGGTACCAACAAGATCGCGACCACCACGAAGCCCGGCAGCGCGACCTGGAAGGTCACGAAGGTCAAGGGGTCGAGTCAGTGGTCTGACGTCGCCTGCCCCTCGGCGCATCGCTGCGTCGCCGTCGGCAGCCCTTCGTTCCACGGCAAGGTGGCCGTCTCGAAGGGCGCGGGTGGCTGGAAGCACGCGAGCTTGGGCCAGGGTGGTGGCGGCGGCGTCGACTGTGCGAGCGCATCCTCCTGCTTCATCATCTCCGACTACTTCTCGTCGCACCCCAAGGCGAGCAAGCACGCGTGGAAGCCCGTCGCCATGCCCTCGCTCGGCAGCCAGACCGGCGTGTCTTGCCCCACGCCGAGGCGCTGCTTCATCGGTACGTCGACCAACCAGTTCACGGTCGGGAACCGCTAGCTACCAGCGCGGGGGCATCGCTCGATCGCTGATCGACTCGCCCGGTGCCGGTGGTCCCGGATCGCTCGGCAGGTCGAGCACCGGCGGCCTGTCACGGTCGGGCACGCGCTTCCACACGTCGCGCAGGATCATCGGGGCGACGAAGACCGTGTAGAGGAACCCGGCGAACAACCATCCGATCTGATAGCTCATGGCGAGGCCCGGAATGTTGACGCCGACCAGCCACCAAACCGGTAGCAACGCGACGACGGTGGCGAGAACTCGGCCGGCTGGTCCGAAGGTGACAGCCGACCGTTTCCAGCGGGACATCTGCGGACGGCCGTTCACCCTAGTGATGTCGACAGCTGGCTACGCGCGCTTCAGCTCCAGCACCGGGATGGTCCGGATCCCGCGGGTCTGTTCGGCATACTCCGCGAATCCGGGATACCGCCGTGACTGCTCCGCGTACACCTGGTCGCGCTCGTCGCCGCGGAGCTCGCGGACCGTGACGTCGTACGCATCGGTGCCCAGCTCGACCGAGCCGGTGCCGGCTGCGATCAGATTCGCGTACCACTCGGGGTGAGTGGGGGAGCCGCCCTTCGAGGCGAACACGTAGATCGCGTCCGGCTCGTCACCTTGCAGATACATCATCGGGGAGACGCGTTCGACCCCACTCTTGCGCCCGACATGGTGCACCAACACCATCGGGGCGCCCTCGAACTGCCCGCCGACGCGCCCCTCGTTCGCGCGAAAATCCTCGATGACCTTCGCGTTCCAGTCGATGACGTCGGACACGGTGCGGCTCCACGGCTCAGCGATTTGACGGTGCGTCACAGGTGCAACGCGGGTACGGCGGCAATCGTTCCCTCTCCCTCAGGCGAGGAACGCCTTGACCGCCACCGCATCTTCGTCGAGGACCGAACGGTTTGGCTTCGAGATCGTGGCGAAGGGTGACATCGCGACCTCGCCGCGTGCGAGCGACCACGTCGCCACCGCCCGGCCTCGCACCATGGCGAACGGTCGAAAGACACCGTTGCTCGTGACGATCCCTTGTTGCGTGCCGATGATCGGCTCGCGCGAGCGCCAACCCAGCAGCGACGGATCGAAGGCACCGAGCAGGCGCGGCGGCGGAAGCTCGGCGTGCCCGGAGCGGTTGACCGTGGCGGCCAGACCGTCCGCGCGGTCCACGAGCTGCGAGGCGATCTGCGCGAGGCCGCGGCGGGCGTCCCCGATGTTGATTCCCGCCCAGCGGGTGAGGTCCTCGGCGCTGGCCGGGCCGTGACCGGCGAGGTACCGGCGGGCGAGCTCACCGAGCTCGATATCCCGCGTCATCGGTTTCGGCGCCTTGCCGAGCCAGTCTCGGACGAGCACGAATGCATGTTCGGTCGCGACCATCGGGCCGCGGACGACGTGGCCTCGAATCGCGGCCAGCAGCAGGATGTGCGCGAACGCCTGGCCCTCGGTCCGGATTCCAGCGGCCCGAATCGGCCCGCGCAGCTGCTCGCGCGTGGCCGGACCGCTCGAGAGCACCTTCAGGATGATCTTCACGCCACGCTCGGCGTCCGCTGCCGAAACCTTCTCCTGGGCAAGCCGCCTGGCGGAGGAGGTCAGGAGCTGCGGGGTCGTGAGCCGATGCAGCCACCAGTAGTCGTCGCTGCGGACCAGGTGCAGCGTGCCGCGGTTTAAGGTGGAGACGACGACTGATCGTTCCTCGGTGAGCTGGCCGTCGACGTGGCGAGCCGTCAGGCCCACGCTGCGGGCACGGATCGCCAGACGCGCCCCGCGGGGGTCCTGAGCCTGCACCGCGAGCAACCGCCGTACGACGTCCAGCACCGTGCCGGCTACAGAGTTCGACAGCAGCTGGGCGCTGAGCCGTTCGGCGAGAACGGTGGAACGAGCCACGCTCTCGGACCTTATGTACCTACTTGGCGTCGGGCAACCGGATGCCGTGTCCTTTGGGGACGTAGTGGCGCGCCTTGCCATCCGGGCTGCGATCGATGCTCACGTACTCGTAAGCGCCGGCGTAGCCGTCCCGGTTCGTCATGCCCTTGCAGCTCTTGCGGAGGTTCTCGCAGTGGAATCGCCCGCCGCCCGGCGTGGTGATGTCGAGCCGCGACCGGTAGTAGAAGGAGAAGGCGTTGCCGTCACCGAACGGGTCGACGGCCGCTTCGAGTCCGTCATGTCGCCAGCGCCGGGTCACGAGTCGCTGGTACGCGGACTTGTGACCCTTGACGTAACGGTCGAACCACGCGCTCGTGTACCAGTCGATCAGATCCGGGCCGCGCAACGAGGCGCCGAAGGCCGGGTTCGGGATGTAGGAGAAGTCCAGGTGTGACCCGCCGCGAATGACGATCTCGCCGGTGTCGACGCGGCGCTTGGAGTAGACGAGCGACTCGGTCGACTTCGCCATCGGGTCGGGGAGATCGGTGTTCGGGGTCGGCGGCAGGAAGTAGTCCGCCGAGATGCCGAGTGCGGGAACTCGGAGCTTCGCGGGCCGCCGGTTCCGCTTGTCGACGCAGCCGCCCTCACGGCCGTCCGGACTCGGCTTGGCGAGGTTGTCCCACGCGACGATCGCACTGACCCGCTTGTCCCACTGGCCGATGTAGGACACGCCGGCCGCGCCATAGGAGTGGCCGACGACGCCGAGCTTGTGGCGGGCCAGGATGCGCCAGAACGGGTTGTACGCCGCATCGAAACCCGCCTTGACCCGGCTGCGCTGCTTGTCGGCGTGACTCGTGCCGCTGTTGCAGGACTTCACCGGGAGGTAGGGGTGCTTGGGGTTCGAGAGGAAGAAGTTGATCGCGTCCTCCGTGCCGTCGTAGAACGGCCGGCCATCGGACTGAGCTGGGTATCCCTCCTGGGCGTCGGCGCCCTCGCCCATCTCGTCGGACTGACCCTGGCCCTGCGGGTCGAACGTCATCACGACGTACCCGGCCTTCGCGAGCGTCTCCGCGGCGAACCAGTAGAGCTGCTCATCGGCCTGGACGGAACCGTTCGTGATGACGATTCCCGGTCGCTTCGCCGGCCCCTTACGGGTCGCCCACACGTGGCCGGACAGCGTGGCGCCACTGCGAGCCGTGAACAGGAACGGGTCCACGATGCCGTAGTGATGTGTCTGCCAGGCATACAGCCTGGTGTCGCCCGCGCACCCATCCATGCCGTTGCCGCACAGGTCCGGGTAGGACCGGTCCGGGTCGGCGAGCTGCATGTTCTGCGAGGCGGCCTGGTTCTTCAGGCTGATCGACCGCAGCTGCTTCTGGTAGGTCGGCGTGAGGTAGGTGTCCTGCCGCTCGAACGTGCTCGAGAAGTTGGTGGTCTCCACGGCGGGATCGAAGGACTTAGCGGCGTACTTCGGCTCCTTCACCCCACCCGCGCCGAGGGCGAGCGGGGTACCGAGAAGCAGCGTTGCGGCCGCGACGGTCGCGACGATGGGGGGTGATCGGCGCATGTCGGCTTGCCTCAGGGCACCGGCTCGAGGACGAAGACGGGAATCACGCGGTCGGTGCTGTCTTGGTACACCTGATAGTCGGGGTACGCCGCCACCGCGCGCTCCCACCAGACGGCCTTCTCCTCGCCGGTGACCTCGCGCGCGATCATGTCCTGCTTCGTCGGGCCGTCTTGCACCTCGACATGTGGGTTCGCGACCAGGTTGTAGTACCAGACGGGGTTGTTCGGCATGCCGCCGACGGAGGCGACCGCGGCGTACTTCCCGTCGTGCTCCACCCGCATCAACGGGTTCTTGCGGAGCTTGCCTGACTTGTTGCCGACACTCGTCACGATGATCACGGGGCGTCCGGTGTCGGCGAAGGTCACGCCGTCCGTACCGCCGGAGCCCTCGATCGCCTCGACCTGCTCGCGCACCCAGTCCCAGGCGCTCGGCTCGTATTCACCCTCGAGTGGCATCTCAACCCCTGATCGGTCGGGTGGGTGGCGACTGCTCGGTCGTGAGCGCCGGGTCGGAGGTGATGACGCCGCGGAGGGCCTCGTCGATCGCCTTCATGATTGCCGGCTCGAGGGTCACCCCGGCGGCCCCGGCGTTGTCGGTGACCTGCTCGGGTCGGGACGCCCCGATGATCGCGCTCGACACGTTGGGGTTCTGCAACACCCACGCGACAGCGAGCTGAGCCATCGACAATCCGACGTCGCGAGCGATCGGCTGCAGCTTCGCGACGGCGTTCAGCACGTCATCGCGAAGCCAGCGCGAGATCATGTCCGCCCCGCCGGTCTCGTCCGTGGCTCGAGATCCCTGGGGGTGCGGCTGGCCCGGCTGGTACTTGCCGGTCAAGACACCTTGCGCGATCGGTGACCACACGATCTGTCCGATCCCTAGCTCCTCGCACGTCGGGACGACCTCGGCCTCGATCACCCGCCAGAGCATCGAATACTGCGGCTGGTTGGAAACCAGCGGGATCTTGAGCTCGGTCGCCAGGGCGTGGCCCGCGCGGATCTGGTCCGCGGTCCACTCCGACACCCCGATGTAGTGCGCCTTCCCGGAATGTACGACGTCAGCGAAGGCCGACATCGTCTCCTCGAGCGGTGTCTCGTGGTCATACCGATGTGCCTGGTAGAGATCGATGTGGTCGGTCTGGAGCCGCCGCAGGGATCCTTCGACCGCCTCGCGGATGTGCTTACGGGAAAGTCCCGAGTCGTTCGGTCCCTTCGGTCCGGTCGGCGCATAGACCTTCGTGAAGATCTCCAGCGACTCGCGTCGCTCACCTTTCAGGGCCTTTCCGAGGACCTCCTCCGCCTTCGTGTTGGCATACACGTCGGCGGTGTCGAAGGTCGTGATACCGACCTCGAGGGCCTGCCGGACGCAGGCGAGCGCCGCGTCCTCTTCGACCTGTGAGCCGTGCGTGAGCCAGTTGCCGTAGGAGATCTCGGAGATCTTCAGACCTGCAGAACCAAGCCGGCGATATTCCATCGTTCGACCCTAGTCCCCGCTCAGGCCCGGTTCGGTCCCCCCGTCACGGGCTCGGTGGCCCGACCGTCGCCTTCCAGGTCACCTTGCCGTCGCACTTGCGCTTGCCCTTGGGCCAGGTGGTCGACATGTAGCCCTTTGCCTTCGTGCGAGAGGTGAATCGCCCCTTCACCGTCACGCGGACGCGCGGCAGGTAGTCGTTGGAGGACTCCTTGAAATGGCCGTGCTTGATCCGCGCCTTCTTCTGCGGGATTGCGAACGACGGCGCTTGCGGGCAGCGATCGTTGTTCGACGGCGCGCTGCCGATCTCATTGGAAACCTTGTGCTTGCTCACCTGGAAGAAGAAGTTTTGAGCCTGTGATCCTTTGGTCGACCCGGCCCACTGACCGTGCTTCGGCTTCACGGTCGCGTGGACACCCGCGAGTGCGCCGGCGCCGAACGCCATGGAACCGGCGGCGATGAGCGAAACGACTGTGGTGCGGATGCGCGAGTTCATGGCTACCCCCTAGGTCGGCGTGTCAGCTGCTCAATGCCTCGTCGATGCAGTCGCGGATCTCAGGTGCGTCTGGCTCGACGAGGGGGCGAAACCGGCCGAGCACCTTGCCGTCAGCGCCGACGACGAACTTCTCGAAGTTCCACTGGATGTCGCCGGCCTTGCCCTCGGCGTCCGCCGTCGAGGTGAGCGCTTCGTAGATCGGGTCACGGCCGTCGCCGTTGACCTCGACCTTCGACGTCAGCGGAAAGGTGACGCCATAGCTCGTGGAGCAGAAGGTCTGGATCTCCTCGGAGGTCCCAGGCTCCTGCTCGCCGAACTGGTTGCATGGGAAGCCGACGACCGTGAAGCCCTTGCCGGACAGCTCCTCGTGGAGTTGCTCCAGCTTTGTGTACTGCGGCGTCAGTCCGCACTTGCTGGCGACGTTCACGACAAGCGCGACCTTGCCGTCGGTGAGCGCGCCGAAGGTCGTCGGCTCGCCACTGAGTGTGGTGACCGGGAGTTCGAGGAGGTCTGTCATGCGCCCATCTTTGCAAAGATTCAGTTCGGCGATGCGGGGGCGTCCAGCAGACGGCCGGCGGGCACGGCGGACAGCTCGCGCAGCAGCATCGACTCGACCGTGAGCCAGCGCGCCTCGGCGGCGAGGCGCCCGGCAGCGTCGTACTCCGCGAGGAACCGTTGCTTGTCACGGTTCTCAGCGATCACCGTGGCGGCGACCAGGTAGGAGAGGAGCCGGGCGTCGGACGGCACTTCCGGTACGTCGAACGCGACGCCGCGAATGCCGCCCAGGGCGTCGCGATACGCGGCGTACCGCTCAGCGACGAGGTCGTTCAACGCGCCGACGTTGCCGGTTGGCTCCGGCAGCCACTCGACGGTGGCGCGCAGGTACGGCAGCTCGCTGTCCAGCGTGAGGATTCGGAATCGCTGGGTGCCGACGCTCTGCAGGTCGAAGGTCCCGTCCGCGGATCCGGTGACCTGTGTGATGACCGCCATGCATCCGACGTCGTGCAGGGCGTTGACGCCATCCACCCCGACCTCACGACCGCTGCGGATCGTGATCACGCCGAAGCTGCGGTCGGCTTCCGGGACGGCGAGGAGGTCGGCCATCAGGGTTCGGTACCGATCCTCGAAGATGTGCAACGCGAGCGGCGCGCCGGGGAACAGGACCGTGCCGAGCGGGAACAGGGGGATCAGCGACGTCGGCACGTTGGAAGTACACCTCACGGACTACGCCGAAGGGGTCATTTCCGAGGGACAAATCGGTCTATGGGCGGCGCGACCTCAACATGTGTGTCAGCGTGGTCGATGAGCAAGCCACATGACCACCACACCAGCGCGCTCGTCGCATCGTCGTACCGTCGTCGGCCTCGCCGTGACGGTCACAGTGCTGGCCGTCGCTCCTGGGGTGGGTGTCGCCGGTGGCGGTTCCCATCACCGCGGTAGCTGCCCGAAGGCTGAGTCGCTGGTGCCCGGGACGGCCTGGAAGACGAAGTCCCTCGCGAAGGGGGTCACCGTCTCGACCGGCACCGCGAAGGACGCGAACGGCGACGTCAACATGCACGTCCTACGCGTCGACCTGACCAAGCCGCGGGTCAGGGTCGTGCCACTCGTGCACTCGCTCGCGGAGCGCTCGCCGCTGACGGCCCTCGCGGCGCACAAGCCGAGGCTCGTCGCGGCGACGAACACCGGCTACTTCGACTTCCAGTACGGCGCGCCCACCGACCCGTTCATCAAGCGGGGCGTCCCGCAGGTCATCTCGAACTCTCACGAGATGGTCGTCGGCATCGGTAAGAACGGCCGGCTCGAAGCCGGCCACGTCTGGCTCTCATCGACCATCAACGCAGGCGGGAACACCCATTCCCTCGATGCGCTCAACGAGACGTACCCCCCGACCGGCATCGGTGTCTACAACCGACGTTGGGGCAGCGAGCACGTTCCGGGCGGCTGGAATGCGACGACGCGCGCCGTGACCGGGGGCACGCTTGCCGCGGGACAGGCCCCGCGGCACGGCGCGACCGTCCCGAACAACGGCTACCTCTTGCAGGCCCGGGGGAGCGCCGCCTCAGGCTGGCTGAACGATCTCGCGACCGGGACCGCGGTCAGCATCACCTCGACGGTGAAGACCGACGCGAAGTCTCCGTTCGTGCAGGCGTACGGCGTCGGGCTCCAGCTGGTGGAGAAGGCCGGAGTCGCCAAGACCGGTTTCAGCTGCGACAGCGCGAACACCAAGCAGCCCGCCCGAACCGCGATCGGTTGGGCGAACGGCGGCCGAACGATGATCATCGCGGTGGTCGCCCAGCACGCGCACACGTCGATGCACGGTTTGGACAACGACCAGATGTCGAAGCTGATGGTCCAGCTCGGCGTCCAGCAGGCCTACAACTTCGACGGGTCGGGCTCGACCGAGCTGCTCGCGAAGTTTCGGCACTCGCCGTCATTGAAGCTGCAGAACTATCCGGCCGATGGTGCGGAGCGACCGATGCCGGTCGGCCTCGGCATCTCGGTCAAGCCCGTCAAGCACCGGCACCACAAGAAGCACCACTGACGGGTCGGTCTTACTTGGCGCGGGTGCGCGCGGCGCGTTCCTCACGCAGCTTGCCGAGTGCTTCTTCGAGCAGCTCGTCGCCCTCTGCCATCGTCCGGCGCATCATCAGGAACTCGAACGGGGTCTTCGGTGGGCCTCCGGCCATCCGCTCTCGCGGTGGTGGAGCATCCTGCTCCGGGCCCGCCGGCTGGCCGCAGACCTGGCACGCCCACGTCGTCGGCAGCTCGACGTGGAGTGCGAATGCCGGCCGACTCTCATGACCGGCATGACACCAGTAGGACACGGCTCGGCGCGGTTCGACCACCCCGCCGCGGTCGACCTCCGACCCCGGCGCGCCACCGAGACGACCGCCGCGGATCGTGGACCGTCGCGAGCCCATCTACGTGTCTCCCGTCCTAGTCTGCCGTTGATCTACAGCGCGCGGACGTTCTCCGCCTGCGGACCCTTCTGACCCTGCGTGACGTCGAACTCGACGTTCTGGCCCTCGTCGAGCGAGCGGTAGCCGCTTCCCGAGATCGCCGAGAAGTGCACGAAGACGTCAGCACTTCCGTCACTCGGAGCGATGAAGCCGTAGCCCTTCTCGCCGTTGAACCACTTGACGGTGCCTTGTGCCATGAATTCGAGGTCCTTTTTTCAGATGAACGCGACCTGGTCGCGGTGCGTCCACATCGGGAACGCTGTGATCTCGGACGAGGCTAACACCGAAACCCGGACGAGCGTGCGCGTTCTATCCACCGGCGGTCACGAGCTCGGTGAACGCGCGACCGAAGGCGTACGCGTCACCCGGCCAACGCGCGGAGACATACCGGCCGTCTTGCACCACGAAGGCCGCGGAGTCATCGATCGCCGTACCGCGCTTGGACAACACCCGAGGGCCGCGTTCGAACTGCACCTTGGGGTTCGTCAGCGCGTCGCACACCTCGTCCTCGACGTACGCGGAATAGGTCCGGTAATAGCGGCCGCGCCGCCAGACGGTGGACATGAACGCCGTGCGCTCCATGTACTTGGGCAGGCACGTGGTGCGCATCTCCGCGATCACGCTTCTGCCCGACTCGTCCTTGCTGCGCGCGAGGACGAGCACGCCATGGCAGATCGCGCCGACCGGTCGACCCAGACCCCAGAACTGCGCGACCTTCGCGTGAAGTGCTTCGCTGCCGAGGTACTGGCGCATGCCCTTCGCGTGACCGCCCGGCAGCAGCAGGCCGTCGAAGGCCCCCGGCACGATGTCCGCGTAGGTCAGCGGTTGCTTGAACCGCGGCGTCTCGGCGAGCTCGGCGTAGAAGTCCTTGGCTTCCTCAGCCGCACCGAGCTGGCCGAACACGACGCCGTCGAGCAGCAGCGGGTCGGCGGCCGGCGTGGCGCCGGCTTCGGTCGCGAAGATCACCTCGCAGCCCGCGTCGGACAGCAGTCGCCACGGAACGGCGACCTCCGTCACGTCGAAGTCGTGATCAGGCAGCGGAACGAGCACCCGTCGGCGCATGGCTCCTACCCTCCTGAGACGAGTGCGTCTGCTTCGGCGGGAGGCGGCGTGGGATCCATCGCAGAA
>JAFAZI010000027.1 GCA_019239875.1 Frankiaceae bacterium
CCGCCGCGGCCTGCCAGGCCGGGTGCCCCTCCAGCGGATACCCCTGCATCATTCGAACATACGTTCGAATAATCGCTTTGTCAAGCCTCTGCACCCCTGTGATGTCTCAGGACATCGGTGACAGTTCTGCATCACGACATCGGTGACGGCTTGACTGGTGGAGACGGCTTCTACTAGTGCGTCTCCCAGGCAGCCATCTAGACATTCGAGTGCGAAAGTAACCGGCCGTTGTTCGACGGCCTCGTGGCACCCTTCGGGCGTGCCAAAACGGCCAGAGCGCCCGCCACTCCACCCTGTTCGCTTCTTCCGTTGCGCGTTGATCAGACAGTCGATTGTGGCCGCTCTGGCCGCCACCGCCATCGGCGTCGAAGCCGTCGCCACCGACCAAACCGACGGTCTTTACACGGCGGCTCAGCTAATCGCGCTAGGGCTCTTCTTTCTGTTCCCGGTTGTCGTTGCATGGTCAGTCGATCTCTATCGAGCCGCTGGTCTGATTCTGGCGTTGCTCGTCACCCTCCCTGTGTTTGTCGGGTCGCCGTACCTGGTTCCCGCAGCCATCGTCCAGTGGCTAGCCGTGGCCCCTGCTCGTGTCTGGCAATGTGTACCCGTCCGGACACCGGATCCGGAAGATCCATAGACACGGCGCCGATCGCGCACGGGTGATCCCGCACTATTCACCACTGCGCGCAGTGACAATCGACGGGTGCGAAGCCAAGTCGTCGGGGTTCGCGTTGAGCACGCTGCTGGCACGTTGCAGCCGTTCCTACAACCACGAGATCGCCAATCAAGTCGACGCAATCGCAACTGGAGGGTCCGAGGCGCGAGCGAGATGTGAAGCTCCGTCGGGATGTCCGCTAGCGCAACTCGCCAACGTCTAGCCGCGAACCGGCGCCGACCAGTACGGTCGGCTCAGGGGTTGGGGGTGACCGTGTCCGAGACGCTCAGCGTCGTCACCGGAAACGCGCGGCCCAGGCCCCGGTTGCGGCTGGCCGAATTGGTCGCTGCCCTGTCGCTGGGCATCGACCTCGGCTTCGATCAGCCGATGGAGCACGTGCTGCGTCAATGCCTTATCGCGCTGCGCATGGCCGACCTGCTGGAACTGGCCGAAGAGCAACGACTCGCCGTCTACTACTCGGCGCTCCTCATCGGCGTCGGTTGCCACACTGACGCGCACGAGCAAGCGAAGTGGTTCGGCGACGACATTGCTGGAAAGGCGACCAAGTACGACCACGACATGCGCGGCTTGGCCTCGACGCTCAACGGCCTGCGCAGTTTGGGCGCCGGCAACCAGCCGCTGCATCGGCTGCGGGTCGGCCTCGAGTTCCTCCTATACGGCCACAAGGACGTCGACGGGATGGTGGCGAGCCACTCCCAGCTGGCTCGTTCTCTCGCTGTCGAGCTCGGCCTGTCCCAGGCGGTGCAGCAGGCGGTCGGTACGTCGTACGAGCGTTGGGACGGCAGAGGCTGGCCGGGAGAGCTTCAGGGCACCCAGATCCCGATCGAGTCGCGGCTCGCGCAGTTCGCCGAGTTCATCGAAGTGGCGCATCGCACCGGCGGCGTTAGCGCGGCACGGCAGCTCGCGCAGGAACGTGCCGGCGCGCAGTTCGACCCCGAACTTTCCGCGCTGTTCATCGACCACACCGACGCGATCGTCGAGGGGCTCGACGAGACACGGACGTGGGACGCCGTCATCGACGCCGAGCCGTCATTGCGGATGACGTTGACACAGGCGCAGGCCGAGAGCGCGCTGCTCGGCGTCGCCGACTTCATCGATCTCAAATCGCCCTACACGCTCGGTCATGCCAGAGCGGTCGCCGATTACGCCGGCGCGGCCGCGCGCCGACTCATGCTCGCTCCGGCCGACATCGCGCTGGCCAAGCACGCGGGCGTCGTACACGGCTTCGGCCGGCTCGGCGTTTCAAACGCGATCTGGGACAAGCGCGGACCGCTCGCCGTCGGTGAGTGGGAACGAGTGCGGATGCATCCGTATCTCACCGAGCGGATGCTCTGCCAGTCTGAGTGGCTGGCGCCACTCGGCGCGGTCGCGGTCCAGCTACGGGAGCGGCTAGACGGTTCCGGCTATCCGCGCGGCCTCAACGGATCGGGACTTTCCATGCCGGCGCGCATCCTCGCCGCCGCCGACGTCTACCAGTCGATGATCGAGCCGAGGCCATACCGAGCCGCGCTGCCGGTCGACGAAGCGGTTACGCAGATGCGCGGGGAGGTTGCCTCCGGTCGACTCGACGGCGACGCGGTCGGCGCGGTGCTCGCCCACGCCGGACACGTCGGTGTACGACGCCGCGACCACCCGAATGGTCTGACCGCGCGCGAGGTTGATGTGCTCAGGCTGCTGGCGCGCGGGCTGTCCAGCCGGCAGATCGGCGAGCAACTCGTCATCTCGCCCAAGACCGCGCGCAATCACATCGAGCACATCTATACGAAGATCGGCGCAACCAGTCGCGTAACCGCGAGCATGTTCGCGGTGAAGAACGGGCTCATCCCGGAAGCGGCGACCAAAGCCGATGAGGCGTGAGAGATGGGGCATCTGCCCCATGCGTCATCGCCGTGCGCGCTCGTAGCGTCCTCTCCACCGATCGACTTAAGGGAGGGCGTCATGGCATACACATCAAAGAACACCGCCGAAGCCGAGGACTTCGGCCTCGCCGTCGACCGCACGGCGCATCTCGACGACATCACCGTCAGCTTCGTCAGCATCCGTGAGACGCACTCTCTGAAGGACATGCTCGCCGGGCTGCCTGGTGGTCAATGCCATTGCCCGCACTGGGGCTACGTCCTCAGCGGCACGATCTCGTGCGACTTCGGCGATCGCGAGGAGACCTACCGCGCCGGTGACGCCTTTTACATGACGCCAGGGCACGTGCCCAACGCCGAGGCCGGCGCCGAGTTCGTCATGTTCAGCCCGAAGGACCTGCTCGCCGACACGACGGCCGCGATCGTCGCGCACATGAGCTCCATGGCAACGGACTGACGCGACAACTGTGCCGGCGTCTGCCAGCGCAGGTACAAGTGCCGCGTCACCAACGTGCCTTCGGTCGCCTCTGACCTTCCGGTGCCGGTCGAATACCGCTCGACCAGGGGATGTCGGCCGCGGCCCGCCGAGGCAGGATTTGTGCCCTACGCGCGAGCCAGCGCGGGGGTCGAGCTCATCACGACGAGAGGACCATGCATGGCCATCGACCGAGGACTGCTCGCGATCTTGAACGCCAAGCCCGGCAAGGGCGATGAGCTCGGGCAATTCCTCAAACAAGGCCGCGAGCTGGCCGCCCAAGAAGAAGGCACGGTCAACTGGTACGCCTTCCGCCTCGACGACACCACGTACGGGATCTTCGACACCTTCGAGAGCGAGGAGGCTCGCCAGGCCCACGTGAACGGCCAGATCCCGGCGGCCCTCCAGGACGTTGGCTCGGACCTGCTGGCCGGAGCCGCCGACATCAAGCCGATCGACGTGCTAGCCGTCAAGTAGCGCGATTCGCGCGTCCGCGTTCGATTTTTGGCGGCATCCTTGGCTCATGCAGACCTTCAGACGCGGTCGGCTCGTCGCATTGGCACTGTGTACCGCCACCCTTGCTGTAGCGGCTGGCGTCTGGCTGCTGGGCTGGCTCCCGATGACCGGCTCGGGTGATACGTACCACCTCGAAGTGTCATTCGCGCCCCACACTTCCCGAGCGCAGGCGATTGAGGTGCAGCGCGACTGCGACTTAGCCTCGAGCGTCACGACTGTGCGCATACACCAGGGTGCTCTCTCCATGAGGCGATGGCACGGCAGAGTGGTTCGGTACCGAAGTCCGTTCTTCCTCGACTTCGTCCTTCGTCGCGGGCCGGACGCGACCGAAACAGACACACTCCTGGGCTGCGTACGGCGGCATTCGCAAGTCGCGTCCGCCGGGATCCCCTTATAGACGAAGTGGCGATCCAGGCAACGACCGACGACATGAAACCGCGACACGCAGCTCAGCGTCTGAACAACGTGACGCGCTCCCCCTTCGGGCTACTGCTCGTCGGCCTGTGGTTGCTGCTGGCTGGTTGTAGCGCCGCCACGGGCTCGGGCGCCTCTAAATCGGCGCAGGTAGTCGGGACCGTGACAGCGGGGCCGACGTGTCCGGTCGAACAAGCGAACAGTCCATGCCCGAATCGACCGACAGCCGGAGCCGCGGTGCAGGCGCTGAAGCAGGGCATTGTCGTGTCCACCACACGGACAGACTCGACTGGGGAGTTCCGTTTGGCGCTCGCTCCGGGTACCTACACCATCGTCGCTACGAACAGCGGCGGGTTCCAGTCGACCGCCGAGAGTGATGTCTCAATACGAGCAGGGCAGACGAAGAAGGTGAATCTGATCGTCGACACCGGCATCCGGTAGACCGAGCCGAGCGGGCGACCTCGCCTGGCCGGGCAGGGCCCTCACACGTTGACGGCATCGCGGATGAGTCCGGTGGCCCTCGTCGTGTCAGAATCGCCGGACGACGTCGCGCGCGAGGGGGTGCGCGGCTACTGAGGGGATGACACATGGATCGGTCTGCTCGACGCTGCTCACTCGTCGTACTGGCTCTCGTCGGCGTCGTCGCCGGGTGTTCCGGCGGCGGCTCGTCTGGTGGCGGTACACCCGCTGCGGGTGGAGGTACGACGCCGACAGTGAGTACGTCGAGCGGCGGCCCGCTGTTCGACAGCGACTTCAGCCCTGTCTGTGAGGGTGCGACACAAAGTCGAGCGACGCCCTACGACAACACCGCCGCCACACACAAGGCGTTCTACTTCGAGACCTTCGACCAGGACCTCATCAACGAGTCCGACACCGACCTGCCGAGCGACTGGACGATCCAGTACAGCGCCAGCGATCCGACCGCCTTTGCCGGCATCGACATCGTGGCATGCGGCGTCCGAACCAGCTCGAAGTTCGTGAAGACGTGTACCGGTTACAAGGACAGCGACGGCAAAGAGCTCGGCACCCTGGATCTCTACACGGCGAAGTACACACTGTCGGTCCATGAGGCAACGACCGGCAAGACACTGTCGTCGACGAACGTGAGTGCCACCGACACGAGCTGTCCGTCTTTCGCGTCATTCGACTCGGGTGAGACCAAGGCCACTCAGTACGACTCGATCCCCAAGGCAACGGTCGTCGCTGCCCTCAAACCGTTCGTCCAGCCGTAGCCGCACCGGCCCTGACCTTTCCGGTCGTCGGCGACGGCTACCCGTCGTCCAGCGTGAACCCACTCGCCGGCCCTGGGGGCGAAGCATGCCCAGACCGCCATGAGGTGTGCGTAGGGCAGTGGCTTCGTTAAAGGCCATTTGCATCTCGCCAGGGGTCATGTTAGAAAACTGAACTATATGGTTCAGTATTTGCAACCCCGGCTGGACATGACGATGTCGGCGCTTGCTGACTCGACCCGGCGGGGCGTGCTCGAGCAGCTCGGCCGATCGGATGCGTCAATCACCGATCTCGCCGAGCGCTTCAACATGACTCTGACCGGCATGAAGAAGCACGTGAGCGTTCTCGAGGACGTGGGTCTCGTCACCACGGAGAAAGTCGGACGCGTGCGCACGTGCCGGATCGGGACGCGACGCCTCGAAGAAGTGGCGGCGTGGATCGAGCGGTATCACCAGCTTTGGGACGCGCGGTTCACCGCGCTGGACGAAGTCGTCGAAGACCTCAAACGCAAGGAGAAGATCAATGGAAGCGACAACGGATAGTCAACCCGTCACGACGCGCAATCCCGTGACTGTAGAGCGGACGTCGGATTGCGAGATTGTTGTGACGCGCACGTTCGACGCGCCCGCGCGCCTCGTGTTCGACGCGTGGACAAAGCCCGAGCTGTTCAGCAAGTGGTGGGTCCCGAAGTCGATGGGTATGACGCTGTGCTCCCTCGAGATGGATGCCCGCACTGGGGGCACCTACCGCCTCAACTTCGGTGAAGGACTCGACTTCTTCGGCAAGTACCTCGAAGTGACACCGCATTCGCGCATCGTGTGGACGAACGAGGAAGAGGGCGAGACGAGTTCGATCACCACGGTCACGTTCGAGGAGACAGCGGGCAAGACGTCGCTCGTCCTGAGTGAGGTCTACCCGTCCAAGGAAGCGCTCGACGCCGCCGGCACCGGCGCCGCCGACGCAACGCACGAGACGTTCAGGCAGCTCGACGAACTGCTGGCACAGCTGCACGCATAGGCGCGTCGTACGTCGGTCACAAACGCAACGTCCTCGCTGCGAGCATTCACAGGTTGAACAGTGGCGCCGGCTCTCCGTAGCCGAGATTCCGGTACCGCTCCGCACCGAGGACGTTGCGTAGTGCTGCCTCAGCGGCGCTGACGTCGTAGGCAGGCGCGACCGGAGGCAGCAACGGATCGTGGTGGCACAGCAACACGGTCGGTTGGCCGAGGAGGTTCACCTGGTCGACGAGGAAGTCGGCCATTGACCCCTGGTGAGGCTCGCCATCGACGTTCGGACGTCCGGCTGCGGCTAGGATCGCGACATCGGGTCGTAGGCCTTCGAAGATGCCACGCCAGTAGCCAGAGCTCGCGCTCACAAGAAGCGAGCCGTGTGGCGTCTCGAGCAGGTACGCAAGTTGACCACCGTCGCGGTGTGAGGAACCGCCCTCATGCGCGTGGAAGTAACGCCGAGTCTCCTCGGACAGCGTCGGTAGAAGTTCGAACAATGCCGAGGCTGCTCGTTGACGGTCCTGCGCGCTCACACCGAGATCGCCGAGGCACGACGAGCCGCTGTCACTTCCGCCGGGCGCGAACAGGCACGAGTGCAGTGCGGGAAGCACATGGACATGTACGCCGTCGGCGCAGTGGACCGTTTCCCCGCCGGACACCGCGAGGATCTGCTCATCAGGTAGGCCGTTCGCTGCCATGAGATGCGCGACCTCGTAGTTCCCGACAACCGTCGCGCCGGTCGCCTCGGCGATTACATCGGCGCCGAGCACGTGATCGAAGTGTGCATGGGAGATGAACAGGAAGTTCGCCTCGGTGACATCAGCCGAACGCAGGCCGACCTCAGGTACCCCGGGGGCCTTGTCGAGATACGTGTCGAAGAAGAGCACGGTCTCACCGATGCGCACCCGAAACGTCGCGCAGCCGAACCACTCAACCGTCACGTCCGACACGCACCCATCCTGCCCGACCGTCTCGAGAGCGGTCAGCGTGTGGAGTGGCGCCAGCGACGAGGTGGCGATACACGTCGCGAGAGGTTCATCAGGGAATCGGGTTACTGGGCACCGGCGCGGGGACATCGGTCCGCATGCCTGCGCCAACTGCTGAGACCGCTACGCACGGCCGCAACCCTGAGCTCCTCGCCCGCACCCTCGGCTGGGCCAGTCTTGGTCTCGGCATCCCTCAACTGCTGAGACCGGACGCGGTTGATCGCGCCGTTGGGGTTGGCGAGGGTGCCAAGCAGCGCGCTGTCACGACTTTCGTCGGCATGCGTGAGCTGACGCATGCGGCGGCGCTGCTCGCCTCGTCGCGTCCGTCGAAGTGGGTCTGGACACGCGTGGCCGGCGACGCGGTCGATCTGGCGACGCTCGGGCGTGCGCTGAAGAACCACGACGGCAAGAAGCTGGGCCGAACCATTGCCGCCACCGCAGCCGTGGCCGGCATCACCGCAATCGACTTTTACACCGCCGTCCGCGGAAGCCGCGGGAAGGGAGCCACCGTGCAACTGACTGGGAGCACGACGATTCGCAAGGATCCGAAAGAGGTCTATGAGCACTGGCGGTCGATGGACAAGCTGCCCGAGTTCATGACACATGTCGACGAGGTGGTCGTCCGCGACGACCGGATCAGCCACTGGAAGGTGTCGGCACCCTTCGGTCAGACGGTCGAGTGGGACGCCGAGATCGGCGAGGACGTACCCGGCGAGAAACTGACGTGGAGCTCCATCGGCGACGCCGATGTGAAGAATGCCGGCACCGTCATCTTCACGCCGGCTCCCGGCGACCAGGGCACGGAATTGCACGTGTTCATCACCTACGACGTTCCGGGTGGCAAGCTCGCGGAGGCGCTCGCGCGCTTCTTCGGTGAGGACCCCCATCAGCAGATCGACGACGACCTGCGCCGGTTCAAGCAGGTCATGGAGGTCGGTGAGGTCATGCGCTCCGACGGTGCGCCGTACGGCAAAAAGGCGCGGAAAGAGTTCCCGCAACGGCCCGCCCACCCGATGTCCGACAAAGAGTCCACGGAGGTCGCGACGTGAAGGCGCTCGTCTGGCAGGCACCCAACAAGGTCTCCGTCGAAAAGGTGCCGGACCCTCGCATCCTCAACAGTCGCGACGCCATCGTCAAGATCACGTCGACGGCGATCTGCGGCTCCGACCTGCACCTTCTCGACGGCTATGTCCCGACGATGCAGAACGGCGACATCATGGGCCACGAGTTCATGGGCGAAGTCGTCGAGGTCGGCCCAGGCGTCGACACCTCGAAGGTCAAGGTCGGCGACCGGGTGATCGTGCCGTTCCCCATCTCGTGCGGTTCGTGCACGCAGTGCCTGCGTGGCCTCACGTCGACGTGCGAGAACAGCAACCCCAACGCCGGCATCGCCGAGAAGATGTTCGGACACCCGTGCGGCGGGATCTACGGCTACTCACACCTCACCGGTGGCTACGCCGGCGGGCAGGCTGAGTACGCCAGGGTGGTGCTCGCTGATGTCAACGCGTTCAAGGTGCCGGACTCGCTCAGTGACGAGCAGGTCCTTTTCCTGACCGACATCTTTCCCACCGGTTTCATGGGCGCCGACATGTGCGACATCCAGCCGTCGGACGTCGTGGCGGTCTGGGGAGCCGGCCCGGTCGGTCAGTTCGCCGCTGACAGCGCACGCGTGCTCGGCGCGCACGAGGTCATCGTCATCGACAAGGAGCCCTACCGGCTCCAGCTGGCCGCTGACGCCGGTCACACGACGATCGACTTCGACACGAATGACGTCCGATCGAAGCTGCTGGAACTGACGGGCGGTCGTGGTCCGGACAAGTGCATCGACGCAGTCGGGATGGAGGCCACGCACGGCAGTGTGCCGATCGACATCTACGACAAGGCAAAGCAACACCTGCGTTCTGAGACCGAGCGCCCGCACGCGCTGCGCCAGGCGATCACGTCCTGCCGCAGCGGCGGCATCGTCTCGGTCGTCGGCGTGTACGGCGGACTGCTCGACAAGTTCCCAGCAGGCGCCTGGATGAACCGAGCGCTGACGCTGCGCACCGGCCAGTGCCACGTGCACCGCTACGTGCCGAGGCTGCTCGAGATCATCGAACAGGGCAAGATCGACCCGACCCGCATCATCACCCATCGCCTGCCGCTGGACGACGCCCCGAACGGTTACGCCATCTTCAAGGCCAAACAGGACAACTGCGAGAAGGTCGTCCTCAAACCTTGACCCGCAACGGCGGTCGCGGGCCCACCTCGAAGAATCGCACGAAGGTCGGCCTCCTGGCCGACCCCGCCACGCCCACCAATGTCGCGAGGCGGATGACCTCCCTCGGGCCACCGGAAGACGATGCCGGCACCGCCTGGGACATCGAGGTCGTGAGCGAGCCGTTCACCACGGGTTGCGAGGATGTCGACACCGCGCTCGCGCGGCTGAAAGAGCACGCCGATCAGCATGAATGGGATGTCGTGATCGGCTTGACCGAACTGCCGCTACGGCACGGCGATGGCCGCTACTTACTGATCGATGCCGACCCGCAGCGACGTACCGCAGTGCTTTCACTACCCGCCCTCGGCGGGTTCCGCATTCACGCCCGTACGCGCCACGCGCTGCGCGAGCTCGTCATCGGCTTGCGTGACGCCTCCGGTCCGCGGGACGAGCACCGCGTGGCATTGTCCGGGCGCAGTGGCCGCTGGCGGCTGCTGTTGGGCATGGTGCTCGCCAACCGCCCCTGGCGCCTTGTGCCCGGACTGAAGTCCGCGTTGATCGCCGCGCTCGCAACCGGAGCTATCGCCACGATCAACTCGACCGTCTGGCTGCTGGCCGGCACCTTGTCATGGTGGCGCCTCGCGGTCGCGACGATCGCCTCGATCGTGCTCGTCGTCGGATGGCTGGTGATCGACGGCGAGCTATGGGACCGGCCCGCCGACAGCTCCGCTGAAGCGAGAGAAAGGTCCCGGCTCTACAACAACTCCACGCTGATCACCCTGACCGCAGGGGTGCTCATCTGCTATCTCGCGCTCTACGTCGTGAACCTGGCTTGGGCGCTGTTCGTGCTCGACCCGACGGTGATGGGCAACTACCTCAACGCTTCGCGCGGGTACGGTGACGTGTTCCTGTTGACCTGGTTCGTCGCATCGGCGGCGACAGTCGGTGGTGCCCTCGGCACCAGCCTGGAGTCCGACGAAGCGATCCGCGCGGCCGCCTACTCCAAGCGCGAGGAGGTTCGGCGCGAGCGGCTCGCCCGCGAGCGGACCTGACCGACCTGCTCGCGGGGCGGGCCGGAGTCCAGCCGCGATCGTTCGAGCTGCTCTCTGAGATATGGCGCGGTCCGGCTCGATCGGCTGCGTGCAACCTCCTCCGGCGACCCGGTCGCAACGACCTTGCCGCCGTCGTCGCCACCGCCGGGCCCCAGGTCGATCACGCGGTCGGCGCTGGCGATGACGGCGAGGTCGTGCTCGACCAGGATCACGGTGCTTCCGGCGTCGACCAGCCTGTGCAGCTGTTTGAGGAGCAGCGACACATCGGCGGGATGCAGCCCGGAGGTCGGCTCGTCGAGCAGGTAGAGGGCGTGCCCGCGCTGGGCCCGCTGCAGCTCCGTCGCGAGCTTGATCCGCTGCGCCTCGCCGCCTGAGAGCTCGGTAGCGGGCTGGCCGAGGCGCAGGTAGCCGAGCCCGACGTCACGCAGCGCCCGGAGGCTGCGCGCGGCAGCCGGAACGTCGTCGAGGAAGTCAGCTGCCTCGTCGACCGTCATGGCGAGGACGTCCGCAACATTTCGATGCCGGTATTGGACTTCCAGGGTCTCGGCGTCGTAGCGCGACCCGTGGCAGGTGGGGCACGGGGCGTACGTACCGGGGAGGAACAGCAGCTCGACCTCGATGAAGCCCTCGCCCTGACAGGTCTCACATCGACCTTCCGCGACGTTGAAGGAGAAGCGACCGGCCGAGTAGCCGCGAGACTTCGCCTCGTCAGTGGCGGCGAACAGCCTGCGGACGGCGTCGAAGAGCCCGGTGTACGTCGCGAGATTGGAGCGCGGCGTCCGCCCGATCGGCCGTTGGTCGACCCGCACCAGACGGTCGAAGACCTCGAGACCAGATGCGTCCGCGACGACGACCACCTCGCCGTCCTCACCCTCGTCGTACGGCGCCGCA
>JAFAZI010000054.1 GCA_019239875.1 Frankiaceae bacterium
TGCCGAGATACATGACCGCGACCCGGTCCGCGATCACCCGAACCACCGACAGGTCGTGCGCGACGAAGAGGTAGGACATGCTGAGCTCAGCGCGCAGCTCCATCAGCAGGTTGATCACGCCGGCCCGGATCGATACGTCGAGGGCCGACACCGGCTCGTCGAGCACGAGGATCTTCGGGGTCAACGCGAGCGCGCGTGCGATCCCGATCCGCTGACGCTGGCCGCCCGAGAACTCGGCCGGATAGCGCGCGGCCATCGACGAGTCGAGACCGACCAGCTCGAGCAGCTCACCGATCCGCTGGTCGACGTCGCGCTTGCCCATTCCATGCGTCCGCATCGGCTCGGCGAGTACGTCCGCGATGGGTAGGCGCGGGTCGAGCGCGGCGAGCGGGTCCTGGAAGACCACCTGAAGGTCCCGGCGCAGCTGCTTTCGCGATACGCGGTTCAGCGACCTGGTGTCCTTGCCCGCGATCCGGATCGCGCCGTCCTGCGGCTTCAACAGCTCGAGGATCTGCAGCAGCGTGGTCGTCTTCCCGCAGCCGGACTCGCCCACCAGCCCAAGCGTCTCGCCGGCCCTGATCTCGAAGTCGATCCCGTCGACGGCCTGCACGGTGCCGATCTGTCGCTTGAAGACGGCGCCGTACATGAGGGGGTAGTGCTTCTTGAGGGACTCGACGCCGAGAACCTCCGGCCGCTGCTCGCGAGGCACCCGCTCGAGCTCGGAGTGCGCGATCTCGGGTGTCGGGAACACCTCGGTGACCGCGAGGTCTTCCTCCTCGATCATCTGCTTGCGGTGACACGCCGCGGCGTGGCCGGCGGCGCCGATTCGCTCCAGCACCGGTTCGCTCTCGCGGCACAGGTCGATGACGAGCGGGCACCGTGGCGCGAACGGACACCCCGGCGGCAATGCCGCGAGCGACGGCGGGTTCCCGACGATCGGCGTGAGCGACGTCACACCCTTCGCGTCGATGCGCGGGATCGAGCCGAGCAGGCCCATGGTGTAAGGCATCCGGGGCGCGTCGTACACCTGGTCGGTCAGGCCGACCTCGACCGGGCGGCCGGCGTACATCACCATGACTCGGTCCGCGATGCCGGCGACGACCCCCAGGTCGTGCGTGATCATGATGATGCCGGCGCCTGTCTCCCGTCTGGCGGTCTGCAAGACCTCCAGGATCTGGGCCTGGATCGTCACGTCGAGCGCGGTGGTCGGCTCGTCGGCGATGATGACCTTCGGGTCGTTAGCGATCGCCATCGCGATCATGACGCGTTGCCGCATGCCGCCCGAGAACTCGTGCGGGAACGCCTTCGCCCGATCTTCCGCGTTCGGGATCCCGACCAGGTCCAGCAGCTCGACGGCCCGGCTCATCGCCTGCTGCCGCGAGACGTCCTTGTGGATCAGGATCGACTCCGCGACCTGCTGGCCGACGGTGTAGACGGGGGTCAGCGCCGACAGCGGCTCCTGGAAGATCATCGCCATGTCGCTGCCCCGGATCACCGACATGTCCTTGTCGCCGAGTCCGATCAGCTCGCGGTTGGCCAGCGTCACTGATCCGTTGACGTCGGCGTTCGAGGGCAGCAGCCCCATGATCGCGAGCGACGTGACGGACTTGCCGGAGCCGGACTCGCCGACGATTGCCAGCACCTCGTTGGGCCGCAGGTCGAACGAGACGCCACGGACCGCACCGACGTCCGGTCCCTGGCCACCTGGGAAGGTCACCGACAGGTTCGTCACCGTGAGGATGGCGTCCTCGGCGGGCGGCACCGGAGGCGGTGGCTCGGTGATCTCGACCGTGGTCATTGCGCCTTGCCAGCCGACGGGTCGAGGGCATCGCGCAGCGCGTCGCCGATGAGGTTCACCGACAGGCACAGCAGGATCAGGAAGCCGGCCGGGAAGTAGAACAACCACGGCGAGGTGATCGCCGCCGTCTGCGCCTGGTCGAGCAGGGTGCCGAGCGAGACGTCAGGTGGTTTGACGCCGAAGCCGAAGAAGGAGAGGCCGGCTTCGAGGAGGATCGCGGCGCTCACGTTCACGGTCGCGTCGATGATCAGCAGCGACGACAGGTTCGGAAGGATGTGCCGCATGATGATGCGCCAGCCGGACACGCCCATGTAACGCGCGGCGGCCACGAACTCACGTTCCTTCATCGACAGGGTCTGTCCGCGCACGATGCGAGCGGTGATCTGCCAGATGAACGCCCCGAGCAGCAGGACGAACAAGATCCAGTTGTCGGCAAACTTGTTCGACAGGATCGCGATGATCAGGAACGACGGTACGACGAGCATCAGGTCCACGAACCACATGAGGATGCGGTCGGTCCAACCCCCGAAGTAGCCGGCGGCGGCACCCACGATGGCCGCCACGGCCGTGGCGAACACCGCTACCAGCAAACCGATCTCGATCGACTTCTGCGCACCGTGCATCGTCGCCGCGAACACGTCGTGACCGATGGCGTCGGTGCCGAAGATGTGCGCACTGCTCGGTCCGGTGAGGAAAGCGTTCTCGTCGATCGCCTGGTACTTGTAGTGGTCGAGCAGCGGGCCGATGAACGCGGCCAGGATGAGCAGCAACAGGGCAGCCAGGCCGAGCAACCCGAGCTTCTGCCGGAAGAAGCGGCGAGCGACCAGGCCGCCGCGCGACAGCAGCGCCGGATTGGACTCGGTCGCTTCGGAGACATCCGGCGCGAGCGGCGCGCTGGTGGCGTCGAGCAGCGGCTCGTTCGGCGACATCGTCATATGGCACCTACCCGGACCCGAGGATCGAGAAGCGCGATCACGAAGTCCTGGATCATCCCGGCGAGGAGCACGAGGACCGCGACGAACAACGTCACCGCCGCGACGGCATTGGTGTCGTTGCTCTGGATGGACGTGACGAGGAGCTCACCCATCCCGTGCCATCCGAAGATGATCTCGGTGAAGGTCGCGCCGACGAAGATGAGGGCGAAGCTGTAGACGAAGATCGTGATCGACGGGATGAGGGCGGTGCGCAGCGCATGGCGCGTCAGCGCCGCACGTCGGCGCAGACCCTTGGCCCGGGCGGTCCGCACGTAGTCGCTGCCCAGGACGTCGAGCATCGAATTGCGCTGGTACCGCGAGATGTAGGCGGCCCCGCCGATCACCAGCGTGATGGTCGGGAGCAGCAGATGACGCAGCCGGTTGGCCAGGTGCGGCCAGAAGCCGCCGTTGATCGCGGGGTCGAACTGGCCGGTGTACTCGATGAGCTGCGGGTGCCCGGTCCACTGGTTGATGTGCGTGGCGAGGAGCTCGGTCGTGATCGCGAGGACGAAGGTAGGGACCGCAAGGATCACGAACGAGCTCGCCGTGAAGAAATGATCGACCCAGCTGTACTGGCGTACGGCGGACCACGCGCCGATGGCGATCCCGACCACGCTGCCGAGAATGGTGCCGATCAGCAGGAGCTGGCCACTGACCCACAGTCGGCGTCCGACGTCGTCGTTGACCGAGCCGCCCTGGACCTCCTTGCCGAGGTTCCCGTGAAAGATGTCGCCGAGCCACGTGCCGTACCGATCGAGCACCGGCGTGTCGGGATTCGCGTTGATCGAGTCCAGCTTCTCGGAGATGACCTCGGCCGACGGGGGCTTGGCCCGCGTCGTGTAGTTGGACTTGGGGTCAAGGCTGACCGAAGCGAGGATGTAGGCGAGCGAGGTCGCGATGAAGACGAGGACGAAGTAGTTCACGAAGCGTCGCAGCATAAATTTCGCCAAGCTGCGCCCCTTCCTCGACATCTTTCAGGTGCAGTGGCCCTGCCGCTGAAGTTGTGGCCAACATCGTGCCATCTGGAAAGCGCTGTTTATGGCATCCGAGACGACTTTGTTACCTGGGCGTTGTCGGCTGTGACCAAGGCTTCGCACGTTCGACGGCCGCCATGACGCTGTAGAGGCGGTCATCGGCCATCACCGGCGCCATCACCTGCAGCCCGACCGGGAGCCCGTCGTCCGACAGCCCGCACGGAACCGAGGCCGCCGGACCGCCGTACAGGTTGGACGGGATCGTGCACAGGTCAGCGAGGTACATCGCGAGCGGGTCGTCGAGCCGCTCCCCCAGCTTGAACGCGGTTGTCGGCGTCGTCGGGGACACGAGGACGTCAACCGACTGCCACGCCGCCTCGAAGTCACGGGTGATCAACGTCCGCACCTTCTGAGCCTGTCCGTAGTACGCGTCGTAGTAGCCAGCCGAGAGTGCGTAGGTGCCGAGGATGATGCGCCGTTTGACCTCGGGGCCGAACCCGGCCGCACGGGTGATTGCCATCACCTCCTCGGCAGATGCCTCGCCATCGTCGCCGACCCGAAGCCCGTAGCGCATCGCGTCGTAGCGCGCGAGGTTGCTCGATGCCTCGCTCGGTGCGATCAGGTAGTAGGCCGGCAGCGCATAGTCGAAGTGGGGGCATGAGACCTCGACCACATCCGCGCCCAGCGACGTCAGCAGCTCCACAGCCTCCGTGAACCGGGCGGTGACACCCGGCTGATACCCCTCTCCGCCGAACTCCCTCACCACGCCCACCCGAAGCCCGCTGACGTCACCGGACCGGGCGGCCGCGACAACCGGCGGAACCGGCTGGTCGATCGACGTGGAGTCGCGAGCGTCGTGACCGCCGATGACCTCGTGCAGCAACGCCGCATCCAGCACGGTGCGAGCGCATGGCCCGGCCTGGTCGAGTGACGAGCTGAAGGCGATCAGGCCGTATCGCGAGACGCCGCCGTACGTCGGCTTCACCCCGACGGTGCCGGTGACGGCACCGGGCTGCCGGATCGATCCTCCGGTGTCGGTGCCGATCCCGAGCGGGGCGAGGTTGCCGGCGACCGCAGCGCTCGAACCGCCACCTGACCCGCCGGGGGTCCGGTCGAGGTCCCACGGGTTGTGCGAGGGACCGAAGGCCGAGTGCTCGGTCGAGCTGCCCATCGCGAACTCGTCCATGTTGGTCTTGCCGAGGACGACGATGCCCGCGTCGCGCATCCGTTCCACGATCGTCGCGTCGTACGGCGGAACCCACCCCTCGAGAATCTTCGAGCCAGCGGTCGTCGGCACGCCCTTGGTCACGATGACGTCTTTGAGCGCGAGCGGCACACCCGCCAGCGCTCCTTCGACCTCACCCGCGTCGACTCGCCTCGCCTGCGCGAGGGCGCCGTCGGTGTCGACGTGCAAGAAGGCGTTCAGGGCAGGGTTCAGCTCCGCGATCCGGTCGAGGTGCGCGTGCGCCACCTCGACGGCCGACACGTCGCGTGAGGCGACCCGCTCAGCGATCTCGACCGCGCTGAGCTCCGTGAGTTCGGTCATTCCTCGTCCAGGATTCGCGGCACGCGGAAGCGGCCGTCTTCGGCAGCCGGAGCGGCGGCCAGTGCGGCGGCGGCACCGAGACTCGGGACCGGGTCATCGGGCCGCAGCACGTTCGTGAGGGGTACGGCGTGGGAGGTCGGAGGGATGTCATTCGCCGCCACCTCACCGACCCGGCTGACGGCGCCGAGGATGACGTCGAGCTGGCCGGCCATCGCGTCGAGCTCGGCATCCGTCATCGAGATCCGCGCGAGTCTCGCGAGGTGCGCGACGTCGGTTCGGCTGATGGCAGGCACGGCGACGAGCCTAATGGGCGGGACCTGGAGGGTGAGGTGGAGCGGCGTTACGCGAAGCGGCTGCCGGCCTTGCCGACGATTCCGAGTGGCGTCGGTTGCGTGACGATCCCGGCGGCTTCCGGCCGTGAGGTTGGTCCGACATGGCGGATGTCCTGGAGCCACGTCGTCACCACGTCAGCCGGCATGGCCTTCGCGAGGTACCAGCCCTGCGCGGCGTCACAGCCGTAGACGGCGAGACGGTCCCAGGCGTCCCGGGTCTCGACTCCCTCCGCCACTGTGCGCAGGCCCAGCGCTGCGGCGAGGTCGATGATGGAGCGCACGATCGCCGCGTCGTCCTCGTTGACGTCCATCCGCATGACGAACGAGCGGTCGATCTTGACCTCGCTCACCGGAAGTCGCTTGAGGTGGACCAGGGACGAGTAACCGGTACCGAAGTCGTCGAGCGAGACGCCGACGCCCAGCCCGGCCAACGACAGCAGTGTCGAGGCGGCCCGTGACGGGTCGGCCATGAGGGAGCTCTCGGTGACCTCGATCATGAGAGCGCGCGGTGGCACGTCGTACTGCTCGATGCTCGACTTGAGCAGGTCGGCGAAGCCACGGTCGTACAGGTCGCGGGCGCTGACGTTCACGGCGCAGTGGACCTTCAGGCCCAGCCGCCACCAGACCGAGAGCTGGCGAAGCGCCTCGTCGAGGACGAACTTGGTGATGACCCGCATCAGGCCCGTCTGCTCGGCCAGTGGGAGGAACTCATCCGGTGGCACCAGACCACGCTCATCGTGCCGCCACCGCAGCAGCGCCTCGACGCCGACGACGTCACCGGTGCGGAGGTCAGCCTTCGGCTGGTAGTGCAGCTCGAGGTCGCGGTTCTCCAGTGCGCTCCGCAGCTCGGCAACCATGCCAAGCCGGACGGTCGAGTGGCGGTCGATGTCGGTGGAGTACATCTGGGCACCGGTACCGCGTTCCTTCGCGACGTACATCGCGACATCGGCACGCTGGTGGAGTGTCTCGAAGTCGGAGCCGTGCGCGGGGTAGATCGCGATGCCGATCGATCCCTCGATCTCATGAGACATGCCGTCCATCCGGAACGGCTCGACGAGTGCGAGCTTCACCCGCTCCGCGAGATCAAGCGCAGCTCGCGGGTCTTCGAGGTCGGGCACCAGCATCGCGAACTCGTCGCCGCCCATGCGCGCAATGACGTCGCCCGGGCGAAGTACCGCGGTGAGGCGACGGCCGACCAGCTGGAGCAGCTCGTCGCCCACCCGGTGGCCGAGGGTGTCGTTGATCTCCTTGAACCGGTCGAGGTCGAGCAGGAACAGCGCGACGTGCGACCCGCTGCCGGTCGCTTGGGCGACCGCGTTCTCCGTGTGCTCCATGAGGAGCTTGCGGTTCGGCAGACCGGTCAGCGCATCGTGCGTGCTCTCCCGATCGCGGTCGCGCGCCATCGCCGCAGTCGCGTAGACCGCGGCCAGCGGGAACAGCAGCAGCGGGATGAGGGCGAGCCCGCGCTCGATCACCACCACGACGATCGGTGACATGCCGAGCAGCGCGGAGTTCGACAACGCCTGGAAACCGAACTCCATGAAGAACTCACGCCGCACCGACGATCGGTTGCGAAGCGACAGCGCCGCGGACACGAACAGGTTGTTGACGATGAAGTAGACAAGGGCGCCGACGGCAATCGGCAGCATGTCATGCCCGCTCACGTCGAGCATGTGGCTGGTCGTCGCGTGGCGCCCGCAGGCGAGCAACGCGAGGTCGGCGGCGCCGTAGGACAGCGAGAACTGCGCGACGTTGAAGCCCGTCCGCCAGACCGCCCGGCGGTGCACCAGTGCGGCCGCGACGGTCGCGATCGCCTGCAGCGCGAGCGCGAGCGGCAGACCCGTGTGAAGCAGAAGCGCGAAGGTGAAGGTCGTGGACGTAGTGACGCCGGTCACGTCAGCGGAGCCGCTGATCATCAACGGCCAGATCTCACCGACCACCACCATGACGGCGAGCATGATGAGCGCGCCGCCCATCATCCTCAGGTCGGGCATGTGGAGGAACGTGAGCTGCCAGGTGAGCAGCGCGAAGCCGAGCGCAGTCACTAATCCCACGTAGACCCAGAACGCGTGGGCCGCCGACGGCGGGGCGACGTTGCGCGCCTCGTCGTGCGAGGAGGACATGTCACCCACTTTCAGTCACCTAGGCATGGACGGTCGGTGTCCATGTCCGAAGATCGGCATCTGAGGGGCATTCTTGAATATCCACAGGATGTTGTGCAGGTACTCCGAATCACTCGTCCCGACGGACAAATGGAGCAGCCGCGGCTGGTCCACCTGCCAGCAGCGCCTCGAAGCCCGCTTCGTCCAGGATTGGCGCCCCCACCTGGACGGCTTTGTCGTATTTGGAGGCTCCAGGATTGTCACCGACGACGACGTACGACGTGTTCTTGCTGACCGAGCCGGTCACTTTGCCACCCTGAGCGGTGATCGCCTCCGCCGCGCCGTCGCGGGAGTACGCCTCGAGGGTGCCGGTCACCACGACGGTGAGGCCGGTGAGCGGTCCGGGACCTGCCACTGGGCTGTCGTCGACGACGGTCACGCCGCCGGCGGCGAGCCGGTTCAGGATGTCGCGATGACGCTCGTCGGCGAACCACTCGGCGACGGCAGTGGCGATCGTGGGGCCGACCCCGTCGACGGCAGCCAACGACGCGACGTCGGCCTCGGCGATCGCGTCGACTGACCGGAAGTGCTGGGCGAGGGCCTGTGCGGCGGTCGGCCCGACGTGGCGGATCGAGAGTCCGACGAGCAGGCGCCACAGCGGGCGACCCCGTGCGACGTCGAGCCCCTTCAACACCTGATCGATCTTCTTCGGTCCGAACCCGCGGAGGCCCTCGAAGCTCTCAGGCGTCAGATGGAAGACGTCGCCGATGTCCTTGATGCGGCCCGCGTCGAGCAGGGCGATCGCCGTCTCGTATCCCAGCCCGTCGATATCGAGAGCGCCCCGGCCGGCGAGGTGGAACACCGCCTCCCGTCGCTGTGCCGGACAGCCCACCGAGTTGGGGCACCGCCAGTCGACCTCGCCCTCGCCACGGCTCAGCGGCGTGCCGCACTCAGGGCACTTCTTGGGCATGCGGAACGCTTTCTCGGCACCGGTCCGCAGGTCGACGACCGGGCCGACGACCTCCGGGATCACGTCACCAGCCCGCCGCACCACGACGGTGTCACCGATCAGCACGCCCTTGCGCTTGACTTCGTCCTCGTTGTGAAGGGTGGCGGTGCTGACCGTCACTCCCCCGACATGTACCGGCTCCAGTGCCGCGAAGGGCGTCACCCGACCGGTCCGACCGACGTTGACGAAGATGTTGTTGAGCTTCGTCGTCACCTCTTCCGGCGGGTATTTCCACGCCACCGCCCACCGCGGCGCCTTGCTCGTCGTACCAAGACGTCCTTGCAGCCCGAGGCTGTCGACCTTGATGACGACGCCGTCGATGTCGTGCTCG
>JAFAZI010000161.1 GCA_019239875.1 Frankiaceae bacterium
GCATCCCGCGGTTCCGGGAGCCTGGTCTCGGCAGGGCTCGGCTGCCGTCTTCACTCCCAGCCAGGCCTATCCGCCGGACACCCCGCTGACCGTCAAGGCAGCCCGGGTGCCAGGCGGGCGAAGCCGCGTGGTGGCACACGCGACAACCCCACGCGGCTCGCTGGTCAGAGCACAGCAGATCCTCGCCGACTTGCACTACCTGCCGTTGTCCACGTCGGCGACGGAACTGACCACGCCCGCCGAGCAGGCCGCCGCGGTCTATGACCCCCCGCCGGGAAAGTTCAGGTGGCGATTTCCGAACATCCCCTCGACCCTGCGACACGACTGGGCGCCGGGCCGGGTCAGCGAGGTGATGCGGGGCGCCGTGCTCGCGTTTCAGCACCACGAGCACCTTGCCCCCGACGCCGCGGTCGGCCAGTACACCTGGCAGGCATTGATCGAGGCCGACCTGCGCCACGATATGGATCCGGACAAGTACAGCTACGTGTCCGCCGACCTCAACCTGCCCCAGCGCCTGTCGGTGTGGGTCGAGGGCAAGACAGAGCTCACGAGCCCGGTCAATGGCGGGGTCGCCGGGGCACCGACACCTCTCGGCACCTACCCGGTCTACGACCGGTACGACTCGACGACCATGTCGGGCACGAACCCGGACGGGTCTCACTACAACGATCCAGGGGTGCCGTGGGTCAGCTACTTCTCCGGCGGGTCAGCCGTGCACGGCTTCCCGAGGGCGTCGTACGGGTCGCCGCAATCCGTCGGGTGTCTCGAACTTCCGATCGCCACAGCGAAAGTGGTCTACCACCTGATCAGCTACGGCACGCTCGTTCACGTCAGCGGCCCGCAGAGCTCGGAGTCGACTGCGGCGAAGCCGGCGGCCCCGTCGCAGTCGCATGGCGGCGGTTCGACGGACTGAGCCGGGCTCAGATCCAGGCGGACAACTCTTCGGCCGGGAGCGGGCGCGCGAAGTAGTATCCCTGCGCGCGGCTGCAGCCGAGGGAACGGAGGATGTCGCGCTGCGCGTCGTTCTCGACACCCTCCGCGACCGTGTCGATCTCGAGCGCAGCCGCGAGGTCGAGGATCGAGCGCACCAGAGCGGCGTGCTTGTCGCTCTGCCCGAGCGGATCGACGAAGGTCCGGTCGATCTTGAGGATGTCGACCGGGTACCGGTCGAGGTAGGCAAGCGAGGAGTACCCCGTCCCGAAGTCATCGACCGCGACCTTGATGCCAAGGGACCGCAACGCAGCCAGCCGCGACTTTGCGAGTTCGGTGTCCTTGAGCAGCAGGTTCTCGGTGATCTCGATCGTCAGGCATGACGCAGGCAGGTTCGCATCGGCGAGCGCATACGCCGTCGTGGCGACGAGCTCCGGGTCGTGCAGTTGGCGGGGCGAGAGGTTGACCGAGACCGACATCTGGTTGTCGGCGGCCGAGATCCAACCCGCCGCATCGCGAGTCGCCTGCTCGATCACCCAGCGTCCGAGCGGAACGATCAGGCCGGTGTCCTCAGCGATCTCGATGAACTCCGAGGGCGGCAGCAAACCGCGGTCGGGGTGATTCCAGCGGACGAGTGCCTCGACGCCGACCATCATTCCGGTCGCGAGCTCCACCAGGGGCTGGTAGTGCAGCACGAACTCCCGCTCGTCGAGGCCGCGGCGGAGGTCGGACTCGAGTTGCAACCGCCTCAGGACGCGGGCCTGCATCGACGGCTCGAACCCGACGATCCGGTTCTTGCCCTCAGCCTTGGCGCGGTACATCGCGACGTCCGCGTCGCGCAGCAGATCCTGGCTCGCCCGCGAGTCCGTGGCATGGACGAGCCCGATGCTGGCACTGATCGCGACGGTGCTCCGCGACAAGACGAATGGGTCGTTGAGCGCTTGCAGCACCCGATGCGCCGCTGCCTCAGCCTGGCCGTAACCCACTCGCTCGAGGAGTACGGCGAACTCGTCGCCGCCGAGGCGGGCCGCCACGTCCGTCGGGCGCACTGACGCGCGCAGCCGTCGCGCCACCATCTTCAGCAGCTCGTCGCCGACAGCATGACCGAAGCTGTCGTTGACCGCCTTGAACCCATCGAGGTCGAGCAGCAACAACGCGATGCCCGCTGAATCGCTGTGGAGTGCGCCCACCGCGCCGTCGATCCGCTCGGCGAGTTGCAGCCGATTGGCGAGTTCGGTGAGCGGGTCGCTGTGCGCCAGCCGGCGCATGCCGATCTCCGCCTCTTTGCGGCTGGTGATGTCGGTGACGACACCATCGATGATCCGGCGCCCGTCCGTCGTCCGTTCGCGCTGCCACATCTGGTCCATGACCCAGCGGGTGATCCCGTCCCGACCGACCATCCGGTACTCGAGCTCGATGACGCCGTGCTTGGCTTCGACCACCGCCGCCGAGAGGTACAAGCCGCGGTCGTCAGGATGCACGGAGTTGTTCCACGCGGCGGACAGGTCGGTGTGCTCGTCGACCTTCGCACCGATGAACAGCTCGATGCCGGGCCCGGTGAACAGCTCGCGATACGAGCCGTCCGGCAAGACTTCTCCGCTGTACACGTGACAGCCGACGCGGGTCAGCAGGTCGACGAACACCTTGTGGTCGACCCCAGCGAACGGCCGCCCGGGGTCAGCAGGCAGCAGCGCATGCCGGACCTCTGCCGTCGACCCCATGTCAGGAATGTCGGCGTTCCCACTCGCCATCCTGACCACTGACACCGGAAGATTTTCGCAATCGGCGTGGTTCGGCGTCCCGGATTCGCGATTCTTGCTCCAGACGGCCTAATCCGGGAGCAATTCACCGACAGGTATGTCCGCTTCGACCACATTTCCAGGCGGCGCGAGTGGGCAGGCCCATTCCTCGGCGTAGGCGCACGACGGGTTGTAGGCGAAGTTCAGATCGATGGTCAGGCGGCGACCGCCACCGCCGAGATCGGCGCCCTTCACGGTGTCCAGGACGTATCGCCCGCCGCCGTAGGTCGATGTCGAGCCATCCCTGATCGGCAGCCAGATGCCGCCGCCGTAGGACTCAAGCCACCACAGGTCCAGCGAGCCGATCCCGCTGAGATCGACCCGGCCGATCCGCTCGAACGGTACGACGCCGTCAGTGCCGGTCGCGATCTCCAGGCGCTGCGGCTCGACGTCAACCTCGACCTCGACTTCGAAACGGAAGGCAGCGTCGTACGGCGCATGATGCAGTCGGGAGGCGCGATTGGGGGACGCCGGGTGGGTGCTCACCAGGCGCTGCCTGCGCTCGCACCAGAGCGCATGGCCGCTCGCGGGGTCCGGTGCTGCCCGGACCGCTCGGTAGAGCGCGAAGGTCTCGCGGCGCCAGTCCAGGACGTCGAGGCTCATGCCGTGCCGCACGGTCCGGTCAGAGCGCGTGCAAGGTGAGCGGGAGCCCGTCGGCCGGCATGGGAAGTGACACGAGATCCCACGGCACGACGTATCCCGGCGGGGTGGTCCAGCGATAGGTCCGGAGGAGGTGATGCAGCAGCGTCTTGACCTCCTGGGTCCCGAAGTACATCCCGATGCATTTGTGGGCGCCACCGCCGAATGGCACCCACGCGTATCGGTGGTTCTTGTCTTCGCGACGCGGCTCGGTGAACCGGTCTGGGTCGAACGCGTACGGGTTGGTCCAGAACTCCGGCATGTAGTGGCTGAACCAGGGCGACACGGAGACCTGGGTACCGGCCGGGAGGAAGTGCCCGAGCAACTCGGTGTCCTTGATGGCTTTGCGTGGCAAGGACGGGACCGGCGCCACGAGTCGCAGCGACTCCTTGATCACGATGTCCAGCACGGTGAGCGAGTCCAGCGAGTCGAGCGTCAGATCACCGTCGATCGCCATCGACTGCTCGCGCGCTTTGTCCTGCCACTCCGGGTGGGCGGCGAGAGCTGCCAACACCGCGGATGTCGTGATCGTCGACGTGTCGTGAGCCGCCATCATCAGGAAGATCATGTGGCTGACGATGTCGTCGTCGGAGAACGCCTCCCCCGCCTCGGAGCGGACATGGCACAGCGTCGCGAACAGATCGTCACCATCGTTGGCCCGCTTCTCAGGGAGACGGGTCCGGAAGTACTGCTCGAGCACCTTCCGGCCTTCGAGCCCGCGGTGCCAGCGACCGATCGGGAAGTCACGGCGCAACAGCGCCGTACCGGCTCGGACCGTGTCGATGAACGCGGTCTGGAGCCTTGCGTCGTCCTCGCCGACGGTGCTGCCCATGAAGATGTCTGTCGCAATGTCCAGGGAGAGCCGCTTCAGCGTCGGGTAGGCATAAATCGTGCCGTTCGCCGGCCACCGCTTGAGATCGCCTTGGACCAGTTGGTCAGCCCGCTCGAGATAACCAGCGAGTCGCGTCCGCGTGAACGCTTCCTGCATGATCCGGCGGTGGTAGAGGTGTTCTTCGAAGTCGAGCAGCATCAGGCCGCGGTTGAAGAACGGGCCGATGAAGTAGTCCCATCCGGTCTGTGAGAACGCCTTGTCCTTGTTGGTGAAAACAGCTTGCGTCGCGTCCGGACCGAGCGCCATGACGAACTTGATGCCGAAGGCCTGCACCCATGACACCGCTCCCATGCGCTCCCACACGCGCTCCGACATCCCGAGGCCGTCGAAGATGATCTCCGCGGTTCGACCGAGCACCGGCATACCGCCGTAACCGGGAACGGCTTTGAGCCCTGAACCCGCTGGGACCGACGACAGCGGCCGGCTCTTGTAGGAGACCTTGTCCAGCACGCGTGCGAACGGGATGGCACCCGGCATCGCCGCCGGCCGGATCTTGTCCGGATGCTTCCAATCCGTCGCGACGGGGGCAAGCGTCATGATGCGGGAACCTCGACTCCGAGAGTGAATGCGGTCGGTGACACCGGTACCGCGTCCTTCGCTGGGAAGGTCCGCAACACGTGATCGCCGACGTGAACCGTGACCCCGAACCAGTAGTTCTCGTTGCGGAAGTGATGCAGACGATGCGCGCGCCAGATGTATCGGTAGTACGAACCGCGCGGCCGATAGTTGGAGTGGATCAGGAAGTGCACCCACTCGTAGCCGAGGAACATCGTGTACGACGTGAACATCCCTGAGAGCGCAAGCTGCCAGGTCGGCGTGATGAGCCAGTAGACGCCGACGTTCAGGAGCACCGACGCGACGATCACCTGGCGCGGCACGAGCACGAGGCCGAGCACCTTGGGGTCCGCGTGATGCTGCCGATGCCGACGCGACAACAGCGGGTCGATCAGCCGACCGCCAATCGATACCGGCTTGAAGTGCAGGACCGTGACGTGGATGACCCACTCGGTGAACGGCTGCGCCGAAAGGATGATTGCCGCGATCCCGAGATCCCACCACCCCCAGCCGCCCAGCGCGAGCCGAACGCCGCCGGACACCAGGACGGCGGGGAGTAGGAGCTTGGCGCTGAAGGTGTTGATGAAGATCCTTGCGGCCATCCGGAGGGTGAGGCCTGGCGCGGTGTAAGCATCGGGCTGCGCCTCGCGAAATCTCGCCGGCCGAACCTCGGTGACCGTCACGTCCGGGATTGTGTCACGCGCGGTGACGCTGACGGTCGGCAAGAAGTGCCGCGCGAACCCGGCTGCCGTACGGCGTCGTCGGATGACCGGCTCGGTTGGTGATGAGCGCCCAGCAGTCGTGCCACGCGTTCCAGGTCCAGGCCGTCCAGCTGGCTCCGTGAGACCGTGCCCACGAGACCACCCCGGTGTCGAAGCCGGTCTTGCCGACGTAGCTCGACCGGCAATTCGAATCGAGCGCGGCCGAGTACCCCACGGTGAGGTCAGGTCCGAACTCGCCGATGTAGAGCGGCACGCGCCGGGCGATGCGTGCCAGTTTCTTGGTGAAGCACCGCGGGCGGGTGCAGCCGTTGAATGAGTAGAGGTGCACCGAGGCGGCGAGATCGTGGCGGGGATCATGCGGCTTGTATGCCAGCCAGCGACCGAGATTCGCCGCGTAGTTGACGCCGCCAGCGATGACGACGTTGTGCGCACCCGCCGAGCGCACCGCATGGATCAACCGGTCCATCCCGATCGCTGTGTAGGTGCTGCCACCGTTCGCCGACTGCTGTCGACAGCCGCCGTCGCGCCAGCAGCGCCAAGCGGCACGGGTGTGCGCCTGGTTGTCCGGCCACGGCTCGTTGAACAGGTCGAACAGAACGGCCTTGTTGTCATGAAAGGCGGCAGCCACCTGGTGCCAGAACGGAATGCTGTGCGCGTCCGGCATGGGCTCCTGGTTGTAGGACTTCTCATCACCGGGCGCTGACAGGTGCAGGTTCAGGATCACCGCGAGGCCGTGACGGGTGAGCGTCCGAACGTAGGCCTCGATCGTGTGCTGATAACGAACGCCGCCGTAGGCCGGCTTCACTCCGCCGATGCCGAGCCAACATTGCTCGTTGAGCTGAATCCGCACTGCGTTGACGCCGTGCCATCGCGTCATCGCGACCACGTCCGAGGTCGGCACCTTGGTGTTGACGTTGTCACCGATGTCGAAGATGCCCCAGCCTTCGATGCAGGCGTATTCCGCCCCGGAGTTGTTGAAACCAAGGAGTCGAACGCGCTGCCCGCGGCTGTTCACCAGGTGCCGACCGTGGACGTGCAGGCCGAGCGCGGGCTTGATCTTCGACGCCGGCACAGCACGGATCGCCTGCGAGCCGGCTGACGGGAGGAGGCCCAGCACGCCGACCAGGAGACCGACGATCGCCCGGCGCATCACCGAAGCGTAGAGGTCTCCGCCACGACTTGCTGCCAGCCAAGGTCCGGTGCCGGGTACGCCGGCACCCACCCCGTCGCCGCTTTGAACTTGCGGTTGCTGACCCGGACCGATCGACGGAAGTACTCGGTTTTCGCGCCCCCCATCCTGGCCATCCCGGGAATCGACCAGCTGATCCGCTTGCCCAGTGCCCGACCCACGGCGGCGGCAAGCTCCCGGCGGGTCGCGGGCTCGTCCTCGGCGACGTTGTAGGTGCCCGCCGGAGCGGCAAGGGCAGCGACCACCGCGGCCGCCGCATCATCGACATGGATGAAGGACTGGTAGGCGTCCTTCGGCCCGGGAAAGGGAGATAGGCCCAGCCGCGCGGTCTTGAGCTGGGTGTCGGTGTGGGACGCACCCGCGCCGTAGAACATCGAGAAGCGCAGCACGACGCCGACGCCACCGGACGCCGTGAATCTCGATGCCTCCGCCTCAGCAGTCTGAAACGATGCGGCGAACTCCGGCACCGCCAGCGGCGTGTCCTCGACCCGCCACTCGTCGCCGCCGTCCTCGTAGAAGAAGCCAACCGACTCCTGGATGTACCGACTCGCTGTGGCGGCGATCGCAGCGTCGACGAGATTGCGGGCACCTTCGGTTCGGATGCGATCGTTCTCGTCCCACGCCCTCGAACGCATCGCACTCCTGACGTCGGGGATGTGGGTCGCCAGGTTCATCACGACCTCATGGCCAGCCACCGCGTCGGAGAGCGCCGCGGCATCGAACAGGCCGACGGTCACCGGCGTGATGCCCGCGTCGCGTAGCTGCGCCGCCTTCTCCGGCGTACGAGCGATCCCCGTCACGTCGTGTCCAGCGGCGACCAGTGCTCGCGTCGCCCGCTTGCCGAGCACGCCGGTGGCGCCGGCAACGAAGATCCTCATCCTGCCTCCCGCCGGATCACCCAATCACGGTGAGCTCGCGAGGTTCGATGTCGACCCCAGCGCTCGTATGTCCCTCGCGCCACAGGCTCTGGAGCACGGCAACCAGGACCGCAGCCAGCGCCGCGGATCCGACGAACGGCACCCAGGGTGCCACGGCAAACAGCGCCCCAGCGACGCCCGCAGCCGCCGCGATTGCGCCGGTCTGGCACATGTCGTTGAGACCCTGCGCTCGGCCCAGCGCGGACTCGGGCACCGAGTCGGAGAGCAGCGACTGCGCGGCGGGATAAGCAATCGCAACGCCGATCGACTCAACTGCACCCAAACCGAGTAGCAGTGACAGCGAATGCAGGAAGGGATACAGCGCCGCGAAGACGATCGACGACGCCATCCCCCAGGTAGCCAGCTTGACGCGATCGAAGCGGTCCACCAGCCGACCGGCGATCGGGGAGACGGCAGCAAAGGGTGCGGCGAACAGCGTCCATGACAGGCCAACCTGCCAGGCATGCGCGCCGCGGTGGTCGAGCAGCAAAGTCCAACACGTCTCGTAGACGCCCTGGATCAGCCCACCCGTGACCCCGGCAAGAATCACACCGACCAGCATGCGACTGATCACCAGTGGCGTTCGAGTCCCGTGCTCGGAGCTACGCAGGGCCGGCAGCTTGGCCACCACCCAGACGCCGGCGATCGCACTCGTGACCGCCGTGGTGGTGAAGAGGATGCCCATGCCGGACACACCGGCGATGCTGCCGGCGAGGGGACCGATCGCGGCGCCGCCGAGCTGCGCGGCGAACAGCGTCGAGAAGGCACGTCCGCGTCGCTCTGAGGGCACCGCGATGCCCACCAGCGCGAAGGACGCGATCTGTACCGCACCGGATCCCGCACCCTGCATGGCGCGCAGCGCGACGTACCCGCCGGCACCAGGATCGAGCAGGAACCCAAGACTGCCGAGCGCATACACGACCAGACCACCGACGAGCACGGGGCGATGCCCGATCCGATCTCCGAGGTGGCCGAGGGGGTACTGCAGGACCAGGCTCGCGAGGAAGAACGACGACATGACGAGGCCCACCATCGCCGGCGAGGTGCCGTGATGGCGGAGGTAGGTCGGGAGCAGCGGCAGGATCGCGCTCGCGCCGAGCCACTCGACGAAGCCGGCGCCGGCGAGCACGACCAGGAAGCTGCGCCCGTCCCGGGCTGGGTCGGTCACCCCTCGATCATCCCGCGTATGGCAACCGGCTTTTGTGCGTCATGGCTGACCGTGCAGGTCGCTCAGCCGCACCGTCCTGACGGGATGCGCGTTCTTGGCTCGGCTGAACGGGTGAAAACGCGGCGGTGGGCGCATCCGCAGCCAAATGGGCGTATCCCCGGGCTGTCCCCGCGCGATGACGAAAGTGACGTCCACCCAGGAGGTACCCATGGCAAGACGCACGATCACCACGGTTGCGTTGACCGGCGCGGCGGCGGCACTGGTGCTGGCTGCAGCCGGCCCCACCGCACTCGCGGCACCCCACTCTTCGGCGAAGCATCATCACGCGAAGAACTCCACCAAGCGCGTCACCGTGCGCGGCCTCGTTGCCAACCATCACGGTCGCCACGTGACGGTCTTCGCCAAGACCGCGAAGGTCGGTAAGCACACCGCCCACAACAAGCGCGTGCACCTGACGTTCGCGCATGCTGTGCACCACAGCAAGAAGGTGCACGTCGGTGACCACATCTCGGTCCGCGGCCTCGCACACGCGCACGGCCACAAGTTCACGATCTTCCGTCACAGCGACGAGACGGTTACGCCGGCGCCGGCCAGTCTGTTCTTCGGGACGGTCGTCAGCGTCTCGGGCGAACAGTTCATCCTCAACGAGCACACCCGCGACAACGGCGACCGCGAGGACGGCGACGACCACGGTCACGGTGGTGACGGTGACGGCCGCGACAGCGTGCGCGGCACGAGCCATGGCGGCCACGGATCCTCGTCACACCTGATCACCGTCGACGATGCCGACGCCACGATCACGGTCGACGGTTCGACCGACACCGAGCTCGCAGCCGGTGACACGGTCGCGGTGCTCGGCGAGGCGACCGAGGACACGGTCGTCGCGGCCGATGTCTTCGGCTACACCGTCGCGCCGTCGTTCCTCCGTGGCGACATCACTGCCATCGACGGGCAGGTCGTGACGGTCGGCGACAACCAGGGTGACGATCAGGGCGACGACCACGTGGCCCGCCCCGCACACGACGGCGAGAACGACGACACCCCCGTCACCGTTGACCTCACCGAGGTGCCGCTGGCACTGAACGGAGCGTTGAACGCCAGTGTCAGTGACCTGGCGGTCGGCGACAAGCTGATCGTGCTGGGTGACCTCAACAGCGAGAGCGGTTCGTTCGATGCCGACGTGGCGTTCGCGTTCAACGGCCACGACCACCACCCCTGCCCGGAGGGCGACGACGACTGACCCCCCGGTCGTTGCCGCCCGATGACGAAGGCCCCCGGCTGATGCCGGGGGCCTTCGTCATGCCGGGCAGGACACAAGCGACGCTTGCCGCACTGACGGTCGGTCAGCCCACGCCCTGCGGCTCGTAGCGCTCGATGACGTCCTCGACCAGCCGGATCACCTCGGCATGCCCCGTCGTGACACCGAGGCTGCGCTCGAGCCCGATCACGCTGGAGATGCTCGCCATCAACACGAGCAGAGCCATCGGTGGCAGTTCCTCGGGGTCGATGTCGTAGCTCGCGAAGACGCTGGAGAGTGCGGCCGCCTGCTGCTGCCGGAACTCTTCCGCGTACGACGCGATCGCTTGCCGAATCGCGGGCCGATGGTTTGCGAGCGCCATGAACTCCATGACGACGATGCCGCCAGCGGCGGGCTCGTTGCTGAACTCCCACAACGCGCGCAACGGCTGCCGTGCCGCAAGGGCTCGGGACTGTCGTTCGAGGTTCTGCTCAGCGGCGACCTGGAACACGGCGAGCAGCAGGTCATCCATTGTGCGGAAGTAGTAGTGGACGAGCTGTGGCTTCAGCCCGGCCTTGGCGGCGACCCGGCGGGACGACACCGCGCCGTATCCCGCTTCGGCCATGAGCTGCTGGGCGGCCTCGACGAGCGCGGCGCGAGTCTTGGAGTCCTCCGCACCGAGCCGGCGGCTCGGCGCGGATTTGGCGACCTTCGCGCCTTTTGCTAACACGTCACCCGCCCCTTCGTTGACAGGTCATGGATCCGTCGCCATGCTGTGCACTCGCACAGCAATGCTGAGCAGTCGCACAGTATCGGAGGAGTAGTCCAGGTGTCGACGTACGAGACCATCGATTTCTTCACGGACGAGTCACTCGTCGAAGACCCCTATCCCTACTTCGACGAGCTGCGGTCTGCCTGCCCGGTGCTCCACCTCCCCCATCTCGGGGTGGTGGCGGTCAGCGGGTACGACGAGATCGTCGAGATCTACCGCGACTCGGAGACGTTCTCCTCCTGCAACTCGGTGGTCGGGCCTTATGCGCAGTTCCCCGTGCCGCTGGAGGGGGACGACGTCGGCGAGATCGTCGACAAGTACCGCGACCAGCTGCCGATGTGGGAGCACATGGTCACCATGGACCCACCGATGCACACGCAGGAGCGGGCGGTCCTGATGCGGCTGATCACGCCGAAGCGGTTGAAGGAGAACGAGGAGTTCATCTGGAAGCTTGCTGACCGGCAGCTCGACGAGTTCCTCGCCGACGGCAAGTGCGAGTGGATCACGAAGTTCACGCAGCCGTTCGCGATGCTGGTCGTCGCGGACCTGCTCGGCGTCCCCGAGTCCGACCACGACTTCTTCCGGAGCGGCTTCGGTTTGTCGCAGTCCCCCGGCGCGATCGGCTCCGACCGCCAGTCGGGCACCGACGACGAGGGCGGCCTCAACGCACTCGGTTGGGCCGACGAGTGGTTCACCAAGTACGTCGAGGACCGGCGAGCCGAGCCGAAGGGCGACGTCCTGACGGAGATGGCGCTCGCGACGTACCCGGATGGTTCCCTGCCACCGGTGGTCAACGTCGTACGGACCGCGACTTTCCTGTTCGCGGCCGGCCAGGAGACGACGGCGCGCCTGCTCGCCGCTTCGGTCAAGTACTTGGCAGAGCATCCCGAGATGCAGGACTACCTGCGGGAGCACAAGGAGAAGATTCCGGAGTTCATCGAGGAGACACTGCGCATCGAGAGCCCGGTCAAGGCCGACTTCAGGTTGGCGCGGAAGACGACGACCGTCGGCGGTGTCGAGGTGAAGGCCGGGACGCCGGTGATGATGTTGAACGGTGCGGCCAACCGCGACCCGAAGCAGTACGAGTGCCCCCACGACTTCAACATCGATCGTCCCGGCGTACGAACGCACATCGCATTCGGTCGCGGTGCGCACTCATGTCCGGGCGGCCCGCTCGCGCGGGTCGAGGGTCGGATCGCGATCGAGCGACTGCTCGAGCGCACTCGCGACATCCGACTGTCGGAGGAGCACCACGGCCCGGCAGGCGCACGGCGGTTCAACTACGAGCCGACGTGGATCTTGCGCGGCCTGTCCGACCTGCACATCGAGTTCACACCAGTGGAGGCCTCCTGATGGCGCGAGTCGCGGCAGTGACGGGTGCCGCGTCCGGGATCGGCCTCGGCGTCGCCAAGCAGTTCGTCGCGGACGGCTACCAGGTCGCACTGCTCGACCTCGACGGCCCGGGCGTCAAGGTCGCCGCCGAGGAGCTACGAGCCGCGGGTGCTGCGGTCGCCTCGGCGGAGGTCGACGTTGCGGATCGCGATTCGGTCCGCGCGGCGTTCGACCAGATCCGGTCCGAGCTGGGCCCGGTCGAGATCCTGGTGACGAGCGCGGGCATCGAGAACTTCACTGCCGTGCTCGACATCACCGACGAGGCGTGGGACCGGCTGCTCGCCGTGAATCTGACCGGGACCTTCGCGTGCATCCAGGCCGCTCTGCCCGACATGCTCGCTGCGGGATGGGGCCGGATCGTGACCATCTCGTCGCAGAGTGCGCAGTCGGGCGCCCCCAGCATGGCGCACTACTCCGCATCGAAGGGCGGCGTGATCGCCTTGACCAAGGCCCTCGCGGTCGAGCTCGCCCGACAGGGCGTCACGGTGAACACCGTCTCGCCGAGCCTGGTTGACACCCCGATGGCACGCAAGGCCGAGGCGGCCGGTGAGTTCATCGGCGTCGATGTGGTCGCCCCGATGGTGCCGCTGGGCCGAGCCGGCACGCCCGCCGACATCGCCGCCGCATGCTCCTACCTGTGCGGCGAAGGCGGTAGCTACATCACGGGGCAGCTGATCGGCGTCAACGGCGGCATGTACATCTGAGGACCGCGAATCCGGCTAGAAGCGGCGGTATGACGCTTTCGACAGCTTGAAGCCGTGGCCGGTCTTGACGTTCTTGCACGTCATCCCAGACGTGCGGCTCACACACCGAATGACGCCGTCGCGGAGCGCATGCCCGTATGCGAGCTTGTGCGCCGACGGGTTCAGCGCTGTGTCACCGGCGCACACGAGGTAGCCCTTGTGGTGACGGTCGACCTCGAGCCCTTGGCCGTAGTCGACGTCGCAGGTGGACGGCTTGGGCGGCGGCGACCAGTCCCGCTTTGCGATGTCGCAGCGCGCGGACTTCTTCGTCATGTAGCAGCCGATGTTCTTGCTGGGTGACTGGAAGGCATGGAACCCGTGGACGCGGTGCGCCGACGCTGCCGGGGAGACGCCGCTGAGCGCGGTGGTGACGGCGCTGATGGCGACCACTCCGGCGACGCCGCACTTGGTGACGATGTTCATCGGGCGACCGTAACGCCTTTGATGTCGTCAAGGGCCCGGATGATGAAACCTGCAGGCGGCTCCTCAGGTCTCGAGCCACTCGGCCTTTCGGCTGTGGAATCGCCAAGCGTCGTCCTTGCAGTGCAACTCGTCGGTGTAGCGCCCGACCAGCAGGACGGACCAGCGACCGGCCATTGGCATGAGGAACAGCACGTCGCTGGTGGCCTTCGCCTCGTGGTCGCTCCACTCCGTGACGAGAGTGTTGAGCACGAGATGCCGTTGCGGCGCCTGTGGCTTGACCGCGTCGTACGCCGCACGAAGCTCCTCGTGGCCACGATGTGAGCCAAGCCCTGGAATGTCGGCCGACCCGTCAGAGCAGAACGTAGCGAGGACGTCGTCGGTGCGTCCGTCGTCCAGCGCGAGCACGTAGGCGGCGATCGTCGCCTTCACACCCTCTGCAACCTCAGCGAACGACTTCGCTGCCACGACCGTCACCAGCCCTCTCATGTCGGCGTCCATGCGTCACACGCCCTGTACCGATCGGTACAGTATGTCCGTGACCTCCGACACCCCGCTCGACGTCCTCGTCGTGGGTGCCGGCATCACCGGGATCTACCAGTTGTATCGCGCCCGGGAAGCCGGCTTCACCGTCGAGCTGCTGGAGGCCGGCGTCGGCGTCGGCGGAACCTGGTTCTGGAACCGTTACCCCGGCGCGCGATTCGACTCCGAGAGCTACACCTACGGCTACCTGTTCTCCAAGGAGCTGTTCGACGAGTGGGAGTGGCAGGAGCACTTCGCCGAGCAGCCCGAGATCGAGCGCTATCTCAACCACGTCGTTGACCGCTTCGATCTGCGCCAGCACATCCACCTCGGTGCCAGGGTCACATCCGCGACGTACGACGACACCTCCGGCATCTGGACCGTGACCACCGAGGACGGCGCCGAACGACGGACTCGGTTCCTGATCAGCGCGACCGGTGTCCTGTCCGTGCCGTTCTTCCCCGACGTCCCCGGCCGCGACGACTTCGCCGGCCAGCAGGTCCACACCGGGTTGTGGCCCGCCGAACCGGTTGACTTCACCGGCAAGCGCGTGGCGGTGATCGGCACCGGTTCCAGCGGCGTGCAGATAATCCCGATCGTTGCCGAGCAGGCGGCATCCCTCACCGTCTACCAGCGCACTGCGAACTGGTGCACGCCGCTGAACAACTCCCCCATCACCGCAGCTGAGCAGGCTCAGCTGCGAGCGGACTTCGAGAAGATCCGCGAGACCCTCAACACCTCGGTGAGCGGATTCCTGCACCCCGCTCACGACCGGGCGACGTTCGACGACGACGAGGACCAGCGGCACGCGTTCTTCGAGACGATGTGGTCGAGCCCGGGCTTCGCCAAGCTGATCAGCCACTACACCGACATGACCTTCAACCTCGAGGCGAATGCCGCCTGGTCGGAGTTCGTGGCGGCGAAGATCCGCGGGATCGTGAACGACCCCGACGTCGCCGCGAAGCTGATTCCCGACGACCACCGGTTCGGCGAGAAGCGACCCCCCTTCGTGACGTCGTACTTCGAGACCTACAACCGAGCCAACGTCTCCCTCGTCGACCTCAAGGCGACACCGATACGGCGCCTGACCGAGCTCGGCATCGAGACCGCAGACGGCGTCCAGGAACTCGATCTGATCATCTGGGCGACGGGATTCGACTTCGGAACCGGCGCGCTGTCTCGGATGGGGATCCGCGGACAAGGAGGCCTCGCCCTCAACGACCACTGGGCTGATGGCCCGACGACGTACCTCGGCGTCCAGACGACGCGTTTCCCCAACTTCTTCTTCCCCGGCGGGCCGCATGCCGCGGCCGGCAACAACCCGCGCTACAACGGCGATCAGGTCGACTTCGTGACGGATCTGCTCACGTATGCGCGCGACAACGGGTACGGCGTCGTCGAGGTTGATCCAGCAGCCGAGGAGAGCTGGACCGCGATGATCGACCGAGCCGCCCGTAAGGCGCCTTCGTTCGGCGAGTGCAGCTACTACTTCGGGACGAACATTCCGGGCAAGCCGAAGAAGTACTTGCTCAACTCAGCTGGCCGGCCGAAGCTGCTGTCGATGATCGAGGAGATCAAGTCGAACGACTTCAAGCCGTTCATCTTCACGCAGTGACGGCCGCTTCGGTTGCGGCGCGGCGGAGCTGGACCTCAGTACTCGTTCTTGATGACGAAGTACGACCCGCGGATCGTGCCTGCGAGCTTCGACTTCTGGCGAGCGAACTTGAACTTGTCGGCGAGCTCCGCAGGGATCTCCATGCCGTCGGACAACTTGAACCCCACGGCTCGCTTCTTCGGGTCGTCGAGGGTGTAGAGGACGTTGATCGACAGGCCACTCTCGTAGAAGACGTAGGACCACCTGATGTTCTCGACCCGCAGCTCGGTTGCCTCCAGCGCCGGTGAGGCGATGACGATGTCGCGCTCGGCCTTGAGGATGTGCGCGACATAGTCGACGATCTTCTTCGCCTTCGCGGCCGGCTCGACCGTGAAGTCCTGGTCGTACTTGTTCTTGAAGTAGCGCGCCTCGTTCGCTCGCAGCCCGGCCAACGCCTCCGCCACCGGCGATGACTCCAGACCAAGGGTCGAGACCGATGTGAAGTCCACGGTGTACCCCACGCCAGCTCCTTTGCGTCGTCGTCTCTGCGGTCTCGTCGACGATATTCGGCGGCGGCGCCGGTCAGCCAGCAGCAGGTGGGTCAGCTGACGGTTACCCCGCGTCGAGGGGACCGCGAGATCGCCTCTGCCGCACCACGGAGGAGCCGGCGCGCCGCGTACACGTGGATGGGCCGAACGACGGTCCAGATCCACCGCGCCGCGGTTGGCCGGTGGAAGTACACGTACGTCGCCACGCTGCTGCTGGTGGGGCTGTGACGCCTCGCCACGAGCAAGCCTCGAATCAGCGAACCATCGGCCGCGAGTGTCGCGACCTCCGGCCCAGCGACCGCGATCGCCCAACCGAAGTAGTCTCCGGGATCCGACCGCCCGAGGTCGAAGCGCAGAACATGACGGTGAATCAGCCGGATGGCGGTGAGCATCGCGGGGCTGACCTGCGTGATCGCGGCGCGCATCCACTCTTCGGCGGTTTGGGTCCGAGGCTCGTCGAGCGTCACGGCGAAACAGTCGGCATAGTCCCAGGGATCGTCACCGGTGACCTCATCTACTGGCGGCTCTACTTGGGCGACTCGGAACTTCATTGCCGACCTCGCTTCCTCATCCATACGTATGCGTATCTATACGTTATCGTATGGATGTGCCTGCTCGGATACGGACCCCTCGATCGAGCTGGGTCGATGCGGGGCTAAGCGCCCTGAGCGTCGGTGGGCCGGATGCGATCCGCATCGAGGCGTTGGCACAGACGCTGGGCGTGACCAAAGGGGGTTTCTACTGGCACTTCGCGGACCGACAGGCCCTGCTGGACGAGATGCTCGACACATGGGAGCGGGTCGTCAGCGATGACGTCATCACGCTCGTCGAGGCCCACGGTGGCGACGCCCGCGGAAAACTGCGCCACCTGTTCTCCATCGCCGAGGCGATCAACGAGATGACGGCAATCGAGCTGGCGATCCGCGAGTGGGCCAGGCGGGACCCCACGGTGGACACTCGGCTCAGACGACTAGACAACCGACGCATGGCCTTCATGACCTCGCTGTTCACCGAGTTGGGTGCGGATCGGCGCGATGCGGAAGCCCGGAGCTACTTGGCGTTCTCGCTGTTCATCGGCAACCACTACGTCCACGCAGCCGGCAGCGGGCGGTCGCGCCGACGGTTCATCGAGCAGTCGGTCCAGCACCTGCTCGCGTGATGGGAGCCGTTATCGTTGCCCTCTCACGACAAGGCGGAGGCCATGAACGCGACCGACGACCTGGTCTCTCCAATCACAGGCTTCTCGCATGTACAGCTTGCCGTCAGTGACGTCGCGCGTGCTGAGCGGTGGTATTTGCGAGTCCTTGGATTGCAGCGCATGCACGCGAGCGATGACGGTTCGTACGTCGCACTCGTGCACCGGCCGAGCCGTGTGGTCATTGTCCTGTCCGCCGCCGACGAGGCGGCGACACGCGCTGCCCTCGACCATCTCGCGTTCGCCGTGCCGGACGGCCCGACGCTGCAGGCTTGGGCAGCAGAGCTCGCTAGGGCCGGTATCGAGCATCCCGGCGTGGTTGACGAGCTCGGCAAGCCGTCCCTGTTGATGACCGACCCAGACGGCAACCGCATCGAGCTGGTCGCGCCACCAGGCAGCTGGTGACGATCAGCCGGCATCGAGGTCGACGGCGATGTCGGACGGTGCGCGCATTCGCCAGGCATCGGTGATCAGCTCGGCAAGACGATCGGGTGACACCGCTGCCAGTCGCAGCATCACGAGCGGGAATCCGTCGTACCCCGGCACGGTGAAGAACAGATCGGGCTCGCCGAGCACGAGCGCCTGTTTCTCTGCCTCGTCGCCCACATAGAGCACGGCGATGTCCGTCCGGATCACGCGCCGCTGGCCGGGTGGCCGCTCCGGATAAGACCAGACGAAACCCTTGCCGGCGACCCGGAAGTCGAACCCCTCGCTGTCGATCTCCTCGACCTGCGGCAAGCCAAGAGCGATGCGTCTCACATCATTCGCATCAGCCATTGCGAGCCGACTTCTGAAGGACGGCGATCATCCGCCAGGCCGAGGCGTTGTCGAGCCCCACGCCGTCGAAGGAGCCGTACCAGGCGATGGGCGCGAAGTAGCCGTCCATCGCGGCCATTAGGTCGTCCTGCAACCAGGCATGCTGCGCGACGACGTCATTGATCACGACTGGATCTCGTCCATCTCGGACATGCTCCATCGTCACGGTGACCGAGGTGACGCCGCTGGCCGCATCGGTCGGATCGTCGGGCTCGCCCCAACGAATGCTCACCGATTCGCCATCGCCGGCCTGCGTCCAGGCAGAGGTGGTGAGTGACTGGTCGGCGATGCTGTCGGCGGGGTGGGACAGCTCGACGACGTAACAACCACCGCCAGTGAGATGCGCGGCCACACACATGAAATGGCTGCGGAGGGTCGCGTCATCCAGGATGTGCGCTATGGAGTCGATCATCATGATCGCCACATCGAACTGCTCATCGAGGGTGAAGGCACACATGTCTGCTGTGACAGCCCGCAATCGTTGACCGTTTGCGGCACCGGCGGCGAGTGCGAGTTCCGTCATCGCAGGGTTGATGTCTAGCGCTGTGGCGCGCAGACCTCGACCGACCAGATCGCGCGCATGATCCGCCGGACCTGCCGCGAGTTCCAACACAGATCTGACCGGCCGGCCGAGCACCGGCGCGGCCCAACCCAGGACTGCGTCGACCTCGGCGGCGATGTCCCGATAGGAGAAGGCCAGCGCATACGCCTGAGCCGCGTCGTACAGCGCCATCGAGCCTGCCTCAGGCGACCAGGAGTCGCAGGCCGAGGTCGGCGGCTTCGACGTCGACGAGCGCGCGGTTGCGTTCCGCCCAGGTGCCGGTCGCGAGATCGGCGGCCAGGTTCTGGACGGCCCGCTGCTCGATCTCCGGCCCGAGCTTCGCCCATATCGAGAGACCGCGACGGACACGTTCGTCGAGGTAGGCCTCGGGGCGGCGCCAGTACGCCTCGAAGAACCCATCGACGCAGTCCCACGGGATCCAGACCGGCTCAATGCGTGCTCCGATCGCCATCGCCTGCTCCTGGAGCGAAGCCCGCCCGCCGAGGAAACCGGTCACTTCCGGCAGGTAATCGCGGGTAAGCCAAAACTCGCTCAGGCCGTCGAGATCGTAGGTGAACACCACGACACGAGCCGCGACCCGCTTCAGCTCGCGCAGGCCGGCGATCGGGTCTTGCCAGTGATGAACGGTCGCGACCGCCATCGCGGCGTCGAAGATCTGGTCGTCGAACGGCAGGCGCTCCGCCGATGCGGCAAGGCACGGCGCCGCATCGGGTCCGCGCTGGGCGCGCATCACCGCCGACGGTTCCACCGCGAGGACTTCGCGGTCAGGGGGTTCGTACGAACCGGTACCCGCACCGACGTTCAGCACGGTCCGCGCATCGCCGAGCGCCGCCCAGATCTGAGCGGCGATCCGCGGCTCGGTTCGCCGGGTCGCGGTGTAGGTGACGCCGATCGTGTCGTACAACTGACGGCTCGACATCCGCCCTACCTCCCTGCCCCGGTCTCCAGCATCGTTGCAGAGGTGAGAGTCAGACCGTCGCCACCGGCGTCAGCGGCGAGCCCACCGCGCCCGGCAGTCGCAGCGGCGGCGCGGTGAGCAGGAAGCGGCAGCGATTGTGGTCCCGAAGCCATTCCGCCAGGTCGTGGAGATACCACATCTCGCCCAGCGGAACCCCGAGCTTGAAAAGGCACAAGTGGTGAATCGGCAGGAACGAGTGCCGGCTCGGGTCGGGGTCCTTGCCGACCAGACCCTCGACGGCATAGTTGTCGGCGACCAGAGCCGAGATCTGCGACTCGGCGATCCAGGCGAGCAGGTCGGGGTCGCGGCCATCGAGGTACGGCGACATCCGGTGGATCTGCCGCGGGTCAGGGTTGCGGTCCCACTCCAGGACCTTGGTGGCGAACCCGGTGTGGAGCAGCAGCATGTCGCCGGGTTCGACGACGACACCGTCCGCGGCCATCACCTCCTGGAGCACCGAAAGGGTGACGCCGCGCCAGTCATCGCCGAGGTGATGGCGCAGATCGACGAGGACCCCCCGCCCCTGCACCCCGTTCGCGGCCATGTGTTCCAGGCCAAGGTGGTGCGCGAACGACCGGTGACCGCTGCCGTCACCGCGTGCATCGTCCGACGGGCCGACGAGGTCGACGCCGGCTCGATAGCCGTTGTAGTACACCGCCTCCTCGATCCCATCACCGTCGGCGTCGAACTCCGCGCCGACGTGGGCGAGGGAGTCCCACTGCGTGGAGTACTGCAACGAGAGGGTGACGACGTCGTCAGCCCAGACATCGACGTACCGCGGGTCACCCCAGTCCGCCATCTCGCTCATCCGGATGTTGTAGAAGACGCCGGGAACGCCGTTCATGTCCTCGGTCGGCGAGAGCTTCGGCGGCTGCCGCCGCTGGTTCAGGTCGGTCCCACCAGGGAAGTCCAGCGGGAGGCTCAAGCAGAAGCTCCGTCCTGCCTCGACCTCGCGGACGCCCTCGAGCACCTTCTCGGGGGTGAGAAGGTTGATCCGGCCGAGCTCGTCGTCCTCGCCCCACTCCCCCCAGGTCGACCCCGGGGGGCGCTGCGTCCACCGTTTCGCCACAGCCTGATCTCCTTCGACGGCATCTTGATTGCGTTGTACCGATCGGTCTAATCTCGAGTTGAACGGTAGCGGGTGCCGCCCGCCGCCGAGCAGAGGCATCATGACTCACAGTCACTTCAGGGCAGGAAGGCCTAGGCATGACCGACAAGGACTTCGTGGTCTCCGCTGATGGGCATCTGCTCGAGCCAGTCGACCTGTTCAAGACGCGCCTGCCGACACACCTGCGCGACCGCGCGGTGTGGGAGGAGGACTTCGAGGTCGACGAGCCCCTGATCGAAGGTGGCGCTCGAGTGTTCCGCAAGCTGCACACCGCGGGATACGAGGGCTGGACGATCTCGCGCTACCGCCAGACCCAGGGCCGGACGCCGGAAGGCGACCCGGAGCTGATCCTCGAGGACATGGACATCGATGGTGTCGACGTCCAGGTGATGCATCCGAATCTGTCGCTGTTCGGCCTGTACTCCGACGACCACGAGCTCTCGATCGCACACGCCCGCGTCTACAACGACTACGTCGCCGAGCGCTACTCGCCGTACTTCGACCGGATCTGCCCGACGGCACCGATTCCGCTGACCGATGTCGATGATGCAGTCGCCGAGATCGAGCGGGTCGCCGCCGCCGGATTCCGCGCGATCCTGCTGCCGGCCACTCCGCCGCGCAGTTACTACACCCGTGACCTCGATCCGGTGTGGGCCGCCGCGACCGCCAACCGGGTCCAGGTGTTCTTCCACACCCAGACCGGTGGAGTGAGCGTCAACGACACCGAGGCGACGACGCTGAAGGTGGTCCTCGAGAACGCCGCGCAGGTCAACCAGCCGATGACCGAGAAGGCCGCGGCGAAACGCATGGTCACCCAGGCCGTCTACAGCACGCTCGCGCCGCAACAGCTGATCTGCCAGCTGGTCGGCGGCGGCGTGCCCGAGCGCTTTCCGGATCTGCACTTCTTCCTGATCGAGTTCAACGCGCACTGGCTCGCGTCACTGGTCGGGGGCATGGACAAGTGCTGGGTCACAGGGATCGGGCAGGACGCCGACTGGTGGCTCGGGCGCTGGGACGACTCGCGACCGGCCAACGACCAGCCGGACATGGCACAGCTCTTCCGGCTCAACGAGAAGTGGCCATACCCGTTGACGCCGAGTGAGTACGTCAAGCGTCAGTTCCACGTGCAGTTCCAGGACGACCCGATCGCCGTCGCGTGCCGGCACATCACGGGGCTGAGCACCCTGATCTGGGGGAACGACTATCCACACGCGGAAGGCACATTCCGGGGTAGCCGCGAGCTGATCAAGCAGCTCTTCGACGGCGTGCCCGACGACGAGCGCAAGGCAATCCTCGGCGGGACGCTCGGCGACCTGCTCGGCTTCAAGGCTCCGGTGCCGGCCTGAACGCTCTGCGCTTCGACGGCCGAGTCGCCGTCGTGACCGGCGCCGGTCGTGGCATCGGCCGTTCCTACGCACTGCTGCTCGCATCGCGCGGCGCGTCGGTCGTCGTCAACGATCTCGGCGGGTCGCCATCGGGTAAGGGCGCGGACCTCGCTCCGGCCGAGTCCGTCGTCGCGGAGATCGCTGCCCTCGGCGGCACGGCGCTGGCCGATGGCAGCGACATCTCGACGACCGAAGGTGCGGAAGCCTTGATCGGTACGACGGTCGACGCGCTCGGTCGCATCGACGCCGTGATCAACAATGCAGGCATCATCCGCTGGGCCGGCTTCCCAGAGGCCGACGCCGAAAATCTCGCGCGACACATCTCGGTTCACCTCGGCGGTTCCTTCAACGTGACGCGAGCGGCGTGGCCGCACTTCGCAGCACAGGAGTACGGCCGCGTCGTGATGACAACGTCCTCCGGCGTCTTCGGGCTACCGGACAACACCTCCTACGCCGCAGCGAAAGGTGGCGTGATCGGCCTGACCCGAAGCCTCGCGCGCGCCGGTGCGTCGTACGGCATCAGGGTCAACGCGATCGCACCCGCGGCTGCAACTCGCATGGGCATGCCGGACGACGAAGCGACCCAACGCGCCATGGACCCTGTCCTGGTGGCGCCGATGGCGGCGTACCTGGCCCACGAGGACTGCCCGGTCAGCGGGGAGATCTACGCTGCCGGCGCCGGCCGGTTCTCACGGATCTTCCTCGCGACCACTCCCGGCTTCGTGACCGAGGCACCGACCATCGAGGACGTCGCCGACCACTGGGCAGCCATCAACGACGAGAGCGACTACGACGTCCCCAACGATCTGCTGACCTGGGCGAGCACCTTCATGTCGCACCTGGGCAAGCGCTAGCGGCGCAGCTAGCGAGTTGTCAGGCGGTGCCATGCCTAGAGCCGCTGTGCCTAGAGCCGCGGGGCCGCATGACAAGCCTCACAGCGAGGCGCGGAGCTCTCGCTTCAGGACCTTGCCGCTCGGGTTGCGCGGCAGCGCTTCGATGAAGGTCACGTCCTTCGGCACCTTGAACTTCGCCAGCTGGGCGCGGCAGTGCTCGATCAGCTCCTCGGCGGTTGCCGTCTCACCCGGCCGGAGGACGACGAACGCCACCGGCACCTCACCCCATCGCTCATCGGGTCGGCCCACGACCGCAGCCTCCAACACGGCAGCGTGCTCGTAGATGACGCGCTCGACCTCAGACCCCGAGACGTTCTCCCCGCCGGACACGATCATGTCCTTCAGCCGGTCGACGATGAAGAGGTAGCCGTCCTCGTCGCGCACGCCGATGTCACCGGTGTGGAACCAGCCGCCGGCGAACGCGCGCTCGGTCGCGTCCGCGTCGCGCCAGTAGCCCTTGAACACCTTCGGCCCGCGCATGACGATCTCACCACGCGCCCCCGGCCCGACCGATCGTCCGGCGTCGTCCCAGACGTCGAGCTCCAGATGCAGGCACGGGCGTCCGACGCTGCCGAGCTTTGTGATGATGCTGTCGCGATCGAGGAACGTGTCACCCGACACCGTCTCGGTGAGCCCGTACGCGTCGGCGAACCACGCCGCCGAGAACACCTTCTGGATCCGTTCGATGAGCGGGATCGGCATCTTCTCGCCGCCGTTGATCACCACCCGGACCGATGACAGGTCACGGCTCTCGATGCCCGGCAGCGCCATGATGGCGTTGACCATTGCCGGCGCCAGCCACACGGTTGACACCCGCGACCGCTCGATCTCGTCGACCACGGCTGCCGCGTCGAAGGCTCGATGGATGATCGTCGTCCCGCCCGCCGCGATCAGCGTCGTCGTCGTGAGGTCCAGCGCGCCGACGTGGTACAGCGGTCCGCACGCAAGTCCGAGGTCCGTCGAGGTGAACCCGAACTCCACGAGGTGAGCGAGGTTCTTCCACGCGAGGTTGGCGTGGGTGAGCATCACGCCCTTCGGGCGTCCGGTCGTCCCGGACGTGTACATCAGCCGGTGGATGTCATCCGCTTCGACACTGGCACTCGGCACGACAGCCTCGTAGTCCCGTATTGCGGCCAACGCGGTCCAGCCTTCGGGCGGGTCAACCGCGACACAGAGCAGCTCTGGTGGCTGTTCGAGGCCGGCTGCCGCTTGCCCGCCGAGCGTCATGAGCGCTTCGTCACACACCAACGCCCGGGCCCCGGAGTGTTCGAGGATGTAGCGCACCTCAGGCGCCGCCAGCCGCCAGTTGATCGGCATGGCGATCGCACCGAGGTAGTTCGCCGCGAACAAGGTCTCGAGGAACTCCGGGCAGTTGTACGACAGCAGACCGACGACGTCGCCACGACCGACGCCACGCGCCGTGAGGCCGGCGGCGAGCGCGGCGACTCGTGCCGCCATCTCGCCGTACGTCGTCGTCCGTCCCTCGAACACCGTCATCGGTCGCTCCAGCGCACGCAACGCGTGATGCGCGAGAACGGCGTACCAGTTCAGGTCGGCCCGCCGGGCGTCCGACATCATTGCTCGCTCCCGAACCGTGACAAGGTATGTACCGAACAGTCAGGCCAATGCCGACGCTTGAGGAGAGGACTTCGGTGGCGCCAGCGAAGCCGCGTAGCCCGAACTGGGTGACGCGCCGCCAAGCGATCGTCGACACCTCGGCGCGCATCTTCGCCAAGAGCGGGTACCACGGCACGGGCATCGCGGAACTGTGTGACGCCAACGAGCTCGGCAAGGGTGCGCTCTACCACTACATCGGCTCCAAGGAGGAGCTCCTCGCGGCGATCCACGACCGCGTCATGGACGAGGTGATCCGTAGCGCCGAGCGGGTGGAGCAGGCCGGCGGTACCCCGCGGCAACGACTCACGATGGCCGGCGACGAGCTGCTCGACATCATCGCCCGCTACCCGGACCACGTCTGGGTCTTCCTGCACGAGTTCCCCGCGCTGACCGGCGATCGCGCCGCGCAGTTCCGCAAGCGGCGACGCGAGTACGAACGCAGCATCGAGGCGATCATCGCCGCTGGGATCAAGTCCGGCGAGTTCCGAAAGGCGAACCCGCGACTGATCACCCTCGCCTGGCTCGGCATGCACAATTACACCTACCTCTGGCTGAAACCGGAGGGGAAGTTCACCGCGCATGACGTCGCCAAGCAGTTCGCCACGGTCTTCATCGACGGCATCGCAACCGATCACGGCGCCGAGTAGCCGCCGTCGACGACCATCGCCGTGCCGGTCGTCCAACCCGCAGCGTCGCTCGCAAGGTAAGAGTAGGCACCGACCAGCTCCGATGCCGACCCGAGGCCGAGCGGATGCTTCGCACCGATGGCATCGATCGCCGCTTGCGGCAGACCTTCGTGGATCGCCGACACGAAGGTCCCCGGGCACACGCAGTTGACGCGGATCCCGTCGCGCGCGTACTCCACCGCCGCGACCTTCGCGAGCTGGATGACCGCTGCCTTGGTCGCGCAGTACGGCGCGGCGTGCGACCACGCTGTGAGCCCTGACACCGACGCCGTCAGCACGATCGAGCCCGACTTCTGGGATCGCATCACCGGGACGACGGCCTTGATGCCGTGGACGCCGCCGAGGACGTTGACGCGGAATGCCCGCTCCCAGTCCGCCGTCGTCAGATTGTGAATCCGGCCGTTCGGTGAGAGGACACCCGCGTTGCTGATCAACACGTCGATCCTGCCGAACCTTTCGACTGCACGGGCGACGACCGCCTCGACCTGCGTGAAGTCGCTCACGTCTGCGGTCACTGTCTCGACCCGGCCGTGCTCACCCGGAAGTGACTCGACGGTGGCGGCCAAGGCGGCTTCGCTGACATCGCTCAGCACGACGTCCGTGTCAGGCTCGCCCGCAAATTGCGAGGCGAGTGCGGAGCCGAGCGCTCCCCCGGCACCGGTGATGACGACGACCCGACTCACTTGAGCAGATACCCCCCGTCGACGTTGACGACGGTCCCCGTGATGAATGCCGAAGCGTCCGAGGCCAGGAACTGGTACGCCGCAGGAAGATCGGCCGCCGCGCCCCACCGGCCTTGCGGGGTGTGGGCCAGTACGCGCTCGGCGCGCGCCGGCGTCGCCTTCCACGTCTCGGCGAGCGGCGAGTCGAACCAGCCCGGTGCGACGACGTTCACCGTGATGTCGGACAGCGCGAGATCAAGCGCGAGCCCCTTGGCCAGACCCACGAGGCCCGCCTTCGAAGCGCCGTACGCGGACAGTCCCTCGTGCGGTCGCTCACCCAACACCGAGCCGGTGAAGATGAGGCGGCCGCCGGATGTCATGACGCGCGCCGCGGCACGGGCGCCGAGAAATGCGCCGGTCAGGTTGACCTCGAGGATCTGGCGCCAGACTGCCGGGTCGGTGGCGCACGGTCCGGCAACGATCGGCGAGATGCCCGCGTTGCAGATCCAGACGTCGAGTCCACCCCACTCGGCAACCACGGCGTCGGCCACCGAATCGTTGAAGTAGGCGTCGGTGACATCTCCGCTGAAGACCAGGCTCTCACCCGGGATCTCGGCGGCGACGGTCTTGAGATCAGTCTCCGTCCGAGCGACGAGCGACACCTGCGCGCCGGCTTGGGAGAAGGCATGCGCCAGGAGGCGGCCGAGACCGCGGCCGGCGCCGGTGATCACCACTCGCTTGCCTGCGACATCACTGCCGCGCGGGAACTCTGCGGGGATCTTGATCTCTTCGGTCATCAACCCTTCTCCGTTGTACCGACCAGTACAATACCGCGTGTGGTGACCGGCGCCGCGACAGACGAGCTGTCGACCGCAGACCTCGTCGAGCTCTATCGGCGGATGCTGGTGATTCGCGGCTTCGAGGAGCGCGTCGCGGCGCTGTACCGCGACGGCGAGATTCCGGGTTTCGTGCACCTCTCGATCGGCCAGGAGGCCGCCGCAGTTGGCGCGTGCTGGCCACTGCGCGAGGACGACGTGATCACGTCGACGCACCGCGGTCACGGTCACTGCCTCGCGAAGGGCTTGGACCCGCTCGGAATGTTCGCCGAGCTGATGGCGCGAGATCAGGGCACCAATCGCGGCCGTGGCGGTTCGATGCACATCGCGGACCCTGGGCTGGGCATCTTCGGCGCCAACGGCATCGTGGCAGCGGGACTTCCGATCGCCGTCGGTGCCGCTGCGGCGTCGCAGCTCCGCGCCAACGGGTCGGTCGCGGTCGCGTTCTTCGGCGACGGCGCCGTCCCGCAAGGCGCCTTCCACGAGGCGGTCAACCTTGCGGCGGTGTGGCGCTTGCCGGTCGTCTTCTTCTGCGAGAACAACGGGTACGCCGAGTTCTCGACCACGGCGAGCCAGCATGCGGCATCCCTCGAGCGACGTGCCGCCGGGTATGGCGTCGACTTCCTCGCCGTCGACGGCAACGACGTGTGGGCGACCGCGAGCCTGATGACGCAACTCGTTGCGAAGATCCGCGATGGCGCGGGGCCGACGATCGTCGAGGCGACGACCTACCGCTGGCACGGCCACTACGAGGGTGATCCGCAGCGCTACCGCACACCGGAAGAGGTCGCGGAGTGGGCAGCCCGCGATCCGCTTGTCCTGCACCGCCGCCGCCTCGAATCCGCAGGCGTCGACGTCGCCGACCTCGAGACCTTGGAGAAGGCGGTCAGTGATGAGCTGGCGGCGGCCGTCGCGGCAGCCCGCGAGCTCGGCTCGCCGCGGGTCGACTCGCTTCACGACTTCGTCGTCGTTCCCCGGGTCAGCCGCGACGAGCCCGCTGCGGTTCCCGCCGATGCCCCGGTCTTCCGGACGATGGATGCCGTCCGCCTGGCGCTGGAGACGGAGCTCGAGAGCGACGACCGCGTGTTCGTCGCGGGCATCGACGTCGGCGACGGCGGCAATGTCTTCGGCCTGACTCGTGGCCTGCGGCAGCGGTTCGGCGACCGGGTCCGTGACACCCCGATCTCGGAAACCGCGATCATGGGTCTCGGCGTTGGTGCGGCGATGGCGGGCATGCGGCCGGTTGTGGAGCTCATGTATCTCGACTTCGTCGGGGTGTGTCTCGACCAGCTGCTCAACCAAGCGGCGAAGCTGCCGTTCATGACGGGCGGCGCGGCGCACATGGGGTTGACGGTCCGCACCCAGTTCGGCGCGGGACGCTCCTCCGGCAGCCAGCACTCGCAGAGCCTGGAAGCGATCCTGGCGCACATCCCGGGGCTGTCGGTCGTCATGCCATCGACGCCGGCCGACACCTATGGGCTGCTGCGCGCGGCGATCCAGGACCCGAACCCGGTTGTCTTCATCGAGAACCGGCTGCTGTACGGCATGAAGGGACCGCAACCCTCGAGCGACTACATCATCCCGATCGGGACGTCGGCCGTCGTCCGGCCGGGCACGGACGTCACCGTCGTGTCCGTCTCACGGATGGTTCACGAAGCGCTCAGCGCTGCCGAGACGCTCGCCCCTGACGGGATCTCGGTGGAGGTGATCGACCTGCGCACGGTCGCACCGCTCGACATGGTGCCGATCCTCGAGTCGGTCGCCAAGACCAATCGTCTGCTGATCGCGCACGAAGCCGTCGTACCGTTCGGCATCGGTGCGGAGATCGCGGCGACGGTCGCGCGAGACGCTCTCAACCACCTGGACGCACCGATCGAACGAGTTGGTGCAGCGGCCACGCCACCGCCGTACGCACCGGACCTCGAGAGCGCGTGGCTGCCGGACCGCGACACGATTGCCGCAGCGATCCGCAAGCTTGCGGCGTTCTAGCAACCCAGCGCGCGAGCGATCACCATGTGTTGGATCTCGTTGGTGCCTTCGCCGATCTCGAGCACCTTCGAGTCGCAGTAGAACCGAGCGACCGCCGAGTCGAGCATGTACCCGATGCCGCCATGGATCTGCACCGCCTCCGAGGCGGCCGACGCAGCGAGGCGGCTGGCCTTGAGCTTCGCCATCGACGCCTCTTTGAGGAAGGGCTCGCCGGCGTCTCGGAGCGCGGCGGCGCGATACGTCAACCATCGCGCTGCCTCGAGCTCTGTCGCGATGTCAGCGAGCTTGAACTGAACCGCCTGGAACTTCGAGATCGACTGTCCGAACTGAACCCGTTCCTTCGCGTGGGCCAGGGCAAGGTCGAGCACAGCTTGCGTGAGGCTCAGGGAGAGCGCCGCGATGGAGATCCGGCCGACCTCGAGCGCCGCCAGGAACTGGCCGAGTCCGAGGTTCGGATCACCCACGAGGTGCTCATCCGGAACCCAGACGTCGGCGAAGAACAGCTCGCGGGTGTCCAAACCGCGCCATCCGATGCCGCGCATCTTCGGGCCCATCGTGAAGCCCGGGGTGTCTTTCTCGACAACGAACGAACCGAACCGCGGCTTGTCGTCGTCGGACGGGGTTCGCGCGAGCACCGTCACGCCGAAGGACATGTCGGTGCCCGCGTTGGAGATGAAGGTCTTCTGACCGTTGATGCGCCAGCCGCCGTCGTGACGCTCTGCCCTCGTGCGGATGCCGCGGGTGTCCGACCCTGCCCCTGGCTCGGTGAGACCGAAGGCCCCGAGCACCCTGCCTTCAGCGAGCGGACGGAGCCATCGCTCTCGCTGCTCGTCGTTGCCGAACAGATACAGCGGCATCGACCCGATCGTCACGTGCGCCTGCAATGCCGCGGCAACCGACTGGTCGGCTTGGCCGATCTGTTCGATCGCGGCAACGAAGCCCACCGTCGACATCCCGATCCCACCCCACTGCTCAGGGATCAGCATGCCGAGCAGGCCGAGCTCGCCCATCTCGCGGAGCAGGTCAGTCGGGCAGCGCCCCTCCTCCCATGCCACCGGCGCGCGAGCGGCGATCTCCTTCTGTGCGAAGTCTCGGCTCAGCTCGAGCAGCCCGCGTTCGGAGTCGTTCAGGGAGAAGTCCACGGGGGGATCATATTGGAACGACCGGTACAAGGTAGATAGGTTGAATCCATGCGCTTTGGTCTCGACGTCGCCCAACAACGAATGTCCTGGGACGAGCTCGTCCGCCGGGTCAAGCTCGCCGAGGACCTCGGGTTCGACGGCGTATGGGGCTTCGACCATCTCCAGCCCATGTACGGCGAGGGGCCGGGCGAGACCTTCGAGGGCATGACCACGCTCGCCGCACTCGCGGGCGTCACCTCGCGGATCCGGCTCGGCCTGCTCGTGACCGGCGTGACGTACCGGCATCCCTCGATGCTCGCCATCCAGGCGGTGACCATCGACCACGCCTCGCATGGTCGGCTCGAGCTCTCCCTCGGCGCGGCCTGGTTCGACAAGGAGCACACCGAGCTCGGCATCCCGTTCCCTGCGACCGGAGAACGATTCGACCTCCTCGAGGACGCGTTGGAGATCGTGAACCGACTGTGGACCGGCGAGGTCGTGTCCTACGAGGGCAAGCAGGTCTCCCTCGTCAACGCTCAGGTGCGTCCCGTCCCGGTGCAGCAACCACGGCCGCCGATCTGGATCGGTGGCCAGGGACCGAAACGGACGCTGCCGCTCGTCGCCAGGTACGCCGACGTCTGGCACGCATGGGGCAGCCCGAAGTCTCTCGCCGAGTCCAACGAGCTGCTCGACAAGCTCGCCGAGGAGGCGGGCCGCGACCCTTCGGCGATCATGCGCGCCAGTTCGCTGTCCCTCGACGAGCTCGACACCGCCAAGAAGCACGCCGCCAAGTGGGCCGAGGCGAACTGCGGCTACCTGGTCTGCGGCTGGCCAGATGCAGGTGACGCGCAGGTGGAAAGATTCGCACGCGAGGTCTTACCGGCCTTCACCAGCGGGTAAGGACCGGGCGTGTCTGTCCCCGAGGAGGCCTTGGACGAGCTCGCCGCGCTGGCGGGCATCGTGCTGGTTCACTCAGATCTGTCTGACACGCTTCGAGCGGTGTGCCGGATCGCCGCCCGCGCCGTGCCGGGCGCGGACGGAGCATCCGTGACGACCTTTCCGGAGGGCCGCCCGGGTGCGCTGGCCAGCGACGAGTGGGCACAAGAGCTGGACGAGCTGCAGTTCGAAGAGCACGAAGGCCCCTGCCTTGATGCCTTCCGGACCGGCAACGCCTTCCGGCTGCGCGACATGACGGTGGACCCGCGTTGGCCGTCGTACCTGCCGCGAGCGACCGAGCGCGGCGCGCTCAGCATGATGTCGCTGCCGATGTCAGCCGAGGGGAACGTCATCGGCGCCCTCAACCTGTACTCGCGCCACACGAATGCGTTCAACGCGGAGGCGGCGTCGCTCGCGGCGGTCGTTGCTGCCCACGCCGGGCTCGCCAGTCAGGTCAGCGCCGCGTTCTTCCAGCACCGCGACCTCGCCGCGCAGCTGGCGGAGGCGATGCACTCGAGGGCATCGATCGAACAGGCGAAGGGAGTTCTCGTCGCGGCGCATGGCTGCACGCCGGACGAGGCGTTCGAGCGGCTCGTGCGGATATCGCAGACCTCGCACCGAAAACTCCGGGTGGTCGCCGAGGAGGTCGTCGCGACCGCAGCGCGGGGTACCCCGTGACCGCGGCTGACCACGCCGCTTAGCCCTCCGACGTCTGGGCCACCAACGCCTGAGCGACATCACGCAGTTTGCGGTGGCCCTCCTGCGATGCTCGCACCAGCATCTCGAACGCCTCGTCCGCGGTGATCCGGCGCTGTGCCATCAGGATTCCCTTGGCCTGCTCGATGACCGCGCGCGACTCCATCGCCTCTCTCATCTGCTGGGCGAGCACGGTCGCTCGGTTTTGGGCATCGCTCGCCGTGGCCACGATGCTCGTGTAGTGCGCGAGGTCGAAGGCGACGTCGATGACCTCGTCGTCGAAGGACGCTCGTTCCCGCGAGTAGATGTTGAGGGCGCCCGCAACGCTTCCGACCATCTCCAGCGGCACCGACAGCGAGGCTCGGATCCCCGCATCGATTGCCTTCATTCGGTACGCAGCCCATCGATCGTCCGCCTCGAGGTCCGACACGTGGACCGGTCGGCCGTTGCGGGCGGCGTCGAGGCAGGGACCCTCCTCCGCTTCGTACTGAACGAGGTCGACGTGCATCGCGAGGTCCCCGACCGACGCGACGGTGCGCGGCCGGTCGGCTTCCAAGATCGTGACCGATACCTCGTCGGCACCCGGGATCACGGACTTCGTCGCCACGCACGCCCGCTGCAGGACTGACTCCAGATCGGCGTCGCCGGCGATGATGCCCGCCAACGCGCGTACGGCGGCGGGCGTGGGACTTGCTTCGTCGTGTGAATCCCGCATGACGTCGGGTCGTCCTTCGCGATCGCGGTTCGGCCTGGGTTGATGGCGTCACTGCCGCGATCGCTGCTGAACTGGCAAGACGCGACAAGAATATCGAAAGCCGATCAGTGTTCGCCGAACGCCGCGCCGCACCCCGCGGGCACCTGATGCAGACTTCGCAGGTGACCAATCAGTTCTGTGCCAACCAGGTCCTGACCGTGTTTCGCTCGCGGCTTCGATCAGATGCCGACCCGGCGTACTCGAACCATGCGGAGCGGATCGCCAGCCTGGCGCGCGCGATGCCCGGATACGTGGACCACAAGATCTTCACCGCCGACGACGGCGAGCGGGTGACCGTGGTGACCTTCGATGCTCGCGAGAGCCACGACGCCTGGCGGGTCCAGGCCGATCACGTTGCCGCACAACGGGCCGGCATCGAGTCCTACTACGAGACGTACTCGATCCAGGTGGCGACCGTGAGCCGAGCGTCCAGCTTCAGTCGGTCGTGATCGACGCGAGGGCCTCGAGCTGTTCGAGATAGTGGTCCACCGAGTGGTGGACGAACGTCGCCGCGATGATGGTGACGCCGGCCGCACGCAATGATCCGATGGCATCACCAGCCATCCCCGGCTCCGACACCGCATCTAAGGGCTTCGCGGATCCGAGCACGACTTCGAAACCATCCGGCGCCTCGACGCGGCTGAGCCAGTCGGTGACCTGGTCGGGCGTCACGCCGAACGGGCACCAGCCGTCACCGAGCTCGACCGCGCGACGAAGCGATCGCATGGTGCGGCCACCGACCCAGATCGGGACGTGCTCCTGCACCGCGCACGGGTCGATGGTGAGGCCGCCGAAGCTGTAGTGCTTGCCCTGGTACGACGGCTCAGAGCGGGACAGCGATGCGCGGAGCGCCCGCATGGCGTCGTCCGCCCGCGAGCCGCGATCGTCGAAGGGCACGCCGAGCAGGTCGAACTCCTCCTTCAACGTCCCGACACCGACCCCGAGGATCACGCGGCCACCGCTGACGACGTCGAGGGTGCCGTAGCGTTTCGCGATCTCGAGCGGATGGTGGTAGCCGAGGACCAGGACGTTGGTCGCCAATCGAATCCGTTCGGTCCGCGCGGCGAGATAGCCGAAGGTGGCAAGCGGATCCCAGTACCGCGCCCCGCGTCGCCCGGCTTCTGACGTCGGCACGCCGATGTGCTCGCTGCACACGATGTGGTGGTAGCCGAGCCGGTCGGCCGTCGCAGCGATCCGGGCGAGGTCCTCGATGGTCCCGGTCTCCTCCCACCGCGCGTGGGCGCCTGGCATCGCGGTGACCACCGGCGTGGCCACTGACAGGCGTACGGGACCGGTCATCGCGGCCACACCTCCCACTCGATCATCGAACGCAACGGTCCCGCGAACAGTGGTCGTGCCGCACCCGACCGCCACCGTCGCTCGACGAGCGGCGTCAAGGTGGCCGTAGTCGCCAGCGGGTCCTGGTCGAGATAGACCAGCGTCATCACGTGCGGCGCGTTGTGCCACGGCGCGGGGCGCTGGGTGTCGGGGACGCCGTACCGCCACACGCCGGCAACGCCAGGCACGTCGAGCAGCTCCGGATCGTCGGGTGCGGGTTCGCCGGCCTCGACCAGCAGGAGGACGCCGCGGTGCGGTCGCCAGGGCAACACCTCCGCCGACACCATCGCCGCGGGCGCCGCCGCACATGACACGAGTGGAAGCGCACTGAGCTGCAGCGACGGCCGGCGGTCCGGGAATCGGCCAGCGGCCGCGAGGCTCCCGCCGAGTGCGATGAAGTCGGCCAACGTTTCCTCGACCGGGTCACCAACGAGGTAGGTGACGAGGTTGCCGACGTCGGCGAGCGGCCCTTCCCCGGCGAGACGAGCCTCGAGGTAGGCGCCGTCGGCGATGTAGCGCGATGCGTGCTGGATCCCCGGCAAGCGGAACTGCTCGGGCATGTGATCGAGGAGATGCCACCGCAGGTAGTCGGCGTCCTCACCAACCGGCAGGGTGAGGCTGAAGACCCCCACCTTCACTCGCGCCACGCAGAGAACCTACGCGACCGACGTAGCGGCGTACCGAGACGATCTTCCGTCCTGCCGCGGAGCCTCAGGCCTGCGCGATGCGGACCAGATTGCCGGACGGGTCGCGGAACGCGCAGTCGCGGGCGCCCCACGGCTGCGAAGCGGGCTCCTGCAAGACTTCGGCGCCCGAGGCGCGGACCTTCTCGAAGGTGGCGTCGAGATCCTCGGTCTGGAAGATTGCGGCCTGCATCGACCCCTTGGTGACGAGGGAGAGCAGCGCGTCCCCCTCGGTCTGCGAGCGGCCGCCGTGTGGCTGCGAGAGCACGATGGCGACGTCCTGGCCGGGAGCGCCGACGGTCACCCAACGGAAGCCGTCCGAGGCGACGTCCATCCGCACCTCCAGGCCGAGGGCGTCGCGATAGAAGGTCAGCGCCTCGTCCGGGTCGTGGACGGTGATGAACATGGTGGAAACGTTGACGGTCATGGCTTGACCGTAAGACGACCGGTCGCCGGGCGCTTCTCCATTCCTGCTCGACGCCGGAGCGTCACGAGGTGACGGGGATACGACGCGGTCGGGTGGCGACCTTCGTCACGCAGGACGGCACCGTCTCCAGGTGGCGATGGTCGCGGGCGCGGTACTGCGAGGGGGTCTCGCCGATGATCTCGGTGAACCGGGAGCTGAACGAGCCGAGCGAGGTGCAGCCCACTGCGAAGCACGTGTCGGTGACCGACATGCCTTGGCGTAGCAACGCTTTGGCGCGCTCGATTCGGCGGGTCATGAGATAGGAGTACGGCGTCTCGCCGTACGCCGCCCGGAACTTGCGGGAGAAGTGGGCCGGCGACATCAGCGCCGCCCGCGCCATCGCCGGCACGTCAAGCGGCTCCGAGTAGTGGCGGTCCATGAAGTCCCGAGCCCGGCGCAGGTGCGCAAGGTCGGCGATCTCTTCCGGCGTCACCCGACTCACGGTACGCGCTCCCGCGCGCTGCCTGACGCTGCCACATGAAGGCCGACAAGACGATCCAAATGCCGCAGATCGCGGCGCTCATGTGGCCCATCATGTGGGCTTCCCTCATGGTGCCGTCGCTCGTTCGCGCGAATCATCGAGTTCACCACCCAGCCAGCAAGGCACCAGGAGGACTCGATGACCGCATCGACCACAACGCCGGTGAGCGACGCGACAGCGACTACACCGATCAGCGCCGCACCGGTGGCGCCCGAAGCGGTTGGCTCCAGCGGACCGCACCGGTGGGTCGGCGGCGTCGCGTCAGGCGTTGCCGGCCGCACCCGGATCCCCGTCACCGTGCTGCGAGTCGGGTGGGTCGGCGCCGTAGCAATCTGCTCCAGCACCGGCAAGTCCACGCTCGCCTGGGTGCCGGTGGTCTGCTACCTGGCCTGCTGGTGGACGCTCGCGAAGCGTCGCCGCCCAGTCGAGACGTCGGCTGCTGCCCCCATGACCACGCCGGCTCAGCGCCCAGCCGCACCGGCTGCCGCCGCCCCCACCCACGAGCCAACAACGACGCCGGCCGCCAAGCCAACGGCGACCCTTCCGGCCGCCGAGGCCACGGCAACCGTCCCCACCACGCCCGCCGTGGATGACACGCCGCAGCTGGCACGGCTCAAGGACTTCGTCCGCTACGTGTGGGGAACGCAGCCGACACCGCAACCGACGTACACCGCCGACCTGTGTGGCGTCGTCCTCACCGGCCTGCAGATTCCCGGCCGGCGCGACATTGGTTACTACGCGCCGCGGCTGCCGTTCGGCAAGCTCTACGTCTACCCCAACTACCTGGTCTTCCTGTCGGAGTCACACAACAAGCCAGGCGTCGTGCCCTCCGCGGGGCGCTTGGTGTCGGTCCTGCTGGATGCGTGGCGAGTCATCGGCTTCTGGCGCCCGATCCCGCTTGCGCGTCAGGTGTACCGATCCGTCACGACCGACGAGCTGGACCGGCTGCGCAAACCACTGGGCAACCCCAACTCGATCGTCGTACGACGCAGCGACATCACGCGGGTCAGCGTGCGCAGGTACCAGCTCACGCAATACGTCGTCGTGGAGACGGTCGACGGCGAGATCATGCTGACCCCGAACACCTACCTCGGCCTGGTCGGATCCTTTGCCTTCGGCTTCCTGCTGTTGCGCAGCGTCCGGATGAACGTGATGGGCCTGATGGGCCTGCCGTGGCAGACGGCGCTCGTCCGCGAGTTGAACCGCCCCACCGCCGCATCTTCCAACTGACCGCCGTACCCCACCAGACTTCGACCAAGGAGCAGACATGATCTTCGACGCGATCAGCGACTTCATCCACGAGCTCATCGGCGGCACCGGATCCAGCCATCTCGCCGACCTCGGTGCGGACCCGCACCAGCTGCTCGATGTCAGCGGCGCCCACGACGTGGCCGACACCACCTCGCAGTTCCCGACCATGGGTGGCTCAGCGGTCATGGACCAGGTCAACCAGGCGATGGACACCGCGACGCAGAACTACACCAGCGGGATGGCCCTTGCCGATCACGCGCCGCACCTGGAGAGCGCCGGTCAGCAGGCGCAGGACTTCATCCACGGCGTCATGCACGCCAGCCCGGAGCAGCTCGAGCGGACCGGCAACCAGCTCGGCGGAATGAACTTCAGCGACCACGTTCACAACAGCGTCAACGCGGCGTCGCAACAGATCCTGGACCGCGATGCAGCTCACGAGCAGATCCGGGGTGCTGACAAGGCGCTGATCGATGGCCAGTCGATCGTGAACGCCGTCAGGCGGCTGCTCGGTTGATCGTCACTTGGTCATCGGCGGGCGGCACCGTCGCTGTTGACCGCCGCGAGCTCGCCGCGCCATCGCAGCGCGGCGGGCTCGTCGCATGTCCGCTCCGCAAGCCGGACCAGTCCCTCGAGGCAGGCGACCATTCCGGCTCGATGGTCGAGGTCACGGTTGAGGTCGAGGGCGTGGACGTAGCGGTCGGCCGCCACCGGCTCATCGGCCTGCTCGGCCAGGATGGCGAAGCCGGTGCGGGCGGCCGCACGCCCCCACGGGTCGGCGATGTCGGCACTGATCTGCAGCACCGCGTCCCACTGCGAGGCGGCCTCGGCGGCGTCACCGCCTTGCGTCGCCAGGCGCGCCAACGCCTGTCGGCACTCGCTCTCACCGGGCCGGTCGCCGAGCTCGAGGAATGCCGACAAGCACTGGCTGAACAACGCGGCCGCGTCATCCAGCCGGCCTTGACGTGTGGCGATCTCGCCGAGCGTTCCCAGGACGTCGGCGGTGCTTCGTGTGTCGCCGAGCGCACGGAACTCGGTGAGGCTCTCCTCCAGCAACCGTGCGCCGGACGCGTCGTCTCCCGCGTCGGTCGCGAGCGCACCGAGGTTGATCAGCGCGACGGCGATGACCCGCTGGTCACTGAGCTCCCGGCCGACCTGCAACGCAGCTCGGAACTGCTCGCCGGCCGCCACGGCATCGCCGCGATACTGCGCGATCATTCCGACGAGCATCTGTGCGCTGGCCGCGAGACCGCGTTGATCGAGCTGCGCGAGGTGCTCCGTGGCGCGCTGCGCCAGATCGCTGGCCCGGTCGAGATCGCCGCCGAGCCACGTGATGACGCCAGCGCCGTACTGTGCCGTCGCGTACGCGACCTGGATGTCGTGGTCGGCTGGCGCCGGGAGCGCGAGGACCTGGTCGAGCCAGCGACGGCCCTCCGACAGATGGCCGTGCAGGTACCAGAATCGCCACAATCCCGCCGCGATGCGGACGGCCCGGCCGCGCGGATCGTCGGGCACGGCGAGCGACTGGCTCAGCGCTGAGCGAAGGTTGTCGTGCTCGACGTGCAACCGGTCGAGCCAGACCGCTTGGTCCGGTCCTGTCAGTGCCTCGCCGGCGCGAGCGGCCAGATCGAGACACCACCCGACATGACGCTGGCGCGGATCGTCGGCGTCAGGCCGCGCGGCGAGTTGTTCTGCGGCGTACTGCGCGATCGTCTCGAGCATCCGAAGTCGCGAGCGCTCGCCGTCCGACTGAACGGTGAGCAGGCTGGCGTCAAGCAGGGCCTCGAGATCGTCCAGGCAATCCCGCCCGACCACGCGCGACGCACTCGCGACATCGAAGCCACCCCTGAAGACGGAGCACGCGGCGAACACCTCTTGCTCATCACCGTTGAGCAGGTCGTAGCTCCACCCGACGAGAGCACGCATCGTGCGCTGCCGCTCGGGCGCTCCGGTGCTTCGGATCGCGAGCAGGTCGAGGTCGAGCCGAGCAAGCAGCTCGGACGGTGTGAGGAGTCTCGACCGAGCGGCGGCGAGCTCGATCGGCAGCGGTAGCCCATCGAGTCGCTGGCAGATCTCGGCCACAGTCACGGCATCGGAGGCGGTGACCCGGCGGCCGGTGGCAGCCTCGGCGCGGACCATGAACAGTGCAGCCGCGTCGTTCGCCGGGAGCGGACGGACGTCGACCACGTGCTCTCCGGTCAGCCGAAGCGGGGTCCGGCTTGTCACCACGGTCACGAGCGAGGTCGACATCAGCGCCCGCGCGACCGCCGTCGTCGCATCGAGAACATGCTCAGCGTTGTCGAGGACGATGAGATCGTGCCGATCCGCTAGCGAGGTCGCCGCATTGCGGAGCAACGTCTCCGGTGAGTCCGCGAGCCCGAGCGCACGGGCGACCACTGACGCAACAAGGTCGGGATCCTCGAGCGATGAGAGGTCGACAAAGACCGCCTCGGCAACGTGCGTCGGCGCGACCATGAGCTCGCGCGCCAGCCGCGTCTTGCCGACACCACCAGGACCGGTCAGCGTCAGGAGCCGCGCGCCCTCGCGCAACGCGCGTTGACACTCGACGAACTCGTCGTGGCGTCCGATGAGGGCCTCAGGTGTTGGTCGCTCCCCGCCGGAGTGCGGAGGGGTCTCGTCCGGCGCAGAACGTCCGGCCGCGGCAGCCAGGAACCGCTCGTGATCGTCGCCCTCGAGGCGCAGCGCACCGGCGAGCAGATCGGCGGTGAACCTCCGAGCGGTCTTGTTGACTCCCCGCTCGAGGTCGCTCACCGTCCGAGTGCTCAGGCCTGCGCGCTCGGCAAGTGCCTCCTGGCTGAGCCGCGCACCTTCGCGCAGGGTTCGGAGCAGTCCTCCGAACGATGGCTCGGACACGCGGCCCAGCATGGCAGAACGCGCCCGATCCAGTGCCGGCAAATGGGGTCGTGAGTAGCCGGTGCCGCAGGAACGGCAGGTACGGCTCACGACCCTCGAGAAGTCGCGCTCAGTGCAGGACGAGTGCGACCTTCGCACCGGCATCCAACACGGCGTAGCGGCCCGGGGAGGACTTCTTCACCTTGAGGTGATGGTGCTTGTGCTTGGGCTTGGTGACCTTGCCGGTCTTGCAGTGAGCGGCCTCGAGGGCGTTCTTCGCCTTGGCGAGCGACATGCCCTTGAGTCTCGGCACGTCGCAGTGCAGGGCAGCGGTGCGCAGGTCGTAGAAGGTACAGACCTCGCGGTCGTTGTTGGCGATCTTGAGGTGCGCAGCAGTGGCGTCGACATTCACGTCCGGCCGTCCGTTCTTCGTGCACACCAGGGTGACCGCATAGTGCGGCAGCGAGGCTGCGTCGGTCGGGCGCTGGCTGACGATGTGGCGTCCCACCTTGACCGGCACCACGCTCGTGCGACCATCCGGCGCTGCGGCCACCGCTGTCTTGCCGTCGATGCGCAGGTCGAACAGACCCGGATCGGAGGCGGGCTGGAGCGTCTCGATGAGGGTGATCGTCGTGCTCCCGCCACCTCCCGCGAAGCTGACGTCATGCGTCGCGTTTGTGTCGTGCGGACTGTCGTCACTGACCGACAACGTCACCTGGTAGGTGCCCGGCGTTGCGAAGGTGTGCGTCCACGTGTGGCCGACGCCGTACGTGCCGTCAGACGCCGACCATGTCTCGTACAGGCCACCGACGCGGCTCGTGGCCATCGATGTGAAGGTGAACTTGCCGCTGGTGTTGCCAGGAGCCGTGGTGAACTCTGCCGTCGGACCGGGCACCTCACGCGAGAGGTTGAAGTAGTGGCCCGGGTTCGGCGGAAGTACGCCCTGCCCGTCGATCTCGACGAGCGGCGCAGTGAACAAGACGGGATAGGAGGCGGGCGCCCAGGTCCAGGTGACGTTGCAGTCGACGCCAGTCGCATTCGGCGCGAGCGTGTCGCCGCTGGACAGGGTTTCCGGGTTCGTACCGACGCAGGTCATCGACCCGGACGCAGGCGAGCCGTATCCGGAGGTGCTTGGCCCGACGTTGTAGGAGTACACGCAGTTGCTGGTCTGGCCGTTCGCGCAGTACGGGTTCGCATGCTTGACGTGCAGATGGATCTTCAGCGAGGTCTGAGTGAACGACGTGATCGAACACGTGTCATGCGGCTGCGAGCTGTCCGGCTTACATGTGGTCGGTCCTGGATCAGCCGCCGCCGCATGCTGCAACGGAGAGATGAACCCGGCGGTTCCAACCGCCAGGACCGTCGAGACGAAGAGCGCACGTAGCCGCATGGGTCCCCCTAGTACCGCCGTGCCGCGAACGTACCGACGCGGCTCGGCGCCATCAGGCAAACGCCCAAATCGACGCCCGCGTCTGATATGCGAGGCTGCGACCGTTCAGGCCGGTTTGAGCTCGAAGACCTTGATCTCCCGGGTCGTACGTCGCTCGTAGACATTGAAGTTCGGCCAGACCTTCACCATGTCAGCCCACGCCTCGGCTCTCTCCTGTCCGGTGAGTAATCGCGCACTGAACTTCCGGTCGGCGCCCTGGAATCGCAGCGTGCCGGCGCCGGCCGCCTCGAGGTTCGCCACCCACACCGGTTCCTTCGGGCCACCGAAGTACGACCCCGCGATCAGGAAGGTGTCGCCTCTCGGGACGCAGAGCAATGGCGTCGTGCGCGGGGTGCCGGTGCGTCGACCAGGAACGGTCAGCAAGAGGTTCGGCAGTCCCGCGATGTTGAGGATCGTGATCCGTCCGCCAGTGGTGCGGTGGAGCGTCTTGTCGATCGCCGTGATCTGCGGGAGGAGGCGCGGCATCCACTCGAGCGCACCGATCCGGACAGCGAGGGGTGTGAGCAGGCCCATCCGACCAAACTACGGCTCGCCTTGACCGCCTGCTCGATCTCCTCGCGGTAGAGGCGCACACTGTTGTCGGTACACGCTCGTTCGCCTCCGGAGGACAGCATGCGGATCCATAGGTTGCGACTGACCGTCACCGTCGCGGTCGCGTGCCTTGGCCCGTTCGTCGCACCGGATGCTGCAACCGGCGCACCGATCGGGCCCAGTCAGCATTTCGCCGGGCGGGTCAACGGTCAGACCTCCCCTGCCACGGTTCGCACGGTCTGCCCGGGCCCCTCGACATCGGATCGGCTCGGCTCGGTCGCCGGCGGCCAAACGGTCTCGGTGCGGCGCGTCTCGTCGGGCCAGGGCTACACCGGGGTGTCGTCGCAGGTGTATGCGTGGTTCGTGCAGAACCAGTCGGTCAACGGTCATCATGCGGCCAAGATCACGACCTACGGGACACGGGTTGCCCTGCCGACTTCGGCGCGCGTGCCCTGCGACGGGACTGGTCGCATTGAGTTCAGTTCCTGCCCCTACCTCGCGCCATGCGCTGCTGGTTGGGTGCCGACCTACGTGAAGGTGCGCTACGTGAACATCGCGGCGTAGAGAACACCGAAGGGCACGGCTGCGGCTGCCCTAAGTGGGTGCCAACCTTCGTGGCACATCCGGCCTATGCCGTGCCGCCCACGGGTTGCGAGTTCGGTGGAGCTGCTTAGTGCTTACTTGAACACCACGACCGAGCTCGAACAGGTCCTCGCCGCTCTCTCGGAACCTGTAGTGAGCTCGGGAAACGACGCAAGCGTTTCATCGCCCTCTCGCAAGACACGAGCTCGGCTACCGAGATCAATTGTCTCAAAGATGATCTTGGATTACCAGGCTGGCACCTCGAGCCGCGAGCTGGCGGCGAAGTACGACGTACCAAAGTCCTCGGTGCTCGTCCTGCTTCGGAACGAGGGGGTCGTGCGACCACCATCGCGCATCTCGGACGAGCTCATCGAACGAGCTGGCGAACTGATTCAGGATGGCAAATCGGTGGCGATCGTCGCCGACGAACTTGAGGTCGCAGTGCGGTCGCTCTATCACCAGCTCAGGGTGCGAGGGCTACCGACGAGGGCGAGCAACGATTAGATCGCGCGCGACCTACAGGGCGGTAATGTACGGGCCAACGACTAGTTTGCCGGTGGCAAGTACGGCGTAAGTGCCGAGCGAATCGCAATAGACAGATCTGCGAGCGATGGGTCGTCTGCCGAGACGGCCTTGATCACGATGTCCGTGTATTTTCCGGCAACGACGCCCAGGTGCCCACTCACCACGCCTAAGAGTTGCTTGCCGGGCATTAGCTGCAGAATCTCGTCCAGATCTGGCGGATTTGATGAGAAGGCCGTCTCTACACGCAGTTTCTCATCCTGCAGCTGCTGCCGGAGATCGAAGTCCCAGGTGTGGGGGTTCAAGATGGTGGGGAGTGCCGCGACCAGACTGTCAAGCGACTCGGGCTTGGTGCTTACCGAGGCAACAACACCCACGACCAATGCCTCAGCGCGACACTTCCAACGTTCTAGCGTGACACGGTGTCGGTCGGCATCCTTATAGGCATTCACAATGACGGCCCGATACGCCGCGACATCGAAGGCTTGACCGAGATGCTTTGCCACAGCGCCTACGACTCCCGGCAAAGCGAACATTGTTTCGACCTCGTGGACGCCGACCGCGACCGCGCCATTGCTAAGCGCTCCAAGGCGTTCGTCGGAGTGATAGTCGCGATCGATGATGCCGATGACCTCGAGATTCGAAATCAGGTTTGACCTCTTCAGCGCCGAGACGCAGTGCAACACCGACTCGCACGAGCCAACCGGTCTCACCACCGTCGTCTGAGTATCGAACCATGCGCTGTACAAGCGCTTGTCCAATGAAGTCTCGTCGCCCTCACAAAAGACGATGCGCTTCGAGTAGAAGGACAGCGATGCTGTATCTAGTAGGAGCGCTGCGACCTGCCCGTCGTTGTCGAGGTCGACGGGGGTGAGGCCATCCTTCGGATTCGCCAGCAAGTATTGCGCTCCGCGTCGGGAGGTCGCAAACATCATGTCGTGCGTGGAATAGATAATCCGCAGGTCCGGCCGAGCCGCCTCGATCGCGTTCCAAAACTCGATGGCCAACAGCGAGTGGAAGTGAGTCTCCGGCTCGTCGACAAGGAGGACCGCCTGAGGATCCGAGCTTAAGGCGCGACCAGCCAGGTACAGCGCCGCCTTCTCGCCGTCGCTCATCTGCCACGCGGAGTATTCGGCGGGCACACCGTCGCCTTGCACGGTATTCATGACGACCGGCAGGTAGTCCTTAAACGTGAGCTCGCGGCCGGGAAAGAACTTGGACCAGAGCGACGAGATCGTGCTGCTCCGGATGCGGCGAGAAGATTTCGACCCCCCTAAATCCCGCGCAGTGGAAGCTCACCTTCGACGGTGAGACGATCTCGCTGACGCCCTCTATCGGCAACTGGGACATCCCTTGCCGCTCGCACTACTGGATTCGCCGTAGCAATGTCGAGTGGGCCAAACTCTGGACGGACGAGGAGGTTGGGCGGGGCAGGCTGCGAGACCAGGACGATGCGATCAGACACTTTTCCTCTGACGCATCCGAGATACCGATTGCAGCCCAGGGTAAAAGGACGGCCCCACGCTCGATTTGGCAACGCCTGTTCAAGCGTAACCACTAGCGGCCGATGCTCGCAAGCAAGGTGCGGTCATCCGTCCACTAGGCGGGTTGGCACAGCGTGTCGCCGACGACACCGCCGAGCCGCCGTCGGTGTGCCAGACGATGGTTCCGAACTTCACCTTCGCGGCATCGCTACCGCCCTGAGCCAGCAAGTTGTACGCCGTGCTGGAATCGCTGGCCGGCAACCGCACCGAATCACTGAATGCCGCCCCCGTGGCCCCCACGATCCCACCCAGCGCCATCAGCAGCGCGACCCACTCGACCACTACCAGGCCCTTGTGGCGGAAGCACCAACGACTCAGTGCAGGAGCTGTTCGTCTCGCGTCTGACGGCACCTAGGCCGAGCTAGAAGGTACAGTCACCGCGCGACAGTGGCGGTCCCAAACTTGCCGCGGTGCTCAACAACGCGTAACAGCCAACTCGGCTCGGCCACGTCGCTAGCCGCAATAGTTGGCAAGGAGTTCGTCGAGCTGCGCCGCAAAAACCGGTGCTGGAGATGGAGGTCGAGATCCTCAAGCGGGCCTCGGCCTACTTCGCTCGACAGAACATCGTCCCAAATAGGATTCCGGCTGGTCCATGAGCTCGCCGTTGACGGGCAGTGCCGGTAGGTGACCGCTGGATCGTTAGGCGCCGTCATCGCCCGGTCGAGGTCCGTGAAAGCCCAGCATCCAGAAGGCTTCCCGATCGACGCCGGCCAGTTCGAGATCACGCCAATCCGTCACTTCGCTGTAGCTCCAAGATCCGCTATCGAGTCGCGTGATCTTTCCCACGACCCGGCCGACTCGGACTAACACTCCGTCTGGGTGCGGTGCCAGGTCCCAGAGCGTTTCTCGCAAGACGGTCGGCACCGCGAAAGGCTCTCGACCGGGCTCATGGACCGTCACGCTGTGTCGCTCATCCGCCGGTATCGAAAAATGATTTGGACCTGATGTCACCGTCTTTGGCTCCTGCTGCGGCATGCAATAACGCTACTTGCGCGCCATGAGCAGAGTTGATTTCGTCCGCATCGCGCAAACTGCTGTCAGATCGTCAGCCACTGCGCGGCTTATCAATCGCGACGCCGAGATTGATACACCACGTTTTGAGCGCTTCTAGGTTTCGGGGGGAAGATCCCGGCCTCTCCTGGCCAGCGGGTCCGTTACGCCAAGCGCGTCGAGAACACGACCTCGCGCTCGTCTTCCCCTTGCGTTGACGATCGCATTCGCAGCGACTGTTAGCACGATCAGCGTCAGGGCGAGCGCAATAGTCCAACCGTGCTCGTCGATGACGCCAAACCCGATGAGGCCCACAGTGGCGCCGGCGCTGGTCCCAAGTACGAACATCGACCAGGCTGCGATTCGCACGTGGGCGAGCGCGCGGGCTGCATCAATCCCGAACCACCGTTGGTTGAACTGATTAAGTTGGTTGTCGCGCATCGCTCCGTTGCTCTGTCACGGGTTGGGGTGGCTGAACCGGCGCGGAATCTCCGCCGCCTCCTTGTGAGTGCAGGAGGATGGCGCGATGCCGAAGAAGATCGATCCCGCTGTGAAGGAGCGGGCGGTGAGGCTGGTGTTGGAGCATCAGGGCGAGTACCCGTCGTTGTTCGCCGCGGTCACCTCGGTCGCTAAGCAGCAGCGGCTGGGAGTGGAGAGCCTGCGTCGGTGGGTGAATCAGGCGCTGGTCGATGGTGGTGAGCGCCGCGGCGCGACGACCGAGGAGCTCGCGGAGATCAAGGAGCTGAAGGCGAAGGTCCGGCGGCTCGAGGAGGATCTTGAGATCGCGAAGAAGGCCTCGATTTTCTTCGCGGGGGAACTCGACCCCCGCGGCCGTTGATCGTGGGGTTCATCGACTCCATGCGCAGCGACGGTCACGCGGTCGAGTCGACCTGCGCCGTGCTCACCGAGCTCGGCTGCCCGGTCGCCGCGCGGACCTACCGGGAGTGGAAAACCAAACCCCCGGCAGCCCGCACGATCAGCCAGGCGCAGGTCGTCGACGCGGTCCGTGACGTCTGCTGGACGGTCGGGGATGACGGGGTGCGCCGGCTCACCCCGGACGGGCCGCACGTCGCGACCGGGTGTGTCCGAGACAGCAGTGGTCGGTGCGATGAAAGTCCTGGGCCATCAAGGGATCCGCCGCGCCAAGAGCCATCGCACGACGATCCCGGCCAAGGACGGGATCCGGGCTGGGGACCTACTCAACCGGGACTTC
>JAFAZI010000179.1 GCA_019239875.1 Frankiaceae bacterium
AATCAGGTCCTCGTCGGACTTGAACGTGCCGTCCTCGTTCGCGGACTTGGCCCACGGGATGTTCACCGCCGACGTGACGTGACCTGCGCGCTGCGACTGCTCCTGCGGCAGGTGCGCCGGCGCGAGCAGCTTGCCCGAGAACTCATCCGGAGAGCGGACATCGATCAGGTTCTTCGAACCGATCGATGCGACGACCTCGTCGCGGAAGGCGCGGATGTCGTTGTTGGGCTCGGCGGCCTGGTACGTCGTCGCGGCCCGCTCGGGCTGCTCCGCAACGAGCTCGCGCCCGTCGAGCTCCCACTTCTTGCGGCCGCCGTCGAGGAGCTTCACGTCCTGGTGGCCATAGAGCTTGAAGTACCAGTAGGCGTAGGACGCGAACCAGTTGTTGTTGCCGCCGTACAGGACGATCGTGTCGTCGTTCGCGATTCCCTTCGCGGACAGCAGCGCCTCGAACTGCTCCTTGCTGACGAAGTCGCGCCGGACCGCGTCCTGGAGGTCCCGCTTCCAGTCCAGGCGCAGCGCGCCCTTGATGTGGTTCCGGTCGTATGCGGCCGTGTCCTCGTCCACCTCGACGAGCACGACTTTCTCGTCGTCGAGGTGCTCCTCGACCCAGTCCGCGTCGACCAGTACGTCGCTTCGTGCCATTACGTTGCTCTCCTCAGAGTCTCGCCATCACGGTCATGTGCGCCGTCGTCCGGCGCGGTCCTTCGCACCGCGGCGCATCCGCGGTCGACGGGAAGATCAGTCGGGAAAGGGTCAGCCCTGACACAGACAGGTCGCGACGCGGCACAGGTCGACCGGTCGCCGGCTCCAGAGCACGGGGGTGTCCCACATCGCGCCCTCGGAGTTGATCACGGCCAAGAGCCTACGTGGCGACCCCAGCGGCATCAACCAGGGAGAAAGCAATGTCACATTGCTCCCGTGAAACGCTAGGCAATGTGACATCGCCCCCGCATTTCGCAGGGCAATGTCACATTGCTTCGTGATGACGATCCATCTGGCGATGCTGGGGCTCGCGCTGACAGCGCTCGTCGGCGCGGGGGTGCGGATCGCGAGCGCGCTCGTCGACTCGCTCGCCACACGGGTGCTGGGTGCGATGACCCTCGTCGCAGGCTTCGCCATCGCCGAGCCGCTGTTGATCGGACTGACCGGCCAGGGAGCGAACTCCACCCTCCTCACCGGCGCTGCTGTCCTCACCTGGCTGGCCGCCCGGCTGTCGATCGAGACCGCACCAGTGCCGGTTCGCCAGCAGCTGGCCGACGAGTGGACGGCAGCCAGTGCGGTCACACGTGCCGCCGTAGGGGCATTCGCCGGCTTCGTCGTCGGTACGACGATCTGGCAGACGAACCGGCCGCGGATCGGCTGGGACGGCACGGTCTACCACGCCGCCCAGCCCGCGGTCTGGATCGGCACCGGGCACCCCGGTGCGTTGCATCAGACGCTGGCGAACTTCCCGACCCAGGCCTACCCGAAATCGTTCGAGATGCTGGAGTTCTGGACGATGGCGATCGGCCGGTCGCTGATCGTGCTGACGCCGTTGATGATGACGTTCTACGTGGTGCTCGTCGCGGCGATGCTGATCGGCCTCCGCCGGGCCCGCGTGCCGGCTCCCCTCGCGGCGCTCGCCGTCGCCGCCGCCGTACTCATCCCTTGGAACCTAATCGAGTTCGACCAGGTCTACAACGACGTCGCGGCTCTCGCCTTCCTCGCGGTCACCGTTGCGCTGTGCCAGGGCGCGGACCGGGAGCCGCGCGCGGCCGGACTGGCGGTCGTCGCCGCCGGACTAGCGATCGGCGTCAAGACCACCACGGTGCCGATCGCTCTCGTCGCGCTTCTGTGGCTCGCGTGGCGGATCCGTGCCGACCTGCGGCGCCAGCTCAGGACGCTGCTCCCACTCGGTTCCTTCGGCATCGGGCTCGGGGTGCTCTGGTACGTCGAGAACGCCGTGACCTACCACGCGCCGTTCTGGCCGTTCTCGCGGTTTCCCGCCGGCCCGCAGGAGCCGTATCTCTGGCGGGAATTCGGCAACCGGCTGCTCGCGGAGCCCGCGGCCACCTACCGGGCGGTCGGCTTTCACAACTATCTGCACTACCTGGGAGGCGTGCCGATCCTGATCGTGGGCGCGGTCGTGGTGGCTGGGATCGGGCTCGCCATCGCGGATCGGGCCGATCGGCGGTTCCTGGTCGTCGGCGCCGCCGTCGTCGTCCTGCAGACGCTGCTCTGGTCGGCCGCGCAGTTCACCGGCATCGCTCACGGCGTCGTGATCCTCGTGCTGTCCGCGCAGCGCTATCTCGACGCGGCGCCGTTCGCCGCCACGATCGTCCTTGCGGTCGCGGCTCGACGGCCGGGGGCGCTGCGATGGATCGCCACAGCCCTCCTAGGCGCGGCGCTCGTGGTCGACCTGTACGTCGGCGGCCACGAACACTTGGCCGCGGGACGGGTACCACCGGCGGCCATCTGGGTCGCGCTGCTCGCCGCCGGTGCGGTCGGTGGGGTGCTCTCGACCTATTCGGCGCGCACGATCGCGGCCGGACGCAGCGCCGTGGCGCTCCCGATCGCCGCGGTCGGCGGCGCGTGCCTGCTGGCGATTCCGGCGTCGTCGTACCTCGACCACTACCTGGCCCAACCGACCAAGCTGCTCGACGGGCCGGTGCTCCGGTACCTCCAGACGCAACCGGGCTGGGTTCATGGCGATGCCCCGGTGGCGGCGGGGTCGGGAGCACACGTGACCTGGGCGGGGCCGCAGCTCACGCATCCGCTCACCTACGTGCCCGCAACGGAGCCGTGCACTCAGCTGCGCGCTCAAGCCACGAGCGGCTGGTTGATCCTGCTGCCGCAGCGCGGCGGCGCGTTCAGCCCGCTGTCCTACCCGCTGCGACTCGATTGCCTGGCCGGCCTCACCCCGGTCAAGACGCTGCCCGGGAAACCAGGCGAGGAGCCCACGTTGATCTACGCACCACCGGCGTTGGTAGGATAGTTGCAATATGCAAGTATCGCTTGGGTCCGATGCCGTTCGTACCGCTCGGCTGGACTACAAGTGGATTGCGCTGTCGAACACGACCCTCGGCATCCTCATGGCCACGGTCAACAGCTCGATTCTGCTGATCGCCCTGCCAGACATCTTCCGCGGCATCGCGCTCAACCCGCTGGCACCGGCGAACACGCCGTACTTCTTGTGGATCCTGATGGGATTCCTGCTCGTCACCAGCGTGCTCGTGGTGAGCCTCGGCCGGATCGGTGACATCTACGGCCGGGTGCGGATGTTCAACCTCGGCTTCGCGATCTTCACGGTGTTCTCGATCTTGCTCGCTGTGACGTGGCTCCCAGGGACCAGCGGCGCGCTGTGGATCGTGATCATGCGGCTCGGGCAGGGGGTCGGCGGGGCGTTCCTGTTCGCGAACTCCTCGGCGATCCTGACCGACGCGTTCCCGGAGAACGAGCGCGGCATGGCGATGGGCGTGCAGGGCGTCGCGGCGATCGGTGGATCGTTCCTCGGCCTGATCCTCGGCGGCGTGCTGGCGCCCGTCGAGTGGCACTTGGTCTTCTGGCTGTCGGTGCCGCTCGGCTTGTTCGGCACCGTCTGGTCGTACACGAAGCTCGTCGACAACGGCGTCCGGACGCCCGCACACATCGACTGGACCGGCAACCTGCTGTTCGCCGTCGGGCTGATCGGTGTACTCACGGGGATCGTGTACGGGCTGCAGCCCTACGGCGGCCACACGATGGGGTGGACCAAGCCGTTCGTGCTCGTCTGCGTCCTCGGTGGCCTCGCCGTACTCGCCCTCTTCGTCATCGTCGAGACGCGGGTCACCGACCCGATGTTCCGGTTGCACCTGTTCAAGGTGCGGGCATTCACGATGGGCAACATCACCGGCCTGCTCGCGGCACTGTCGCGGGGCGGCCTGCAGTTCATCCTGATCATCTGGCTGCAGGGGATCTGGCTGCCGGAACACGGCTACAGCTTCGAACGCACGCCGCTGTGGGCGGGCATCTACATGATCCCGCTGACGGTCGGCTTCCTGATCGTGGGGCCGCTGTCCGGCCGGCTGGCCGACCGGTACGGCGCGCGTCCCTTCGCGACCGCGGGGATCACCCTGTCGGGCGTCGTCTTCCTGCTGTTCAACCTGCTGCCGATGACCTTCAACTACGTGCTGTTCGCAATCCTGCTGCTGCTCGTCGGGATCTCGATGGGTCTGTTCTTCGCCCCGAACGTCGCCAGCGTCATGAACTCGCTGCCGGCGGACCAGCGCGGTGCCGGGGCGGGGATGCTCAACACCTTCCAGAACAGCGCACAGGTCTTCTCGATCGGCATCTTCTTCACGGTGATCACCCTCGGCCTCGCCGCCCGGTTGCCGTCGGCGCTCGACAACGGGCTGGTGGCCCAGGGAGTGCCGGCGGCTCAGGCACATCAGATCGCCCAGCTGCCGCCGATCGGGTCGCTGTTCGCAGCGTTCCTCGGCTACAACCCGATCAAGCAGGTGCTGCCCTCCGCGTCTGCAGCTCACGTGTCACAGGCGCACTACCAGTACCTGACGGGGAGAGGCTTCTTCCCGGACCTCATCGCCGGACCGTTCGGCCACGGCTTGCATCTCGCGTTCTACATGGCGGCCGCCGTCTGCTTCGTCGGCACGGTGTTCTCGATGCTGCGCGGCGGTGCCAAGTCCGTTCCGTTCGGGCGCAACCGCACCGAGTCCACCGACCTGGCACTGTCCGGAGCCGGCGACGTCGCGATGGCCGAAGCCGGCGCCGGCAGCGAGACATCTCCCCTCGGCGACTGACCCGCCCACCCGCATTCGGAAGTCAGCGCGAGACGAGACCGGGCGGGGCGTAGATCTTGGTCGTGCCGTGCCGGTAGACGGGGGTCAGGTCGGACAGGCACGTCAGCGGCCGCTCGTAGTTCAACGACGGGTACGTCGGATTCACGTACGGAGTGAGCACCACCCAGCCGCGCTGCGCCGCCGCACGAACCTGGTCACACGGCTCGTTGACCGGGATGTAGGACAGCGGATGCCGGAACCGCGGCCCGGCCAGCGACGCGTACAGCGCCTGGCCCGCGGCGACCGGTGCCGAGCCGTCGCGCCAGGCCGGCTGGCCGCTGAGATAGGAGATGACCGAGACGTCGGGGAACGGGTGCCGCTGCTCGACCAGCACGTAGTTGTCGATCCACCCCGATGCCGGTGTGATCATCACCGCGCCGAATGCCACCGTTGCGCTCGGCATCAACCACCGGGCGCGGAGGTGCCGGCGCAGCACCCCGAGATGCATCACGAGCAGCCCGGCGACCGCCCCCGCCAAACCGATCGCGACGACCCGCGGGAGATTCGGCCGATAGGGGAACGAGTAGGCGGCGCCGTGCACCTCGATGATGTCGACGACCAGCGCAGCAACGAGCACGAGGAACGCCGGAATCCGGAAGACCGACTTCTCGCGAGACAGCAACGCCAGCACGCACGCTGCGACCAGCGGCGCGGGCACGAGGTACCGGAGCGCGGTGAACACCAGCGTGACGTTGCCGTTCACGATCCCGGTGAACTCCGAGCTCGCCCACAGCAGGAACACGACTGCGGTGACCAGGCTGCCGACGACCGCCGTACGACGGACCGACCGCGCCACCGGGAGCAAGGAAACCAGCGCAACCGCGAGGATCGCTGGCAACAAGATGACGGTCCCGCCGAGGTTCGACACGATGGAGTGCCAACCCAAGGCGTTCACCGTCGTGACCGGATCGTGCAGGAACCGCACGCCGTACACGCGCCAGATCAGCGGCACCGGGTGACCGGACGGGAACGTCGAGAACGGCCACAGCGGGGAGCCGTACGTGTGCCAGTCCACGACGTACCAGACGCCGCCGAGGCCCAGCGCCAGCAACCCGGCGGGCAGCAGCCCGCTGAGGTGCGACCGGATCCAGTCGCGGTTGACCCAGGCGGAGTAGGCCAACCCGCCGAGGACGAGCGGCGCCGCGGTCGGCTTGGTCCCGATCGCGAGTCCGCCGGCGATCGCCGCGAGCCCGAACGCGCCTGGCTCCTCCTCGGACATCGCGGCAAGCGCGACCGAGCAGGCCAGCCACGCCAGGGCCGGCACGTCGGTGAAGACCCCGGACAGCTCCCGCACGTTGGCGGGCAGCATGAGACCTGCCACCGCGGCAAGCACTGCAACGAGCGACGCCACGCCGAGCCGCCGCAAACCGACGACCACCGCACCGACGGCGAGCGCGACCAGGCCGAAGGTGATCGGCACGGCGGCAATCGGGGTGTGGCCGATCGAGTAGGCCCAGCCGGCCAGGACCTCCATCGTCTTCGGGTATGCCTGTGTAGGAATGTCCGCGAGCGTCTGGTGCAGCCGTCCCGGATGTCCCTCGTGCAGCCAGATCGCGGGCTGGGACGAGTGGTAGATCAGCCCATCGCCGCCGTACGTCGGACGCCACATCTGGTACGCCGTGACGAAAATTCCCAGCGTGGTGACCGCGCCGATGCATGCCCGCGACAGCCCGCCGTACGACGCCCACCGGTCCGCGAGCTGATGGCGCATCGGGTGGATGGGCGCGGGCAGCACGATCATCGCGACCAGCCAGCTCAGCAGCGCCGCGACCGTCAGCACCCATTCGGACGTGCCCCGACCGAGCAGACCGAGCAGCAGCGACTCGGCGACCGCAAGGCCGGCAGCGACCGCGCTCGTTCCGAGCACCCGCGCCGACAGGCTGTCCGCCAGTGCACACGCCGACCGTGCGCCCGCAGCGGCGAGCGCCAGGACGCTGACGGTCAGCAGCGCGAGGTGCAGCAACGAGCTACCGCTTCACCGGCTCGCGGCACACCGCGATCAGGTCGAGGCAGTCGTCGATCGTGTCCTGGCCAAGGAAGAAGTCGTCCGGAGTGATCGTCGACGCGAGCGGGTGCACCGGCTTGCCCTCTCCGCGGGATCGCTCGAGCATGAAGCTGTAGCCCCACTGCCAGCCTCGTCGAGGCAAGAAGCGCCGCAGCCGCAACGGGTCCAGCCGCAGGATCCGCTCGAGCTTCGCGAGCTCGCCGTTCTGGAACTCGAGGTAGTTCTTCGATCCGAACAGGCCCCAGATCTCCACGGTGCCGAACTCCGGCTGGCACAGCGCACGCAACTGCGCCGCGTCGAACTCCACGAAGTGCCAGGGGTCGATGATCTCGTCGGGGCGGCCGAACGTGAGCCGGTTCGGGGTGACGAACACTGCGACGCCGTCGGCGGTCAGCACGCGCGCGACCTCGGCGACGGTGCGCTCCGGGTCAGGGACGTGTTCGAGCGACTGCACTGACGACACCGATCGGATCGAGTCAGCGGCCAAAGGGATGCGGCGCATGTCCGCTCGTACGACGGGGCGTGGCTGCCCACGCAGGGCGTCGAGGTCGAAGTCCAGCCCGATCGTCTGCTTGCGACCGAGCAACGTGAAGCTGTGCCCGACGCCGCAGCCGAGATCGAGCAGCGGCTCGCCGCCCATGAAGGTCGCGATCTGCTGATACGCCGCGACGTGGCGTTGCCAGGTCGGGTTGAAGCCACCCTCGGGCGTGGTGACGCGCTCTCCGGTGAGCTTCACGGCTGGAACCTCCGACACGACACGATCTTGTTGCGGTGCAACAACAATCTCCCAGCAACACCGAGCGTCTTGAGCCCATAGACGGTCGAGTCGCGGAAGCTGATCGACGAGACGTCACCGGAGTACGTGGTCCAGGCCGGCACCTCGGCGATCCGGAATCCGAAGTGCGATGCCTGCATGATCAGCTCCGAGTCGAAGACGAATCCGTTGTTGTTGCGCATGAAGGGCACCGTCATCAGGAGCTCGCGCGAGTAGGCGCGGTAGCCCGTGTGCAGCTCGGTGAACTTCCGCTTGAGCACCCAGTTCTCGATTGTCGTGAGCCCTCGGTTGGCGATGATCTTGTAGCGGGGCATGCCACTCGACCGCACGGCGCCGGCTTCGGCGAACCGTGAGCCGAGGACGCAGTCGGCGTCACCCGCGATGATGGGCTCGATCATGCGCGGGATCAGCTCCGGCTCGTACTGGCCGTCCGGGTGGAGCATCACGACGATGTCAGCGCCGCGTTGCAGGGCTTCGAGGTAACAGGTCCGCTGATTCCCGCCGTACCCGACGTTGTGCGGGTGCCAGATCAAGGTGACGTCTAGCTTTCGGGCGACCTCGACGGTCGCGTCGGAGGAGTGATCGTCGACCACGATGATCTCGTCGACGACGTCCCGGGGGATCGACTCGACGATTCGCGACAGCGTGGCGGCCGCGTTGTACGCCGGCATGATCACGATGACTTTCGGCTTCGCGGCTGACGCCTCGGTCATCGCCGCGCCTCCACGTACACCGACCCGCCGCGGCGCGTGACCACCTCGACCGCCGCCATCAGCATCGCCACTGGTGAGAGCACCGCGGCCGCCGCGATCGCGTACAGCCGTGCCGCGTTGGACATCGGCGCCGACCGCGCCTGCGGGGCGCGGATGGCGTCGTACAGGTCGGGATGTCCGGGCAGCCGGCCGACCAAGCCGTGTGCCCACCCGAAGGCCACCTGCCCACCGCGCAGATGGCTGACCCGACCGACGTGCAGGCCGACCCCGGTGAGCTTTGCGGTCAACGCGGCGGCGGGGACATGCACCAGGTGACGCGGAAGGTCGAGCGCGAACCACCGGTCGCCGAAGCGGGCGGCCTGCCGGCTCGCGATGTTGGGTAGCGCGACGACGAGCAACCCACCGGGAGCGAGCAGCCGGGCCGCGTGAGCGAGGGCCGCACCGGGTTCGCGAAGGTGCTCGAGCGAGTGCCAGAAGACGATGGCCGCCCAGGTCCCGGTGACGTCGGCGATCTCGCCGCCCTGCATGTGCTCGCCCGTCGCATGCCGCTCGAGGCCGATCGCGTCCCTGCCGCGGTCTCGAAGCGCCGAGACGAGCGTGCCGTCACCGGCACCGACGTCGAGGACCCGGCCGGCCGGTGCCGTCCGGTCGATCCGCCGTGCCAGCGTGGACCGCGCGCGCCGCAGCAGCGCATCACCGACGCCACCGAAGCGACCGCTCTCCGGCCGGTACCAGTCGCCGTAGGCCGCCTCGAGCTGGGCGTCGGTCGGCCACGGTGACGTCGTCGCGACGCCGCACTGCCCGCACCACACCTTCCCGGCGTCGCGCGGCGCGTCGTCGCCGAGCGCAGATCCGCACCAGGCACAGGCAGGGGTCCGCGGGCCAGACGTGGAACACCACGACGTGGTCTGGTTCGGCTCCGGCGCCGTACGGGACTGCGCCGCGTTCACGGGCGCGGGCTCCAGCACGAGCCGAGAGTACCGGTGCGATCGCGGACCTCGTGTCATGCTCCGTTTCGGCATCGCTGTCCGTATTTTGGCGGTGCCAGGTTTTGCCGAGGCGATGTCAACCCCGGTCGCCCTTCGGACGTTGAGCAGGAGATGGCAGCCGTGACTTTCGAGGAGGCAGCGGCTGTCGCGTCATCCATCCCGACGTTCGAGGAGGTGTTTCCGGTCCTGATTCGCGATGCCTATCGCGTCGCGTATCGCTTGCTCGGCGACCGCACGGAAGCCGAGGACGTGGCCCAGGAAGCCTGCGCCCGCACCTACAGCAGATGGGGTTCGGTGCGTGACCACGCCGAACCATGGTGTGTGCGTGTGGCGAGCAACCTGGCCCTCGACATCCTGCGGGCACGAACACGTGCGTTCAAGCGGAACGAGCGGCTGAAGGCCAACGAGACCATTGCAACACCTGCGCTCGACGACAGGCTCGATCTGTACGCCGCGCTGGAGCGCCTTCCCCGGCGCCAGCGCGAGACGGTCGTCCTTCGCTACCTCGGCGATCTGTCCGAAGCGCAAACCGCTGACCTGATCGGAATCTCGGTCGGGTCCGTCAAGACCCACGCGAGCCGAGGACTCGCCGCACTGAAGGAGGTGATCACCCGATGACGTTCGACGACGACGACATCTTCGGTCACCTCGACGACCCCGCACCCCCTCGGTACGGCGGTGGCGACGCGCTGGCGTGCGTCGTCGCGCGGGGCAACGAGATCAAGCGACGACGGCGGTCGGCCTACATGATCAGCTCCGCGGCCGCCGCCGTGCTGATCGCGGGCTCCGCCGTTGCGGTCGCCGCATCGAGCGGACCGCACAGCGGCACGGTGATCTCTGGGGACCACACGAGCTCCCCAACCCCGACCGTGTCGAGATCACCGCACGGGTCCGACAAGCCGAATGGCAAAAAGGGCCACAAGGGAAACCGATCGACACCGCCTGTCACCCAGACGTCGGCGCGCTCCGGCACTGGCGGTGGCAATCCGTCCGGCGGCCGCAAGCATCACCACCCGACCGGCGGCAAAAGCACTCCGCCGACCGGTGGCGGAGTCACCGAGGCCTGTTCGACGCCAACGCCGACCGCCACCGCAACGCCGACTCCCGACCCGACGGACACCTCGGTCCCGGTCGTGCCGCCCGGCAACCCGGGCTCGCCGACCTGCACACCGTCGCCGAACCCCTCGAGCTCGGAAGGGCTCGGAGTCGGCGGGCTCTGACGCCCGCTCAGTAGAGTCAGCGGGTGCCTCGTGCGCTGATCACCGGTATCACCGGCCAGGATGGCCTCTACCTCGCCGAGCTGTTGCTCGACAAGGGGTACGAGGTCTTCGGCCTGATTCGCGGCGAGTCGAATCGCCAGCGCACCGTCGTCGAGCACACCGTCCCGGCGGTGAAGCTGGTCGAAGGGGATCTCACCGACCTGCCATCTCTGATCGCGGCGATCGAGACCGCGGCACCCGATGAGATCTACAACCTCGGCGCCGTGTCAGTGGTCGGGCAGTCGTGGCAGCAGGCCGAGTTGACGGGTGAGGTCACCGGCATGGGCGTGCTTCGTCTCCTCGAGGCGTTGCGCACCGTGACCGGCGATGACATGAGTCGGATCCGCTACTACCAGGCGTCGAGCAGTGAGATGTTCGGCAAGGCGCGGCAGGTGCCGCAGACCGAAGAGACGCCGTTCCACCCCCGGTCGCCGTACGGCGTCGCGAAGACGTTCGGTCACTACATGACGGTCAACTATCGCGAGTCCTACGGTGCCTTCGCCTGCTCGGGGATCCTGTTCAACCACGAGTCGCCGCGACGAGGCCACGAGTTCGTGACTCGCAAGATCACACGCGCGGCGGCGCGCATCTCACTCGGCCTGCAGGACTCGCTTGCGTTGGGCAACCTCGACGTACGCCGCGACTGGGGGTTCGCCGGCGACTACGTGGAAGCGATGTGGCTGATGCTGCAGCAGGACGAGCCAGGCGACTATGTCGTGGCGACGGGTGAGACCTGGTCCATCCGTGAGCTGCTCGACCGAGCGTTTGCGCGGGTCGGGATCGCGGACTGGCGGCCGCTGGTCACCCAGGACGACCGCTACCTTCGCCCGGCCGAGGTGGACTGCTCGATCGGCGACGCCAGCAAGGCGCGAGCGGTCCTCGGGTGGAAGCCAACGGTGAACTTCGATCAGCTGGTGCAGATGATGGTCGACAGCGACCTGGAGATCGAGCGACTGTCGGCTGGCAACAACACGCGCTAGTCGCCGGTCGGGCCGCCGAGGGTGATGTCGTGCGCAGACGCCGTGCCGCTGAAGCCGGCCGACGTCACGGCCACTGAGTCAACGGTCATCCGGAACGGCAGTCCCTGGAGCGGCACCAAGATCTTGACGTTGCTCAGCACCTGGTTGACCGGGTGGTTAGCCCGGGTCGCCGGGCCGGACAGCCCACTCACGTCGACCGAGATGACGTTGCCCGAGACCGAAGCGGCTCCGACGCCGTGCAGGGCGAAGGTGTGACCAGCGACAGTGACCGAGCCGACGATGTTCGCCTTGCCGCCACCCGCGGCACTGAGCCGGATCGTCTGGCCGGCGATCTTGTGCTTCGCGAGATAGCTGTTCGCGTCGGCGAAGGAGACGAACGCCGAGCCGTCGACGCGATCGACCGGGACCGTCTTCACGCTGTTACCGATGATCTTGCTGGCGGGGATGTGCACGCCGTGCAGGTTCGCCTTGAGCGTCGTCACATTGACGCCTGATACCGGGACATCGTTGGCGGTGATCTTGACGTCGGAGTACTTGCCGCCGATCGCCTGGGTCAAGAACGGGATGCCACCGATTGAGGCGGACGGCTTGTTCGGCAGATGCTCGTCGTCCTGCACCTTCGACGCGAGGACATGGGCACCGAGAACGGCTCCCACGCGGTCCGCCGCGATGAGGATCGCAACGAGAAAGATCAGGATCGCGATCAGGAACCGCTTGAACACCCTCAGCCTCCAGCAAACGGGGGCAGCACCTCGATGGTGTTGCCGTCGGATAGTTCGACGGTGCTGTGGTCACGTCCTCCCACCGGGGCATCGTCCACGAGAAAGCTGCAGCGAGCGAGGACCGTGGTGAACGCCGTGTCGTGGGTCGCACGGGCGAAGTCGAGCGCGTCGGCGAGCGTGGCTGCGTCGTACGGTTCCTCGACGACACCGGCGGCGTCGCGCGCCGCCGCCCAGTAGCGGATCAGCCCGCGAGCCATCAGCGGCGGTGACCGCGCGCGAGCAGAGCCGGCAGGTGACGGCCGATCCGGTCGAGCAGCTCCGGCGTCGCCGCGCTCTCGGCGTGGCCGAAGCCCTCGATCAGCCACAGCTCTTTGGGTTCGTTGGCCGCGGCGTACAGCGCATTCGGGTGCTCCACCGGGAAGTAGTGATCCCGATCCCCGTGCACGATCAGCAGCGGCGTCGGGCTGATTCGCGGGACCACGTCGACGGGCGCCTCCGGCAGGTCGTCCACCGGCCACCCATCGGGGTGAATCCGGGTGCGCAGGCCGAGCTTCGCGACCAGCCGACCGAGTCGCGTCTCGATCGCCCAATGCACCCGTTGCATCGGCTTGGTGTCCTTGTAGTACCAGCGCGACAGCGCAGAGATGCTGATCACCGCGTCCACGTCACCGTGCAGGGCGGCATGACGCAGAACGACGCTGCCGCCCATCGACCAGCCGCAGGTGACGACCTGCTGATAGCCGAGCCGGCGCGCCGCAACGACCGCGGCGTCGAGATCGAGCACCTCACGGTGACCGACCGTCGACTTCCCTGAGGAACGCCCGTGACCGCGAAAGTCGAAGGCGATCACCCCGACGTGTTGCGCGAACGCCGCAACGACGGCACGCACGGTCGGACGCGCGATCGACAACGTGAAGCCATGCGCCATGACGAGGCAGATCGGCCGCGCCGAGTCGGGCCCGACGACATGAACCGCCTCGAGTCGTTCGCCGTCGATCGTGCGCAGCCCGAGCTGATCCCAGGTCGGGTCTGACGGGGCTGCTTGCACTCCGCTATCCTTCCCTAGTCGGGCCTGGGCAGCGCCGCCCCCCGGAGGAATTGGCGCTGTGCGGGCCGTTTTCCTTTCCCGGGTCGGCTGGCCAGGCCCCGTACGACGGCGAGAGAGGACCCAGCGTGGCGAACCTGTTGCTCCTGACGAGCGCGCCCGGCACGTCCGCCGACGTGCTGCCGAGCCTCGCGCTGCTCGGGCACGTCGTCCGCGTGATGCCGCTCGACGCAGCGCCGCTGATCGACGCCCCGCCGAGCGACATCATCCTCGTTGACGCTCGTCGCGAGCTCGCGGCCGCTCGCCAGACCTGCCGGGTCATCCGCACCACCGGGAGCTCGAGTCCGCTGATCGCCGTTGTCACCGAGGGCGGCCTCACGGCTATTGCGGCGGTGTGGGGACTCGACGACGTGGTCCTCGAGACCGCCGGGCCGGCTGAGGTCGAAGCGCGGATCCGGCTAGCGCTGGGGCGCGCACTCGCCGCCGATGAGTCGATGGCGCGCCCGAGCGAGGAGATCCGCTCCGGTGACCTGTCGATCGACGAGCTGACCTATCAGGCCAGGCTCGGCAGCGAGTCACTCGACCTGACCTTCAAGGAGTTCGAGCTGCTGAAGTTCCTGGCGCAGCACCCAGGCCGCGTCTTCACCCGCGCCCAGCTGCTGCAGGAGGTGTGGGGCTACGACTACTTCGGGGGTACACGCACGGTCGACGTCCACGTCCGTCGGCTGCGCGCAAAGCTCGGCCCCGAGCGGGAGGCGCTGATCGGCACCGTGCGCAACGTCGGCTACAAGTTCGTGGCGCAGCCGTTGCAGGCGCTTCCCACGCTGCCCGGCGACGAGATCGACGAGCGCGGATCGCTGACGCCGTACGAGGTGCCGACCCACCGCAGCTGATCCGGGCACTAGGGTCACCGCAATGGGCGACCGGCAAATCGAGCACGCCGCTCAGCTCGACGGCGAGCAGACAGCTGCGGTCGTCGGGCTCGTGAAGCAGGTCATGGTCGCCGAGGGCGTGAAGCCGGTCTCCGAGCAGTCGCTGCTGGACCTCAAGTACGGCGCCGGCACCGACACTGAGCACCTGCTGGTCCACGCCGGGTCGAACCTGGTCGGGTACGCGCACATTGACGGTGGGTCGGTCGCCGAGATCGTGTCACTGGACCCTGATGTGCTGCGCTCGCTGGTCACCGAGATCACCCGCACTGCAACCGACGGGCTCCGAATCTGGGCGCACGGCGAGACCTCCGGCGCGGCGACCGTGCTGCGCGAGCTGCAACTGCGGGCGGACCGCGTCCTGCTCCAGATGCGACGCTCGCTGGCCGAACCGATCCCCGACCCCGTGTGGCCGGACGGCGTCACCGTGCGGACCTTCGTCGTCGGGCAGGACGAGGCCGCCTGGCTCGAGGTCAACAACGCCGCGTTCGCGTCTCACCCGGAGCAGTCCGGCTGGACGGTCGCCGACATCGAGAACCGCGAGCGGGAGGACTGGTTCGACGCAGCGGGCTTCTTCCTGGCCGAACGCGACGACGAGGTCGTCGGCTTCCATTGGACCAAGATCCATCAGGCGAGCCACGGCCACGGTCCGATCGGTGAGGTGTACGTCGTCGGGGTCTCGCCGGTGATGCAGGGACAGCACCTGGGCTCGGCGCTGACCCTCGTCGGGCTGCACCACCTCCGCGACGCCGGGCTTCCGGACGTAATGCTCTACGTCGACGAGTCGAACAGCGCCGCGGTGCGGGTCTACGAGCGACTCGGCTTCACCAAGTGGGACGCCGACATCTCCTTCGCGCCGGCATGAGGCACTCCTAGACTCGATCGCGTGAGTCGTCAGGTGAGTGCCGAGATCGTCATCGACGCTGACGCCACAACGATTTTCGACGTCCTCGCCGACCCTGCGCAGCATGCGCTCTTCGATGGTTCTGACAGCGTCAAAGCCAAGATTGCCGGGCCGCCCCGGCTGTACCTCGGCGCGAAGTTCTCGATGCGGATGCGCCTGGTCGCGCCGTATCTCACTCGCAACATCTGCGTCGAGTTCGACGAGGACCGGCGCATCGCCTGGCGCCACCTGGCCGGTCACGTCTGGCGCTACGAACTGGCGCCGGTCGACGACCAGACGGCGCGGACGAGGGTGACGGAGACCTTCGACTACGCGCCCGCGCCGATCGGCGCGGTGTACGAGCGCATCGGCATCCCCGGCCGGAATCGCCGGTCGATCGAGGCAACGCTGCAGCGCTTGAAGGTGCTGGTCGAAAGCCGAGTGAAGACGGGAAGCTGAGCGGTTACTGTCCGGATGCGCGGGCCAACTCGGGCAGAGAGTCGTCCGCAGCGTCGGGCGCCTCCGACTCGAACCTCCAACGCTGTGGGACGAGCGGCGAGCACGGCTCTTGCGCCGCACGCGCCGCGGCCCGGCGCAGTGGTGCACGCGCTGCGGCCGACTCCGCGCTTCGGTCGATGTCGTAAGCCGCCGGCATCAGTCGCCGACCGGGACCTTCTCGGCGGCCGCCTTCGCCGCCTGGCGCGAGGCGCGCACGGCACGGTGCGGGACCGACTCCCGGCCGCCGGTCTCGACAGCGGTGACGATCGAGCCGCCGAGCAACCCGAGATCGCGCGCGAACATCGACCGTTGCGCCTTCTTCGTGTCGGGATCCTTCTCGGTCCAGAAGTCGTGTCCGGTGACCGCCTCGGGGATCACGGCCAGCGCGGCAACGACCGCCGTGAGGCGTGGCGCGCGATTGAGGACGAGCAGAACGCCCGCACCGATCTGCGCGCCGGCGACCGCACGAGCGGTGGTGACCGGCTCCGGTACGCCGTACCCCTCGGCGCGGCTGACTCTCCGGTCGATGTCCTTCAGCGCGTCGACGCCGGTGCTGATGAAGGCTCCGCCGAGCAGCGCCCTGGCAATTCGTCGAATCATGAGGTGTCCTCTCGCTCGGGAGAGGCCTACCCAGCCAGACGGCTTCCGATGCGCGCGTCGGTCAGTGCTTACGCCGGAGTCTGCTCGCCCACCGTTTCGCGGCCGGGACCGCCGTTGCCGGCGTCGGGAGCTGGCGCGGCCCGCTCGTGGGGTTCGAAGGCTTCGACGGAGGCGGCGGCGCGTCGTAGTCGGTCGAGGCGATCACGTTGGCGATCGCCGCGGCGTCGAAGTCGTCACTGTCCGGGATCTGCGGCACGAACCCGACGAGGACACCGTCGCGCAGGACCATCGCCTCGAGGCCCGCGGCGCCGTCGTTGTCCCAGATCGCTTCGCGGCCGTCCGGGATCACCACCCGCACACCCACGTTGTAGACACCGACGCGGCGATTGACGTGGGCAAAGATCGACCGGCCTCGCAACCGCTCCACCACGTCGTTCGCCAAGGATTCCTCCATGCCGTCACGCTACGACGCGATCCTGTGGGAGCTCTCAGGCGGGATCCGGATCCTCACCGGGCTCGCGGCGCGGCTGAGATCTGGGCAGCCGGTCCACCCAGCGGCCGAACACTTCGCTGGCGCCCTGCAGCGGTGTCACCGTGGTCGACAGCGCGGCGGCGGCGGTGTTCAGCTGCCGGACCGCGTCGCCGAGCGGGCCGATCGTCGTGGCGGCCTCCCCGAGCCGGATGATCGCGTTGATCGCCGCGATCAGCTCCTCGTACCTCGCCGGGTCGCCGAGCAGGCGCTTCGCCTCGCTGGCAAGCGCGCCGATCGCCTCGATTGCTGGGGTGAGGTCCGCGAGCCGTCGTACGTCGTCGGCGGCGTCGGCGATCCGCTCCAGTGCGAGCGCGATGCGCGGCAAGGCGAGTGCCACGTCGACGGTGCGGGTCGCGGCGGTGACCGCGCCGCGGATCAGATCGCGAATACCCATCAGAACCGCCAGGCCAGAGACTTGTCGTGATGCGGGGCGTAGAAGAAGGTCCCGCTGGTGTGGGCGACGTCGAACGTCAGGTAGTTGGTGAGGTGCTCGCCGCGGGAGAGCTGAGTGCTGTCGAGCTGGCTCTCGCTGCCTGACACCGGTGAGTTGCCGTCATCCGTCGTCGTGTGCGAGGCACCTTGGGTGTCGACATAGAAGTCGAGCCGGGAGATCAGGACCGGCACCTTTCCGATGTTGCGGATCGTGAGCTTGAACGTCACGAACGAGCCGTGCTGCGGCGGGTAGCCGTGGGTCGTCGACAACCGGTCATGGGAGACCGCGGGCTGGCCGACGTTGATGTCGAGGCCGGCGTGCTGCGACCTGGAGAACAGCTCACCGGTCTGCCCGGCCTGCAACGTCTGGTAGTTGCGGACGATGGTCTTGGTCGGGCCGGGCGTGGGATGGCGCACGACGGTAGTTGTCGTGGTCGACCGCTCGACCGCCGTGGTGTGCGAGCCGAGCTGGCAGCCCGGGACCACCGTGGCGGTGGCGAGAGCTGCCGTCGTACGACAGAGAAGTCGCACGCGGGTCATGACCTCAGATTAGAGGTCGGGCAACGACTTTCCGGTCAGACACATGCGCGGCAGCGACCCAGCGCGACGCGCGATCGCTCGGTGATCGGAAACTCTCGCCGACACTTCTCGCAGCTGAAGATCGGCTCCGTCGGTGCCTCCACGACCACAGTCAGCGGTTCCTTGCCGCGGCGTCCGCGAAATCGTCGCGACGGAATTGCGCTGTCCGAGCCCATGTCTGCCGGTCACCCTCTGATCGAAGCGGTGGGGAAGTCGCCTGATATTTCAAGGATCGACCGGGTTCGGGGGGATGTGTTGCGCCATTCGGATCATGATCTTGGTCCGGGGGCTGTAATCCCGGTCACAGTGGAAGCACTGAGGTTGCGCACTAAGGTGCGTAGCGCCATGTCCGAACCCGTCGACCCTGAGCCGGGACCGCTGTCAGCGGGCTTCATCGCCTTGGCGTTCCTTGGCGGGGTGGCCGGCACCGCCGCGCGCTACGGACTGGGCCGCTGGCTGCCGACGGGCTCGGGCTTCCCGTGGGGCACCTTCACCGCGAACCTGCTCGGATCGTTCATCCTCGGTGCGCTGCTCCAGCAGCTGAGTCGCCGCGGCGCCGACACCGGTGGTCGGCACCGGATCCGGCTGCTTGTCGGCACCGGCTTCTGTGGCGGCCTCACCACCTACAGCACATATGCGGTCGAGACCGACCTGCTGTTCCGCGACCACCGGGCGGGGCTGGCACTCGTCTATCTCCTTGCCACGGTCTGGGCCGGGCTGATCGTCGTCGCGGCAGGCATCGCCGCGAGCGACCGCGTGCTCCGGCCGTGATCACGGTCTGGATCGCGCTGGCGGGCGGTGCAGGGGCGGGTGTCCGGTACGTCATCGACTCGCTCGTGACCGCCAGGTGGCGACATGACTTCCCGCTCGGCACTCTGCTGATCAACGTCAGCGGCTCGCTGCTTCTCGGCGTCCTCACCGGGCTCGTCATCGCGCACGATGCCTCGAGCAGTTGGACGAAGGTGGCCGGCACGGGGTTCTGCGGCGGCTACACGACGTTCAGTGCCGCGACGGTCGAGTCCATCGCGTTGGCCTACCGCGGCCGACTGCTCGCGTCATACCTGAACACCGTCGGTTCGGTCGGCCTGACGATCTTCGCCGCCGCCGTCGGGTTGTGGCTCACCGGAGCCTGACGTCGCCGCAGTCGCGCGGATGTCAGGCGCGGTCCCAGGGGATGGTGGCCTGCAGGACCGCCTCCTCGAGCGCCTGGGTGCGCAGGTGCGTGATCTTCTGGTACTCGGCGTCCGCGACCATGTCACAGAACGCGCGACGGCTGGGATAGCGAACCAGCAGAACGGCGTCCCACGCCTGGCCGTCCGCCGCGACCAGCGCTGTTGAGCCGTCGCCGGCGTACACCACCTCGCCGCCGACCTTCGCGAGGAACTCCTGGGTCCGCGCCCCGTATTCGCGGTACGACGCCTCGCCGCCGTCCTTGAAGCGCAGCAGGTTCAGCATCACGACCGGGCCGCCCGGGTCGTCGGCGAGGTACTGCTTGAGGTCGGCCCCCGTCGGATCGATCGCCATGTGCGTACCCCTAGTCGCCGGTGAGTGAGTAGCAACGAACCCCGTCGCGGAGCGTCATCGTCGCGCGACCCTGTGCGACGAGCAAGGTCAGGTGCGCGCCGGTCTCACAGACCGCGAGGAACTTGTTGAACAGGTCCAGCTCGTCGAGGGTCCGCTCGCGTTTCGTCCACGTCGTCTTGGCAGCGACCTCGGCGGCGGTCTGCGCGCCCCAGCCGACAACCGCGGCCATTGCGTCGAGCCGCAACCGATGGTGCTCGACCAGCTCGTCCACCCGGTCGTGGGAGCTCGGCGCCACCGGTCCGTGTGCGGGCAGCAGCATCGTGTCAGGCCGCGACCGGACGATGGCGAGTGATTCGAGGAAGGCGCCGAGCGGGTTCGCCGCCAGGGCGGGCTCGAAGCCGATCGACGGCGTGATCGTCGGCAGGACATGGTCACCGGAGAACAGCAGCGCGTTCGGGGTGTCGAAGAACACGACGTGGCCCCGGGTGTGCCCGGGGGTTTCGACCGCCTCGAGGCTCCGCCCGTTGGCCTCGATCACCTCGTTGGGCGTGAACCAGTCGGTGGGCAGGTCCCACTCCTCCATGCGGTGCTTCGGCCGGTTGGCGGCGAGCGCATCAGCGATGTCAGGCGCGCCGAGCTCGCGGAGGAACTCGCCCTGCTCCTGGGCGCCGACCCGTCCCGGCCGCATCGCGATCTCGAGCGACCACCGCTCCTCGGCGCCGAGGGTCACGCGCGTGCCGAACTTCGCCTTGACCTCGATCGCCTGGCTGTAGTGATCGCGATGCATGTGCGTGATCAGGAACCGGGCGATGTCGGCGAACTCCGCACCGAGCTCGGCCAGTCCCTTCTCGAGCAGCTCCAGGCCGATCGGGATCGCCCAGCCCGAGTCCACGAGTACCGGCCCGTCCGGACCGGTGATGGCGTAGACGTTGACCGCGCGCAGGCCGTCGTTGGGCAGCGGCAGGGGGATCCGGTGCACGCCCGGCACGACCTCGTAGACACCGGGCTCGGTCCAGTCGTCTTTCGCCACCCAATCTGTTTACACGCCGCAGCGCGACTAGCGGGCCACCGCCCCGGCTCGCGTCACGGCGAACGGCGCCGTCGTACCGCCGAACTCCGTCAGCCTGCCCTGGAAGTCAGCCGCGTCACCGAGATACCGCAACCGGTATATCCCCGGCTCGACGTCGGCGGGGATGTCCCACGTGATCGTGATTCGTGACCGTCCCCTCGGCAGCTTCTGCCAGGCGAACTTGGTCGCCCAGTCGCCGTCATCGATGACGCGCTCCCATGATGCCGCACGCTGGATCTCGATCTCGACGAACGTCGAGTTCCGTCGCTGGTCGTTGCTCGGCTTGGCGCCGGAGAAGACGACGCGGACCTGTTCGCCCGGCCGGTAGGTGCCGATCGGCGCGCTCACGATGTCGCCGAACCGAGTGCCCTCGATCGGGTGATCCATCTGGGCCGGCTCGACGCGAGGTCGGGTGTGTGACAGGTCCGGCGGCGGGGTGCCGCGATCCACGGGTACGCCGTCACGCATCGCCGCGGCGAGGGACACCGCGATCTGTGTCAAAGCCGGTGCCTCCCACCGGCCGAACAGCGTGCTGCCGCCTTCGTACCGCTGCTCGTCGTACTCCTCCGGCGTCGTGACGTAGTGGATGTAGGCGTTGCTGTAGCCCGCGACCAGCACGTCGTGCAGGTCGGCGCCGACCACGTCGGCGACCGCTCGACGCATGCGGAGTCCGGCGACGATCGTCACCTCGCCGGGGATCCCGATCAGGTGGAGCTGACCGATCCGGAACAGCTGGACGGGCACGACGTGCTGGACGAACGGTGCCATGCGATTGAGCGTCGCGCCGGGGATGACGAGCGACTTGGGATATTGCGAGTCCCGCTGCCGGGCCGCGACGGGGTAGATGACGCGCCGCGAGATCGCGTCGAGCACCGGGTTACGGCCCTGCTTGAAACCAGGAAAGCCTTTGCCCTCGTCGGTGCCGGCGATTGCGGCGGCACCGGCCGCCGGGCCGCTCGTGCTATGGGTCTTGCCGTCACCGGTGAACTCCGGGCTGACCTCGACGTCCGCGAGATCGACGTACGTCATCCGTACGTCGAGGCCACCGGTCACCGGCTGGCCGGCCTCGGCCGCGAGCGCCGCGGCGGCGTGCGCCTGCCGGGCGCCGATGAGGCGAGTGTTCTCGAACTCGTCGTCGGTCGGACCGCTGCCCGGCCCGCGGTTGAGGTTCGGCGACATGTCACCGGCATTGGTCTGCGCGAACGCGCCGATGAACTCAGGCTGGCCCGGCGCGAGGTAGTCGACACCGTGGACCAGTCGCTCCCAGTGGTATCCGGCGTACCCCTTGTTGTCCCCGCTGATCAGGCAGTTGCGGTTCGTCATGCTCGTGCCGTGGGTGGCGAACCAGTTGATGGCGCCGACGGTCGAGCCGTCGCGATCGATCCGTAGCAGCGTCGTCTGCGGGTCGACACCGTCAGGAAAGGCGTCGCGATCCGACCGCGGGTTGCGGGCGAAGGACTGCGGTGACCGGTTGACGCTGGCGTCCCGCAGCTCACCGTGGCTCAGCGTCAGGTCGGCCGGCGCGATGTCGGCGTGTGCGTGGTCGATCGCCTCGACGATGCCGTCGACGATTGCGCGGAACGTCCTCGGGTGAAAGCCGTGAGTGGTCGCGTTGTAGAGCCGGTGGTCCGAGTAGCCGCCGGGACCGCAGTGCGTGTGCGTGACCGTGAGCATCACGTTGCGGTCGGTGTAGAGCTCGCCGTAGGAGTCCGCCAGCCGTTGGAGCACCGCGCGGTGCACGCTGTCGAACATCAGCGGCAGGTCACTGACCGACAGCAGCAGCCGGTCGCCGGACGCTTCGTCGACGAAGATGAAGGCGCGGGTCCGCAGCCGCTGGTGGATGCCGGCGCTGACCTGGTCGGCCTTGCCGTACCCGAGCATTCCGCACCCGGAGGCCTCACCTGTCACGTCGGAGATGCCTCGTCCTACCCGGTAGGCGTGCGACGTCACGCCGCGATGCTCTCAGAGCCCTACCGGCCGATGCGGACTTGATTTCGCGTAGCGGCGAAAATTGTCACGTGATCTTTCGTGAGGCGGCGACCTCCGACGTGCCGGCCATCGTGGCGTTGGTCGAGTCGGCGTACCGCGGTGAGGCGAGCCGGGCCGGCTGGACGACCGAGGCCGACCTGCTCGACGGTCAGCGGACCGACGCCGACGCGGTTGCCGGAATCGTGGCTTCGACGGCGTCGACGTTGTTGCTGGCCTTCGACGACGGCGACAACCTGGTCGGTTGTTGCCAGCTCGAGCCGAAGGACGGCGGCGTCTGCTACTTCGGGATGTTCGCGGTCTCTCCGGTGCGCCAAGGCGGCGGTATCGGCCGGATCGTGCTGGCCGAGGCCGAGCGGGTCGCGGCGCAGACGCTCGGCGCGACAACGATGGAAATGACGGTGATCGCGCAGCGCCGCGACCTGATCGAGTGGTACCTGCGGCGTGGCTATACCGAGACCGGCGAGCAGCGGCCGTTCCCCCACGGTGACGAGCGCTTCGGCGTACCCCGCCGCGACGACCTGGTCTTCACCGTGCTCGCGAAGTCCCTCACCTAGCCCACGCGGCCCCCCTGCCTTATCGCCGAAGCGTCTCAAATCGTTGGTTCGAGGCGCATCAAACCAACCATTCGCGCCGCTTTGGCGATCACTTTCGGCGCTTGCGCGGATAGTCGTCGAGCGCGGACACGGTGGGTGCTCAGCGGCCGAGCTGGGTGACGCCGGCGATGTGGCGGTTGGCGAGGTCGCGGTAGGCCTGCGGGTTGGTCTCCACCCAGAACCGTGCGCCGGTGGACAGCGGCCCGGCGGTGTTCGCGGCTGCGCCGCGGTAGAGGGTCTCGGCCTCGATGACAGTGTTCGGCGGCACGAGGGTGCCGGCAGCGACCATGGCCCTGTCGCCGATCGGCACGCCGTCCTGGACGACGGCGCCGTTCCCGATGAGCGCCTCTGTCCCGATGTGAGCACCGTGTACGACGCAAAGGTGGGCGATCGTCGTACCGGGACCGATCACGACATCACCCGCGCCGTGGACGATCGAGCCGTCCTGGATGTTGGCGCCGGCCTGGATCAGGACGGGGCCGAAGTCGGCACGGACGACGGCATTGTACCAGACCGACGCGCCTTCCTCGATCGTCACGTCGCCGACGATCGTGGCGGTCTCGGCGATGAAGGCGCTCGGGTGGATCGACGGGTGCTTGCCCTCGAAGGAAAACAGCGGCATTCGGCGAGCGTATTGCGCGACGCCACAGGGCTCGCCATAGGCTCAGCAGACCTACGTGTCGGAGGTCGCCATGCCGGTCGCGAACCTGCTCGTCGATGCCTTCAGTCGAGTCCGCGACGCGGTCCATGAAGTGGTCGAGGGGCTCGAGCCCGATGACCTGCTCCTGCGCGTCGACCGTGCGGCGAACCCAATCGGCTGGCTGGTCTGGCACCTGGCTCGAGTGGAGGACGACCACATCGCCGACGCCGCTGGGTCGGAGCAGGTCTGGACCTCGCAGGGCTACTACGAGCGGTTCGGCCTGCCGTACCCGGTCGAGGCACACGGCTACGGCCAGGGCAGCGACGAGGTCGGCCAGTTCGACGTACGCTCCCCCGACCTGCTGCTGTCGTACTACGACGCGGTCAACGACCAGACCCGTCGGTACGTCGCGGGCCTGTCGGACGAGGACCTCGAGCGGGTGGTCGACACGAGGTGGAACCCGCCGGTGACCCTCGGCGTACGCCTCGTCTCGGTGATCAGCGACGGCCTGCAGCACGCCGGCCAAGCCGCCTACGTCAAAGGCCTAGCCCGCCGCGACTGACCCCTACCGCCCCCCGCCGAGCCGCGCGAAGTGGGCCTAAATCGTCGACATTTGGGCCCGTTTCGCGTGGCTCGCTGCGCTGTGGACGGCGTGCAGCGCGATTTCGCTAGGCGCGGCATCCTGCCGCTCGTGCCAGCGAGTCAACCCATCCCAGCCGAGTTACGCCGCGCGCCGTTCACGACTAGCCGCGCCGCGCAGCTGGGGGTCTCGCGATACGTCGTGCGCGGGCCGGAGTTCCGGAAATTGTTTCGCGGAGTGTGGGCACATGTGGACCTGCCGGACACGCTGGCCCACCGGCTCGCGGCAGTGCGTCTGGTCCTTCCGGACGGCGCGTTCATCTGCGGCCTGACGGCCGCGTGGGTCTACGGCATCGACGTGCAGGATCGCCGAGCCGACCTGGTGTGGATGGGGACCCGCACTGGACGCCGACTCAGAGACCGAGCGGGCTGCATGTCGCGTGAGATCACGGTTGCCGCTGGTGACCTGCAAGTCCTCGACGGGGCTTACATCACGACGCCGTTGCGAACCGTCTTCGACTGCGGCCGATGGCTCTCCCTCGTCGAGGGAACCGTGGTGGCGGACGCCCTGTCACATGCCGGCCTGGTCACCGCCGAAGAACTGACGGCGTACGCCGCATCGCATCGAGGCCTTCGCGGCATTCGGACCCTCGACCGCGTGATCGACCTGATGGAACCGAAAGCTGAATCACCCATGGAGACGCGGGTCCGTCTGTTGCTTGTCCTGTCGGGCCTGCCCAGACCTGAGGCGCAGATCGTGCTCGAAGACGACTTCGGGTTCGCCGCCCGCGGCGACATGGGATACCGCGCCGAGAAGCTGATGATCGAGTACGACGGCTCCGGCCACTGGGGCCAGCTCGCGGCGGACGAGCGCCGGCGATCACGGATGCGTGATCTCGGCTGGGAGGTGATCGTCGTAACCCGGGACGACTACTACAAATGGCCGGACGAGCTCGTTGCTCGCGTCGCCGCGAAACTTCGCGAGCGTCGCGCGCCGAGCCCTGCGAACCGGGCCTAAACCGGCCCTTCGAAGGCCCGGTTCGCGCGGCTCGGCGGAAGATGCCAGGGTCAGACGCAGGCGGGGTTGGTGCCTATCACCCGCTCCGTGGACGGCGGGTTGAGGGCGAGCAACGCCTCGGGCCGCGTCGGTCTCGGCGTGAAGTTGCCGCCGCAGTTGGGACACGTGTTGTCGAGGCGGTGCTCAACGCACTCGGCGCAGAAGGTGCACTCGTAGGTGCAGATCCGAGCCAGCGGGTCGCCATTCGGCAGGTCGCGGTCGCAGCACTCACAGTTCGGGCGAAGTTCGAGCATGACCAAACTGTGGCTGATCAGCCGGTGTGCGACAACCCGGTTTTGCGAAAGTGCTTGCCGAGGGTCTCGGTCTGGCGCTGGTAGTTCGACCCGATCCCCTGCCCGTAGAGCAGCGTCGGCGCCTCGAGCATCCGCTCGAAGGTCAGCTTGCAGACCCGCTGGCGGTGCTCGACCATGAACGGTACGTCGTGGGCCCGCACCTCGAGCGCCGCGGTGGAGCCCTGGAACCGGCCCTGCGAGTCGTAGCCGAACCCTGGGTCGAAGAACCCGGCGTAGTGGGTGCGCAGCTCACCGCTGGTGGGGTCGTACGCCGTCATCTCGGCGGCGAGCGTCGGCGGGATGCTGACCGCCTCGTTGGACATCAGTAGGTAGAACTGCTTCGGCGAGAGCACGATGCGGTTGCCGTCCTCGCGGCGTACCCGCTCCCAGTAGTACTCGGGATCGGCCTCGCCGATCTGGGTGAGGTCCAGCAGCCGCGCACTCTCGCGGGCCCGGTACCCGACCTCGCCGGCCGCATTGCCACGCAGGTCGAGATCGAGGAACAGCCCGTCGGACAGCGCCAGCTCGTCGGCGGGGACGGGCGCGCCGTCGGCAAACAAGATCGGCTCGCGGCGGTGATGATCGCGGACCTCATCATCGGTGAGGCCGACCCGGCCGACCGACAGACGCAGCTGGTTGAGTGACAGGTCCTCGCGCACCCGGATCGGGAAGGACAGCGGGACCACCTCGAGGTAGAGGCCGCCGCGATAGCCCGAGGCGATCTCGTCGAAGCGGTAGCTGCCGTCGGTGATGACGCGCGTGAACACATCGGCCCGGCCGGTCGAGCTCTTGGGATTCGCTTTGGCCCGCACATTGCCGGGCAGGTCGAGGCTCTCCTTGAGCGGGATCAGGTACGGCCGGTTCGTCTCGAGCACCGAGCCCTCGCGGTGGAGGTCGATCTCGTCGACGATGAACTCCTTGAGCCGCGCTTCGACCGTGTCGCTGGCCGGCAGGAAGCTGCACCGGATCCGATAGGCGACCTCACCGAGCCGAAGGTCGAGGCTGGCCGGCTGGACGTTGTCCTGCGGGATCTTGAAGGCGCCTGCGTCGATGACACCCGCCGCGATCGCGGCGTCGAGGTACTGGTTGGGCAGGACGCCTTCCTTGCCCTCCGGCAGCCCGAACTCCATCACGGAATCCTAGACGTCCCGGACACGCAAAACTGCGGGCCACGCACCCTCGGCCGGCTGGCGGCTTCGGGGCGCGGCCCGCAGTTTGTCAGTCGCGCGTCAGGAGTACTTGTAGTGATCGACGCCGACCACTGCGCTGTCGCCCTGAGCGTTGTGCACGATCACGTCCACCTGGCCGGCCGCATGTGCCGGGACCGTCACCTTGAGGTGGGTCGGGTCGATGAGCGTGAACGTCGCCGGCACGGTGCCGAACTTCACCGAGTCGGTGCCGCCGTACGTCGTGCCGATGATGGTGATCGTCGCGCCGCCCGCGGTGCTACCGGCGTGCGAGCTCATCGAATGGATCGTCGGCTTCGCGTTCGGGTAGTAACCCTGCAGGCAGCCACCCCGGCCCGCGCCGAAGTCGTAGTTGCTGAACTCCTCCTGGGTCAGGTAGTGGTGTCCGTTGATGGTCTGGTTGTAGAGGGCTCCCGCCGTACCGGACGCCGCGCCGTACGCGTAGGCGCACTCGTCACCGTTCTCGTAACCGGAGCTGTCGTACCAGCCGGCGCTCACGTCCGGGTCGGTGATGGCCTCGGCTATCTCGTGGCTGAGCGGGCTGATCTCGACATCGGCGTCAGTGTCGCCGTTCGGCGCCTCGTTGGTCGGGAACGACGCCTCACTGCCACAGGTGAACGGGATCACCGACGAGTAGACCGGGAACGGCATGTTCGCGTACACAGTCTTGTTGTCGCCCATCATGCTGTGGTACGCGCAGTACGTCGCGCTCGGTGAGGCGTTGAGGGTGCACGCCTGGCCGACCGGGTTGCCCGGGTAGAAGCACGACTCGACGTGCTTGGGCAGGAACATGACGTACATGTGGCCGTTGTCGCGAGGCAGGCCGCGGGCCGCAACGACCCGGTCGATCTCCGCGCTGACCTGGTCATCATCGAGACAGGTCGAGTATCCCGAGTTGTCGGAGTAGACCGGTCCGGTGTTGGTCGTGCAGCCAGCTGCCGGGTATGGCTGGGTGTCGTTGATGATCGCCCAGCGCTGCATCCGGTAGTTGATGTAACCGGTGCTGCCGTAGTACTCCCACAGCGTCGAGAAGACGTTCGTCGCCTTGTCGCTGTCGGCCGCCGCGTCGGCGAGGTACCGGTTGATGAGCGACTTGTACGACGCGGTGAAGCTGTAGCCCGACGGCGCCCAGTAGATCGGCGTGATCGAGACCTTGTCACCTGTCGAACGCGTCGACATCATCTTGCCGCCGTGGAACAGCAGCGGCGGCGTGCCACCGCCACCGTTCGGGTCCTTGCCGATCGTGCCGTTGGCGCACGGGCCCGACGACCCCTTGCTGGCCGCCCGGCTGATGCCGCCGAACTTACCCACCCGGGTGACACCGGGTTTGACATTGCTGCTGCTGCAGCTGCTGCTGGTGCCGGACGCCGAGGCGATGCCGGGCGCGAACGACGTCGCGATTCCCGCCACCAGCAGCGACGCGGCCGCGACACCGACGGTCGCGGTGCGACGCCGGTGTCGAACGATTGATTCGAACATGCAGATTGCCCCCTTATGGCAACGATTCCACCCGTGTTGGACCCTCAGTCATTACGACTTCCGAGTCGCAGGGGTCTGGGGCGCCCGCACAATTCTGCCTGACGGAAGGCCGCTGTCAATCGAAGTTGAGAAAATCGGTTTGCCGGCGCCTGACGCCGGCCGGCTACGGACGGTCAGGCAGGTTCGTCCAGCCGGCGCCCGAGGCGCGCCGGTACCAACCGGACGCCGCGAGCGTGCCGCCGTCGACCGGGATCGTGTGACCGGTCACGAACCGGGACTGGTCAGAGGCAAGAAACAACGCGACCTCGGCGTAATCGGACACGTGGCCGAACCGCCCGAGCGGCACCCACGACTCGATCAGCGCCGGGTCGCGATCACGGAGCATCGACGCGGCCGGCGTCTGCGGGGTGTCGGCGAGATCCGGCGCGATGCCGTTGACCCGGATGCCGAGGCCGCCGACCTCGACGGCGAGACTGCGGGTGAAGGCCACCACGGCCGCTTTGAACGCCGAGTAGACGGTGTTGTGCGGGATGCCGCGATAGGCCTCAACGGTCGACAGGCTGATGATCGATCCGGCGCCGTTGTCGATCATCGACGGCAGCACCGCCCGCGTCATGCGGAAGACGTGCTTGAGATTGATCTCGAAGTGGGCGTCCCACTCTGTCTCGCCGGTGTTCACGAATCGACCAGGCGGGCGGTAGTCGCCAACGTTGTTGACCAGTACGTCGATCCGGCCGTCGCCTGCTGTCATCGCGGCCTCGCACACCCGCTCGACCGCCTCTGGGTCACGCACGTCGCCGACGATCGCTGCCACCTCGTCGGGCAGGTCGCGACAGGCGGCCTCGTCGACGTCGAGGCACACGACCGTCGCGCCCGCCTCGACGAAGCGGCGCGTGATGCCGCCACCGATCCCGCCCGCGCCGCCGGTGACGATCGCGGTCTTGCCGTCAAGCTCCGCCATTACAGCGGCGTGACGTACGCGCCGGAGATGCCGCCGTCGACCAGGAACGTCGACGCGGTGATGAATGACGAGTCGTCACTCGCGAGGAATGCCACCGCTCCTGCGATCTCCTCCGGCTCACCGAACCGTCCCATCGGCACGTGCACCAACCGGCGGGCCGCGCGCTCAGGGTCCTTGGCGAACAGCTCCTTGAGCAACGGGGTGTTGATCGGCCCTGGGCACAGCGCGTTCACGCGCACGCCTTCGCGGGCGAACTGCACGCCGAGCTCGCGCGTCATCGCGAGCACCCCGCCCTTGCTGGCCGTGTAGGAGATCTGCGACGTCGCTGAGCCGAGCACCGCGACGAAGGACGCTGTGTTGATGATCGACCCGCCGCCGTTCTCCCGCATGTGGGCGATCGCGTACTTCGAGCACAGGTAGACGGACTTCAGGTTGACGTCCTGCACCCGCTGCCACGCGTCGACGTCGGTCGTGAGGATCGAGTCGTCCTCTGGCGGCGAGATCCCCGCGTTGTTGAACGCCACGTGCAGCCCGCCGTACTTCGACACCGCGAGATCGACCATCGCCTGCACGTCTGACTCGGACGTCACGTCGACCTTGACGAACTCGCCGCCGACCTCGTCGGCCGCCGCCCTGCCTGCGGCCTCGTCGATGTCGGCGCACACGACCTTCGCGCCCTCGGACGTGAACCGCCGCACGGTCGCGAGACCGATGCCGCCGCCCGCCCCCGTGACGACAGCGACCTTGCCGGCCAGCCGCCCTCCCTCTGTCATGTCGCAGCCCCTCTGGTCACTAGCTGGTGGAGATGAACACGTTCTTGGTCTCGGTGAAGGCGAACGGCGCGTCCGGGCCGAGCTCGCGGCCGAGGCCGCTGGACTTGAAGCCCCCGAATGGCGTCCAGTAGCGGACCGACGAGTGCGAGTTGACGGAGAGGTTGCCGGACTCGATCCCGCGCGCGACCCGAATGGCGCGTCCGACATCGCGCGTCCAGATCGAGCCCGACAACCCGAATTCGCTGTCGTTGGCGATCCGGATCGCGTCGGCCTCGTCGTCGAACGGAACAACGGCGACCACGGGACCGAAGATCTCCTCGTGCAGCACACGATCACTCAGATCTGTCGGAGCGAGAACCGTCGGCGGATACCAGAACCCGGGACCGTTGGGCGCCGACCCGCGGAACGCGACGATCGAGTCGTCCGGCACGTACGACGCGACGGTCTCGCGCTGCTTGGCCGTGATGAGCGGCCCCATCTCCGCCTTCTCGTCACCCGGATCCGTGACGACGACGTTCTTCACCGCGGTCTCGAACGCGGCCATGAACTCCTCGTACGCCGTCCGCTCGACGAGGATCCGCGACCGCGCGCAGCAGTCCTGACCCGCATTGTCGAAGACGGCGTACGGCGCGGTGGCCGCGGCCTGCGCGAGGTCGGAGTCGGCGAAGACGACATTGGCGCTCTTGCCGCCGAGCTCGAGGGTGACCGCCTTGATCTGCTTCGCGCAGCCGGCCATCACCTGCTGCCCGACCTCCGTCGAGCCGGTGAAGACGATCTTCGCGACGTCGGGGTGGTCGATGAAGCGCTGCCCGACGACGGAACCCTTGCCCGGCAGGACCTGGAAGACGTCCTCGGGAAGGCCCGCGTCGAGGGCGAGCTCGGCCAGGCGCATGGCGGTCATCGGCGTGACCTCGGCCGGCTTGAGCACCACACAGTTCCCGGCGGCAAGCGCCGGCGCGAAACCCCACGACGCGATCGGCATCGGGAAGTTCCAGGGGACGATCACCCCGACGACGCCGAGCGGCTCGTGGAAGGTGACGTCGATGCCGTCGGCGACGGGGATCTGCTGCCCGATCAGCCGCTCCGGTGCCGCGGAGTAGTAGGCGATGACGTCACGGACGTTGCCTGCCTCCCACCGCGCGTTGGCGATCGTGTGTCCCGAGTTGCGCACCTCGAGCTCCGCAAGCTCCTCGCGATGCGTGTCGACGACCTCCGCGAACCGTCTCAGCAGCCTGGCGCGGTCGCCGGGGCTGACCGCCCGCCACGCCGGAGATGCGGCGCGGGCACGGGCGATCGCTTCGTCGGTCTGCTCGGCGTCGAGCAACGACACGGTGGTGACGACCTGTTCGGTCGCGGGATTGATGACGTCGTACGTCGCGGTCACGGCTCGGTCGTTCCTTACATGCGCTCGAAGCTACGGAAGCGTTCCCAGTCGGTGACCGCGGCGTTGAACGCCGTCACCTCGACGTGGGCGGCATTCGCGTAGTGGTCGACGACCTCGTCACCCATCGCGGCGCGCGCGATCTTGCTGCTTGAGAGCAGCTCGCCCGCCTCGGCCAAGGTGGTCGGCACTCGCTCGGCGTCGGAGGTGTACGCGTTTCCGTCGTACGGCCCCTCGAGCGGTAGCTCGTTCTCGATGCCGTGCAGTCCGGCGGCGATCATCGCGGCGACCGCAAGGTAGGGGTTCACGTCGCCACCGGGCACACGGTTCTCGAACCGCAGGCTCGGGCCGTGACCGACCACCCGCAGCGAGCACGTGCGGTTGTCCAGGCCCCACTTCACGGCGGTCGGCGCGAACGAGCCCGCTTGGTAACGCTTGTAGGAGTTGATGTTCGGCGCGAAGAAGTAGGAGAGCTCGCGCAGCCCGGCGAGCTGGCCGGCGAGGAACTGGTCGAAGACCGGCGAGGTGCCGTGCTCGCTGTCGCCCGCGAACACGGGTTCGCCATCGGCGGTCCGCAGCGACAGGTGGATGTGGCACGAGTTGCCCTCGCGCTCGTTGTACTTCGCCATGAAGGTCAGCGCCGAGCCGTGCTGCGCCGCGATCTCCTTGGCGCCGTTCTTGTAGATCACATGGTTGTCGCACGTGGTCAGCGCGTCGGCGTACTTGAACGCGATCTCATGCTGTCCGGGGTTGCACTCACCCTTCGCGGACTCCACCTGCATGCCGGCCTCGCGCATGGCGAGACGGATCGCGCGAAGCAGCGGCTCGACCCGCGAGGTGCCCAGTACCGAGTAGTCGATGTTGTATTGATTCGCGGGGATCAGATCTGCATACCGCTTGTCCCAGGCCTGTTCGTAGCTGTCGTTGAACACGATGAACTCGAGCTCCGTGCCGACCATCGCGGTCCAGCCGCGCTCGGCCAGCCGCTCGAGCTGGCGGGCGAGGATCTGGCGCGGCGACTGCGCGACGGGCGCGCCGTCGAGCCACTGGACATCCGCGATCAGCATCGCGGTCCCGGGCTGCCACGGCACCCGTCGCAACGTGGCGAAGTCCGGGACCATGACGAGGTCGCCGTAGCCGCGATCCCACGACGAGATGTCGTAGCCGCCGACGGTGTTCATCTCGATGTCGACCGCGAGCAGGTAGTTGCAACCCTCAGTGCCGTGTCCCACGACGTCTTCGAGGAAGTACTCCGCGTCGCAGCGTTTGCCTTGCAGCCGGCCCTGCATGTCGACGATGGCGATGATCACCGTGTCCACCGCGCCGGCATGGACATCGGCCCGCAACTGCTCGAGTGTCAGCGGATCAGCCGGCATCCCCGTTCCCTCCATGAAGGTCTGCCGACCGTACCTCTTGGACCCCGGTACGTCGATCCGGGCCCGTCAGGACAGCAGGCCGCGGAGAAGTGCGGCGGTGCCGTCGCAGTGCTCCTCCATCTCGGTGCGGGCGAGGTCGGGCTGGCCGGACAGGATCGCTGCGACGATCGCGGCGTGCTGGCGGTCGGAGTGGTGAATGTTCGCCGGGATGACGGGGATCGCGCGCAGCAGCTCGGTCAGCCGCATCTGCACATCGGCGACGACGGCCGCCACCGACGCGCTCTCGCCGGCCGCCGCGATCGCCATGTGCAGCCGCGAGTCGGCGAGCCGCCGGCTCTCTGGCGGGGCGTCGGTCGCCTCGCGCAGACACCGCGACAGCGTCGAGCGGTCGGCCGCCGACAGCGACCGCGTAGCGGCTAGCGCTGCCGCTCCGGGCTCGACGATCCGGCGCAGGTCCAGCGTGTCGCTGAGTGCCGGCCGAGCCGCCTCGTCGAGACGTTTCGCCGTCGACGGGTCAGCCGGCGCCACGACGAAGGTGCCGCCGCCGCGGCCGCGCCGGGACTCGACGAGGGCTGCGTCACGCAACGCGGCGATTGCTTCCCGCAACGTGACACGTGAGACGCCGAGGGTCTCAGCCAGCTCGCGCTCTGGTGGCAGTCGTTCACCGCCGACCAGGACACCGAGCCGGATGCTCTGCGCAAGCCGCTCGACGGTGACCTCGAAGGCGTTGCGGACCGGCACCGGCGAGAACACCGACTTCGCCCAGAGCGCTTCGACGCTGCCAGCTGTCACCGCGTGGAGTCTAGGAGCGCGCCCGCGGCTCACTGCGGCTCCCCGATCCCGTAGTCGACCCGCGCTGCGGTCTTGGGGTGAGCCGAGAACTCCTTGCTGGCCTTGACGAACTCGCGAAACAGCGCGGTGCCGCTGTCCACCTCCGGGTGCCACTGCACGCCGATCGCCCACGTCTTGTCGCACACCTCGAACGCCTCGACGGTGCCGTCGTCCGCCCACCCCTGCGCGACGGTGGAGACCGGCAATGTTGCGACGGCCTGATGGTGGTACGTCGCGACGTCACACGCGTCCCCGAGCCAGCCAGCCAGTCGCGTGCCGCCAGCAAGCGCCACGTCATGCCGGCCGTGCTTGCCGACGACCGGGCGGTGTGACTCGTTGGCGACGACGTCCGGCAGATGCTGCACGAGAGTTCCGCCGAGGGCGACCGACAGGACCTGCATGCCACGACACACGCCGAGCACGGGCATGTCGCGCGCGAGCGCATCGCGGACCAGCGCGATCTCCCAGTCGTCGCGGTCGCGGCGGGGCGGTCCGGTCTCCGGATGGCGCTCGGCATCGCCGTAGCTGGTCGGATCGACGTCGGCACCGCCGCTGAGCAACAGGCCATGAACACCGTTGAGCGCGGACGCCGCCGCGAGGTGCGGATCGGCGGCGGCCGGAGGCAGCAGCATCGGCACGCCGCCGACGGCGGCGATCGCATCGGCGTACGTGGTCGGAAGGAGGTCGGCGGGCTCGTCCCACACGCCGAAGGCCGCTGCCTCCCGGTAGGTCGTCAGGCCGATCCGTGGTGGCAGGTTGCCGGTCATGGCGCGGCCTTCCCCAGCACGGGCTCGGCCACGACGCGGCCCGGTACCAGGTCGCCGAAGAGGTCGAGGGCGACGGGAGTGCCTGGTTCCGTGTCACCGATGTCCAGATAGGCATACGCGATCGACGCGGCGACGGTGTAGCCGAACCCCGCAGAGGTGACGCGGCCACTCACCCGGCCGTCGACCAGCACCGGCTCACTGCCCAACGCAACCCGCGCTGGATCGTCGAGCACGATCGCGCAGAGCTTGCGCGTCAGGCCCCGATCCTTCGCGGCGAGCAATGCGTCCCGGCCCTCGAAGCCGCCGGCCTTGTCCAGCTTCACGCAGAAGCCCAGCTTCGCCTCGTACGGCGAGGTCTCCGGCGTGATGTCCGTCCCCCACACCCGGTATCCCTTCTCGAGTCGCATCGACTCGATCGCGCGGTAACCGCCGGCCACGAGCCCGCACCCCTCCCCGGCCTGCCACAGCGAGGACCACAACCGCGCACCGAACTCCGACGGCGCATACAGCTCCCACCCGTGTTCGCCGACGAAGGTGACCTGAAGCGCTCGGACCGGTACGTCGCCGACGCTCAGCTCTTGCGACGTCATGAACGGGAAAGCGTCGCTCGACAGGTCGGCGGACGTGAGCCGGCCGAGGATGTCGCGCGCCGCTGGGCCCCACAACGCGTACGTGCAGTACAGACCGGTGACGTCCGCGACGCGCACGCGGTCCATGCGTCGCCGGGCCTGCTTGCGAAGCCACGCGGCATCGTGCGTCCCGTACGCCGTACCGGTGACGATCAGGAAGG
>JAFAZI010000083.1 GCA_019239875.1 Frankiaceae bacterium
GCAATGGGACCTCGCAACCGCAGACCGGGTTCGGCAGCGGGAACTTCTGCATCAGCGGGCTGATCGAGCACACGCCCTGTGTCCGCAAGTGGTACGGCGGCCCGAATGGTGGCGCGACCACGCAGGGGGTCACCGGGAAGAGCATCAAGGTCCTGATGTATCGCCCGCAGTCCAACGCCGCCGTCGACGCGATCACGAAGGCGACGGGGACCTACATCGCTCCGGACGTCGAGCACGCGATGCTCGACGTGGTCTCGAAATGGATCAACAGCCACTACCAGCTCTACGGCCGCACGGTGGACTTCACCTACATCCGTGGCACCTGCGCTATCGCACCACCGGACGACAGCTGCTTCCGCACGGAGGCCGACAAGATCGCCGCGAAGTACCACCCGTTCGCGTTGTTCTGGGACACCGACTCCAACGAGGGCGCGTTCATGGACGAGCTCGCCCGCAAGGGGATCGTGACCTGGGGCGGGTGGGGGTTCAACGACGCGTTCAACCAGTCGCTGCGGCCCTACCACTACGACCTGTTCATGAGCGGCGACGTCCAGGCGCAGTTCGCGGGTGAGTTCTGGTGCAGCACCCTCGCGGGGCGAAAGGCGCAGTACGCCGGACCCGCACTGAAGAACAAGACTCGGAAGGTCGCGGTCGTCTATCCGAACACTCCGACGACGACGCCGGCGGCCAAGCACCTCGAAGGCATCATCAACCACTGCGACCGCAATGGTGCGATCGATGCGCCGTACTCCTCGAACACCTCGACGGCGGCGACACAGTCGACGGCGAACACGAGCAAGGAGAAGTCCGAGGGCGTCACCAGCCTGATCTGGATGTCCGACCCGATCGCGCCCGCCTACGGGACGACGGCGCAGCAGGCGCAGAACTTCCAGCCGGAGGAGATCCTCGCCGGCGGCCAGCTGCTGGACTACGACGCGCTCGCGCAGACCTACAACGGGTCGGTGTGGAAGCACGCATTCGGGCTGTCGGACCTCGCCAACGCCGTACCGGTGAGTCAGGTCGACGCCGGCAAGATCTGGCGGGCGACCGGCCACCAGGGCGATCCGAACCCCAGCACGAACCTGCTGACGGAGTACGCGCTGTCGCTCGTCGGGGGCATCCAGGCGGCCGGCCCGGACCTCACGCCGCTGCACTACGAGTCCGGCGTGCTCAGCACTCCCGGGTACGACGCATGGGCGACCTACCATGACCCGCGGCTGACCTACGTGAAGTTCGGTCCGCATGACTACACCTCGCAGTCCGACGTACGCCTGGTGTACTGGTCGACGACCGCCAGGTCGCCGATCAACGGCAAGCGCGGCGCGTACATCCCGCTGAAGGGTGGCACGCGCTACCAGCTCGGGCAGCTCCCGCGGAGCATCAAGCTTCCCTCCTCGGTCTGACGGCGGTGGCGCGCCAGATGCGGCCGGAGTCGGCCCAGCTCCGCGCGATCGGCATCTGGGTCGCGTGTGCGGTCGGCCTGCTGATCGTGGTCGAGGAGTTCTTCGGCCGCGCCAAGATCGACCACGTGCTGGGGATCCCGGTCCCCGTGGGAATCAGCGTCGGGCTGCTTCTGCTCGGGGCCGTGCTCGGCATGCTCTACGCACTGCTCGCGTTCGGCCTGATCCTCGTCTACCGCGCGAACCGGATCATCAACTTCGCGCACGCGGGTCTCGGTCTGGTCCCCGGAGTCCTCGCGCTGCTGCTGGTGGTGAACAAGAACTGGCCGTACGCCGCCGCGTTTGCGGTGATGCTCGTCGGATCGGGTCTGACCGGCGGCGTCGTCGAGCTCGCGATGCGACGGTTCAAAGCATCACCCCGGCTGATCGCCACGGTGGCGACGATCGGCTTCGCCCAGATCTTCGTCTACCTCGAGCTGAAGCTGCCGGGCTGGGTCGGTGGCTCGAGCGGTGTGCCGTACCAGTTCCCCACGCCGTACTCCGGGCTCAAGGTCGACATCGGCGGCGTCATCTTCACCGGCGACTACCTCGCGATCGTCGTCGCGACGGTCGTCATCTGCGTCGTGCTCGCGGTGTTCCTCAAGCGCAGCCGGGCGGGGATCGCGGTCCGTGCCGCAGCCGAGAACAGTGACCGGGCGCAACTGCTCGGGGTGCCGGTGGCGCGCCTGTCGACGATCGTGTGGGTGATCGCCGGCATCTGCTCAGGCTTGGCGATCTTCCTGCAAGCACCGGTGACCGCGCTGCCGGCGGGCGGCAGCGTCTCGCCGCTGCTGCTTCTCTACGGCCTCGCGGCCGCCGTCGTCGCCCGGATGGAGAGCCTGCCGGTCGCGTTGTTCGCCGGGATGGGGATCGGGATCATCCAGACCGCCAGCTTCGTCGGGTCGAGCAAGCCGGACGACGCCGCGGCGCTGATGCTGCCGGTCATCCTGCTCGCGCTGCTGTTCCAGCGGAAGCGGCTCTCGCGCGCGTTCGACACGGGGGTGTCGAGCTTCAAGACGCTGCAGGAGTTCCGGCCGATCCCGCACGAGCTGCGGCACCTGCCGGAGGTCCAGCGGGCCCGGATCGCGATCGCCGTCGTGGTGGTCGGCGTGATCCTCGGAGCGCCGTTCATCGTCGGGCGCACGAACTCCGGCTTCCTGACCTTGATCGCGATCGCCGCGATGGTGTCGATCTCCCTCGTGATCCTCTCGGGCTGGGCCGGTCAGATCTCGTTGGGACAGTGGGGATTCGCGGGCGTCGGGGCGGCGGTCGCGGGCGGTCTTGCGACGCGACACGGAACCGACTTCTTCGTGACGCTGACAGTCGCGGCCCTTGCCGGCGCACTCGTCGCCGTACTGGTCGGCATCCCGGCACTTCGGCTGCCGGGGCTGTTCCTGGCCGTCGTGACGCTGGGCCTTGCTGCGAGCGTGCAGTACGGCTTCCTGTCACCGGACCACTTCTCGTGGGTGCTGCCGCCGAGCGGCTCGTACGTCACGCGACCCAGCCTCTACGGCGGCCGGATCAACGTGACCGGCGACACCTCCTTCTATTACGTGGCGGTCGTGTGCTTCGGCCTCGCCTACGCGTCGGCGCGTTCGCTTCGGGCGAGCCGCTCCGGCCGGGTGTTCATCGGCCTTCGCGACAACGTGCGGGCGGCCCAGTCGTACGGCATCAATGCGACCGTCAGCCGGCTCGCGGCGTTCGCCGTGTCCGGTGCGATTGCTGCGGTCGCCGGTGCCCTGTCCGCCTACCAGTCGCAGGTGGACCCGAGCAGCTTCTCGATGGACCTCGGCCTCACCGCGTTCCTGTTCGCCGTCGTCGGTGGGCTCAGCTCGCTGCCGGGTGCGGTGTTCGGCACGATCGCGTTCGAGGCGATCGGGTTCCTCGGCGGCGCCAACATCAGCATTCTCGCGACCGGCGTCGGCGCCACGATCGTGTTGTTCGTCCTGCCCGGCGGCCTCGCTCAGGCCGGGTACCAGACGCGGGACACGATGCTGCGCTGGCTCGCCCGCCGCCACGACATCCACGTCCCGAGTCTCGTCGCCGACCTGCGGATCGACGAGACCGACGCTGCCGCGGACGACGAGCTGCCCGCCGAGCCGCTCCGCAACGCCGCGGAGGCGATGGCGTGAGGCGGCGACTTGTCGCCGTCCGCTCCTGGGTGGCGGGTGGGGTGGAGGACGTATGAGCGACCTCGGCAGTGGCGGCCTGGGCCGACGGCTTCGCGCACTCACCGGCGGGTTGCCCGCGCTGCCCCTCGTCGTACTGTTCGCGCTGTTCTTCTTCGACGAGTGGGACACCGCAGCGTTCAACGTTCTGGCACCGAACATCCAGGAGTCCTTCCACCTGTCCGATCGCGGGTTCGGCCTGCTCGTGATCGGCAACCTGTCGATCGTCCTGCTCGCAGCGCTGCCCCTCGGCTACTACGGCGACCGGCTGCCCAGGGTCCGGCTCGTCACCATCGGCGCGGTGCTCGCCGGGGTGTTCTCGTTCCTGACCGGCGTGGCCGGGTCGGTCGCGGTGCTCGCGCTGTTCCGCCTGGGCAACGGCATCGGCCGGCTGGTCAACGACCCGATCCACTCCTCGCTGCTGGCCGACTACTACCGACCAGAGGACCGCGGTGGGGTCTATGCGTTCCACCGCAACGCGGAGCGGGTGGGGCTCGTCGTCGGCCCAGCGGTCGCGGGCGTGGTTGCGTCCGTGTGGAGCTGGCGAGCAGCGTTCATGGTGCTGATCGTCCCGATCCTCGTGATGGCAGCAGTCAGTCTGCGGCTGCGCGAGCCGGTGCGAGGGATCACGGACAACCCCGATGCGGCGCTTGCCGCCAGCCACGAGCCACCGGTGCCGCTCGGCGAAGCCCGTCGCATGCTCTTCGCTGTGCCGACCTTGAGCCGGCAGTTCACCGCGTTCTTCTTTGTCGGGGCGGGCCTGGTGCCGCTGGCGTTCCTCGGCCCGATCTTCCTGCACCGCGAGTTCGGTGTCGGTGAGCTCGGCCGCGGCATCGCGGTCGCGGGCAACGGAGCCGCCGCGGTGGCCGGTCTCGCACTCGCCGGTCGCATGATGCCGCGCTGGATGGCGAAGCACCTCGGCGAGCCGATGCGGTGGGCGGGCTTCTCGCTCGTCGCGGTCGGGGTCGGGGTCGCGGCGACCGCCTACGCGCCGACCCTGTGGCTCGCGGTCGTGCTCTCGGTCGCTGCCAGTTTCGTCGGCGGCATCTTCACGCCACCGTTCGTGACGACACTCGCGATGGTGTCGCCGGCCCGGGTTCGGTCACTCGCGTTCGCGTGGGCGGCGCTGTTCCTGCTGGCCGGCGTGTGGGTGCTGTTCCTGTTCATCCCCGTCTCGACGGTCGCCGACAACCACGGCATCCGCGCCGGCCTTGCGGTGACCGCGCCGTACTGGGTCATCGGCGGGCTGATCATGGCGACCTGCAAGCGCTTCGTGCCGAAGGACGCCGAGGCCGCGCTCGACAACCTGACCTCGCTGGCCACCTTGCGCGCCGAGCGCGAGGCCCACGCCGCAGCGGGCGACGACGTGCCGCTGCTGTCATGCCGCGGCCTGACCGCCGCGTACGACGGTGTCCAGGTCCTGTTCGGTGTCGACTTCGAGGTGCGCGCGGGCGAGATCGTGGCGTTGCTCGGCACCAACGGGGCCGGCAAGTCGACGGTGCTCAAGGCGATCACCGGTCTGCTCGACCCGACTGGCGGGTTGATCGTGTTCGATGGCCGCGACGTCACCCACGCCGACCCGTTGCAGACGACCGCCCTCGGAATCTCGCAGATGCCCGGTGGTCGAGGTGTGTTCCCGACGTTGACCGTCACGGAGAACCTGGCAGTCGCGGCGTGGCAGCTGTCCGATCGCGGGGTCGAGGCACGGGCTGTCGAGGAGGTCTACGAGACCTTCCCCAACCTGGAAGAGCGACGGTCGGTCCTCGCCGGCGACCTGTCAGGGGGTCAGCAGCAGATGCTGGCGCTCGGGATGGCGTTCATGGCCAAGCCCCGCCTGCTGCTGATCGATGAGCTGTCGCTCGGGCTGGCGCCACTGATCGTCACCGAGCTTGCGGAGACGGTACGCCGGATCAATGCCACGGGCGTCGCGGTCGTCGTCGTCGAGCAGTCGCTGAACGTCGCCCTGACGCTGGCATCACGCGCCTACTTCCTCGAGAAGGGAGAGGTCCGTTTCACGGGAGCCACCCGCGACCTGATGGAGCAGGACGACATCGTGCGCTCGGTGTTCCTCGCCGGCGCGGCCGGTCCCAGCAAGGCGAGAACGCGCGCGCGCAAGCAGCCTGAGATCGCGGCGGCGCCCGAACCGGCGCTGGCCGCGTATGACGTCACCGTGAGCTTCGGCGGAATTCGGGCGCTGACCGATGTCACGATCGGCGTCGACCCCGGTCAGATCGTCGGCGTGATCGGGCCGAACGGCGCCGGCAAGACGACGCTGTTCGACGTACTGTCCGGTTTCGTCTCGCCACAGCACGGCGTGGTCCGGCTCGACGACAGGGACGTGACCGGTCTCGGGGCGGATGCCCGCGCCCGCCTCGGGCTCGGCAGGTCCTTCCAAGACGCGCGGATCTTCCCCTCGCTGACCGTCGCCGAGAACCTGGCCTGCGCTCTCGAACGCCATCTGCCGGTCCGCGACCACATCGCGGACGCCCTGGGCCTGCCGGCGGTGCGTGACCAGGAGGAGGACGTCGCGTACAGCGTCGCCGACCTCATCGAGTTGATGAACCTTGGCGCGTTTCGCAACAAGTTCGTCGCCGAGCTGTCGACGGGCTCCCGGCGCATCGTCGATCTCGCGATGGCGCTCGCTCACGATCCGACGGTTCTCATCCTCGACGAGCCGTCGTCCGGTATCGCACAGCGCGAGACCGAGGCGCTGGTGCCGCTGCTGCGACGGATCCGCGACGAGACCGGCTGCGCCCTGCTGGTGATCGAGCACGACATGCCGCTGATCGCCACGGTGAGCGATCTCCTGGTCGCGCTGGACCAGGGTCTGGTCATCGCCCGCGGACGACCCCGCGAGGTGCTCGACGACCCGTCCGTCATCGCGTCGTACCTGGGGGACGACCCCGCACGGATCGAGGATCTCGTGTCCGCACCGAAGCGTCGACGCACGCGCACGGCGGCCGGACGGGGCGCGTCATGAGGCGGCCGTTGCGACTCGGTGCGCTCGTTGCGGCGACGACGGTCACTTGGTTGGTCACCGCGGTCCCGAGCGCCGCGACGCCGTCGTCCAATCGCCATCGCGCCACGGCGACAGCTGCTACGCCGACGGCATCCTGGTGGACCTCGGCGAACCTCGGCCGCGGCCTGCCGTCGCTCCCGACGAACCCTGATGCCTCCGGCCACCAGCTCGCGATCGAGGGCAGCAACGCCCTACCGGCGATCGGGGGGATCAGTACGGCGCCGACGTCCGCGGAGGCGGTCGCAGCGATCAGCTGGCAGATCCCGGCGGGCAGCAAGGCGACGTCGCTGTCGTTGGCGCTGGCGGGCTCGGCTCCGCCCGCCGTATCGGTCGAGGCCTGCCGGATCACCGGAAAGTTCACCGTGGCGTACGGCGGGCCGTACTCCGCCGTGCCGCGCTACACCTGCGCACACGCGGTCGACGGCGCGCTCCGCGGCGGCAAGCTCACGTTCGACGGCGTCGGCTCGCTGGCGCGCGGCGGTCTGCTGTCCGTACTGCTGCTGCCGGGACCGCTCGACAAGTTGGTGCTCGCGCCGCCCACCGCCGCCGACGTGCGCCTCGGCACCGTGACTGTCACGCACCACCGGCACCGGACCGAGCACCACCAGCCGACGCATCACAAGCACCACCACGCGACCGGTGGCCACCACCACGCAACGAAGCATCACGCCCCGCCGGGTGGCGGTGGTTCGGTGGTCGGCCCAGCGACCGGCGGTGGCAAGCTGCCGCCGGTCAAGGCAGCGCATGGCGGGGCAGCGCCGACGGGCGGTAGCGCTCCCGTTGTCGCCGGCTCGGCGAGCCCCGCGCCGGTGGCCAGGCAGGTTGAGACCGCGCTGCCGACGTCTCGGCGAATCATCGCGCTGGCGGTGATCGCACTGGAGATCGCGGTGTTCGCGGTGACCCGTCGGCGGACCGCGCCGGCCGCGGACGGTGCCGGGGACGAGCGGGGGATCGGGCGGTTCGTCGCCGAGCGCGCCGCCCCGCCGGTCCGGCTGTAGCCGGTCACCTATGTTGATGCGATGACCAGTCTGACGATCAATGATCTGTTCTCCGTCGAGGGCAAGGTCGTCCTCGTCACCGGCGGGTCGCGGGGGATCGGCGAGATGATCGCCGCCGGCTTCCTGGCGAACGGCGCCAAGGTCTACATCAGCTCCCGGAAGGCGGACGTGTGCGACGCCACCGCCGAGCGGCTGGCAGCGGAGTACGGCGGGACGTGCATCTCGCTCCCGGCGGACCTGTCGACGCTCGAGGGGATCGACACACTGGTCGAGCGACTCCGTGCCGAGGAGGCGACGCTCGACGTACTCATCAACAACGCCGGCGCGTCCTGGGGCGCCTCGATCGACGACTTCCCCGAAGTCGGGTGGGACAAGGTCATGGACACCAACGTCAAAGGGGTGTTCTTCCTGACCCAGCGGCTGCTTCCCCTGCTCGAGGCGGCCGGAACCGAGGACGACCCGTCGCGGGTCGTCAACATCGGCTCGATCGACGGCATCAAGACACCATCGTTCGACACCTGGTCCTACGGCCCGTCAAAGGCTGCCCTGCACGCGTTGACCCGCCAGATGGGGAGCCGCTTGATCAAGCGCAACATCCTGGTGAACGGCATCGCGCCAGGGCCGTTCCCCACCTGGATGCTGTCGACCGGGGTGGGCACCGGTGGTGATGTCGAGGGCACCGACTGGGCCGCGATCGGCAAGGGTGTGCCCCGCGGGCGGGTCGGCACCGCCGAGGACATCGCTGGGCTCGCGATCTTCCTCTGCTCGCGCGCCGGATCCTTCACCGTCGGTGACGTCATCACCTGCGACGGCGGCATCGTCGTCAGCTAGTCACCGAAGATCTGGCGCGTGTAGGCGTTGCTGAACACGCGATGCGGGTCGACCCGATCTCGAACTCGCATCGCGTCGGCGAAGGACGGGTAGCGGTCGCGCAGCGTCTCGGCGTCGAGCCAGTGGAGCTTGCCCCAGTGGGGTCGGCCGACCACCTGGCCGGCGATGGCTTCGACCGCGCGGAAGTAGGGCTCGTAGTCGACTCGGTGCCACTGGTGCACGGCGAGGTACCCGGAGTCGCGGCCCGACGCCGTCGACAGCCAGATGTCATCGGCGGCCGCGACGCGGACCTCGATGGGGAACGAGATCGTCGTACTGCTGCGTTGGATCCACGACCGCACCTCACGGAACACGTTGACGATCTCCGACCGCGGTACGGCGTACTCCATCTCGCGGAACCGAACTCGCCGCGGCGACACGAACACGCGGTGCGAGACGTCGGTGAACGACCGCGCCGACAAGGTGGTGGCTGACAGCCCGTTGAGGCGGGGGATCGAGGCCGGTCGTCGATGCTCGTAGCGCTGGATCAGCTCGAACAGGCCGTTGCTGAGCACCTCGTCGTCGAGCCACTCCCGCCAGCGTGGCAGCCGGTGTGTCGCGGCGCCCTCGGCCGGCCGGTTGTTGCGCTTGGTCAGCGCCACATCGGTGTGCGGGAACCAGTAGAACTCGAAGTGCTCGTTGCCGTCGGCCAGGGCGTCGAACTCGTCGATGACCCGCTCGATCGGCATCGGCTCCTCGACGGCGGTCAGCTCGAAACGCGGCTCACACTGCAGGGTGATCGCCGTGATGACGCCGAACGCGCCGACCCCGACTCGGGCGGCGTTGAACAGGTCGGTGTCGGTGGTTCGGTCGATCTCGGCGATCGAGCCATTTCCAAGCACGAGCTGGAGGCCTCGGATCTGTGTGGCGATCCCGCCGAGTTTCTCCCCGGTGCCGTGTGTGCCGGTCGAGACGGCACCGGAGATCGTCTGAGCGTCGATGTCGCCGAGGTTCGTCATCGAAAGACCGATGGCGTCGAGCTCTGCATTGAGTCGGTGCAACGGCATGCCGGCGCCCACGGTCACCAGGCCGGTCGAGACATCCGCGCTCATGACGCGGTCGAGGCGGTCGAGCCGGAGCTGGATGTCGGAAGCGACGGCGGCTGCCGTGAAGCTGTGGCCAGACCCGACTGCCCGCACCTTCCGGCCGTCGGCGGCGGCTCGTCCGACCAGGTCCGCAACCGCCGCGGCGTCGGCTGGTCGCGCGACCTCCCGCGGACTCGCGGTCTGGTTACGGCCCCAGTTCTGCCAGGTCGGACTGGTCATCGATCGGCTCGCCGTCGGCTAGGTTGCTCGGGTGCGGAACGCGGACATTCTCTCCGAGGTCACCACCCCCGCGCTGGTCGTCGAGCACAGCGCGTTGGAACGAAACCTCGACCTGATGGCCGCTGCGTGGCCGGCGCGCCGGCTTCGGCCGCACGTGAAGGCCCACAAGTGCAGCGAGCTCGCGCGCCGGCAGGCGGCACGGGGGCACGTCGGGTTCACCTGCGCCACGATCCGCGAGGTGGAGGTGATGGCCGCCGCCGGACTCGGGGAGGACCTGTTGCTCGCGAACGAAGTCGTCGACATGCGTCGCCTCGGTGCGGTTGTCGACGGGGGCGCGCGGGTGACGGTCGCGGTCGACTCCGATGTGTTGATCGACGCCGCCGTCGCGGGCGGGGTGCGGGAGGTGCTGATCGACGTCAACGTCGGGTTGCCGCGCTGTGGTTGCGCCCCCGACGACGCCGGAAGGCTTGCCGACCTGGCGCGGCGCCGGGGCCTCGGGGTACGGGGCGTCATGGGCTACGAGGGTCATCTCATGCTGGTCGCCGAGCCGGGGGAGCGTCGGACGCAGACCGAGCAGTGCATGATGCTGCTTCGCCTGGCCCACGAGGCAGTCGGGGGTGACATCGTCTCCGGTGGGGGGACCGGCACGTGGAAGTCCAACGAGTGGGTGACGGAGCTGCAGGCTGGTTCGTACGCGCTGATGGACACCGCGTACGCCGCGGTGCCGGACGTGCCGTTCGAGCAGGCCTTGACGATGGTCGCAACGGTCATCTCGGTGAGCGACGGGTGGGCGGTCGCAGACGCCGGACTGAAGGCGTTCGGGATGGACCACGGCGACCCGGCACTGCCGGGCTCGTCGGTCTGGTACTGCTCGGATGAGCACGTGGTGTTCTCGATGAACGACGGAACACCGCTGCCCTCGGTCGGCGATCGGGTCCGCCTGGAACCGGCACACATCGATCCGACGTGTGCACTGCACGAGCAGATGTACGTCGTGGACGGCGATCAGGTGATGGATGTGTGGCCGATCGACATGCGCGGCTGGTAGGTGGGCCGGGCGATCGCACGGGCCTGCCGTGGTCAGCGGAGCTGGCGGCCGATCGCCGCGGCCGCGCTTTCACCGGAGCGGATAGCGCCATCCATGTAACCCGCCCAGCGCGGTGAGAAGTCAGCGCCGGCGAAGTGCATCCGCCCGACACTGCTCTCGACGTACTTGCCCAGTCCGGTCAGCACCCCGGGCGGGCTGAACGTGCCGTACGCGCCCTGCGTGTATCGCTCCTTCGCCCACACCATCTCGTGCACCGTGGTCGGCTTGGCGGCTGCGGCCCCGAAGTAACGCACGAAGCACGCGATCGCAGCGTGGCGGCGAGCAGCCTGCGACTTCGCGAAGTTGGCCCGTCCTTCGCTGCCTTCCATGAAGCCGACCAGGACACCCGGCGAGCCGTCCGGCGGTGAGTTGTCATACACCACCTCGATCGGACCGGTGTCGGACACGACCGAACCGTTCAGCCCGTCCTTGCGCCAGAACGGCTTGTCGTAGATGGCGTTGATCTTGATGGTCGCGCCCATCGGCTGGCGCTGGAAGAACTGGACGTATGCCGGCGGCAGCTCAGGGGTGAAGTGGATGGTCCCCAGGATCGGCTTCGGCACAGCGAGCACCATCGCGCGGCCTCGGAACTCCGCGTGCGTGGTGTGAGCGGTGACGTGGGCGTGGTCATGATCGATGCGCGTCACGACGTGTTGGAGCTTGACGCGCGACCCCAGGTGTTTCGCGAGGCGCTTCGACATCTGCTGCGGGCCGCCGACGAATCGGATGCTCTGAGCGGAGCCGATCAAGGTGTTGAAATCGCCGCCGACGCCGTCGATCGCGGCGAGCAGGTCGAGGAGGGAGATCTGGGTCGCGTCCTCCCCGTACACGCCGCGGATCGCGACATTCAGCAGCTGGCGTGCCTCGGGCGTGTGGCACTGGGCGTATCCCCATTGCTCGATCGTTTGAATGTCATAGGCCCCGGCCTGACTCGCCTGCCACGGCCGGCGAGCCGAGACGGTGCTCGCCATGTTGTTCAGCGAAACGATTGCGACCTCGAGCTCTGCGAGGGCGGCGGGATCGGCGGGTGGGATGTCGCCGGTGTAGCGAGTCGCCTTGCCGTTCGCGTAGTAGATCGAGTCCCCGGTCGCGTAGGTCTCGAACGTCTTGATGCCAAGCCGCTTCGCGAGTGCTTGAACCCGGTCCTGGCCGGGTCCCGTCCACTCGCCGCCCATCTCGACGACCTTGCCCTGCCCGATGTCGAGGTCGAGGTTGCGGCCGCCGACTCGATCGCGAGCTTCGAGGACCACCACCGAGTGGCCGCGGCGGTGAAGCTCGGTCGCCGCTGAAAGGCCGGCCAAGCCGGCGCCGACGATGACGACATCGACGTCGTGCCGGCGCTTGGACAGGGTGACCGCCGTCGCGTTGCTGCCCGGCGTGCTCGCGAGGACGCCGCCGGCGACGGAGGCACCGAGCAGTCCGCGGCGGGTGACGGTCGGGCGGATAGTCATGCCAGCTCCTTCGACAGCCGCGCGCTCCCGGCGTCGAGAGCCGCCTGCGCGCCTTCCCACATCTCTCGGATGATCGATGCGACGGGCTGGATCTCGGTGATCCGGCTGGAGACTTGGCCGAGGTTCGCGAAGCTCGCCTCGAGGTCACCGTGGAAATAGAGATCCATCACCCTGGCCAGTCCATCACCGGCGTCGTCGGTCGCGGCGGTCGCAACCGCGCGCTCGGTCCTGAGCACGCGCATCGTCGGCATTCCAGGTGGGGAGATGAGGACGGTGCCGAGGTCGTCGTTCGACACAACAGCGTCCTTGAAAGCCTGGTGCACGGGCGACTCCGTTGAGGCGAGCATGCGAGTGCCCATCTGGACACCTTCGGCTCCCAGAACGAAAGCCGCGGCCATGGAGGTGGCATCGCAGATGCCGCCAGCCGAGACGATCGGCAGGTCAGTCATCGCTGCGACGTGGGGGAGAAGCACCATCGTCGATGCGCCCAACCGGTTCTTGAAGCCACCGCCTTCGACGCCTTCCACGACCAGCCCGTCGACCCCAGCGTCGATGGCCTTCTGAGCCGCTCGAAGCGTTCCGACGACGTGGAGCACCGTCATGCCGGCCTCGTGCAGGTGTCCGGTCAGCAGCATCGGATCACCCGCTGACGTGGTGACGGTGGTGATGCCGGCATCGTGAAGAACGTCCACGATGCCGTCGTACTGCTTCATGGTGATGGCGATGTTCGCCCCGACCGGCTTGTCGGTGAGGTCACGCACGCGTTTGAGATCCTCGCGGCCCTGTGGTGAGGCGGTCTCGATGATGCCGAGAGCTCCCGCCTCCGATACCGCGGCGGCGAGCTGGGCACCCGCGATGAAGGTCATCGGGGCCTGAACGATCGGGATCTCGACACCGAGGAGCTGTGGCAGGCGGCTGGGCACGAAACCGTTCCTATCAGCCCCGCGGGCGAGACGGGCTCGTGTGAGGGACAACAACGACACGCGCACCACACGCCGAGATAGAACTGGAGGATGCTGCGGCGACTGGACCATCTCGTGTACGCCGTCGCCGATCTGGATGTGGCGGCGGATGATTTTGCTTCGCGTTTCGACCTCGAGATGGTGGGGAGCGGCGAACACGATGGAGTGGGCACTGCGAACGTGCTTCTCTCGCTGGGCTCCAGCTATCTCGAGCTGATGACCGTGACCGACCCGGCATCGCCGCATCCGCTAGTCCGCCGACTGCAGGTGGCGTTGAGCGAACGGGATCAACTCATCGGCTTTGCCATCGAGGTCGATGACATCAAGACCGAGGCGGCGCGCCTCGGAACCACTCCGATCCCCATGTCCCGACAGGGGGAGCTGCCCGGCGATTGGTACCTGACGGGGATCGAGCGGGCGATGGCCGGCGTACTGCCGTTCTTCATCCAATGGCAGTCGGGCCGACCCGGCTCCACCAGCCGCAACCGTCTCTCCCTCGTCGAGCTGATCGGAGATCTGACCGAACTGACGTCTTGGATCGGCGGTCCGGTCGACGGTCTCGCGCTCGGCGACGGCGAGCCAGGACTGCGTGCCTACCTCGACGACGGCTCGCGGATCTGACCGAGCGACCTGGTGCCGATGACATCCCGTCGGGTTGTGCGTCTAATGGGGTATGAGCCGAGTCACCTGTCACATGTCGATGTCCCTCGACGGCTACGTCGCCGGTCCCGATCAGAGCCTGGCGAACCCGCTGGGTCTGGGCGGCCCGAAACTGCACACCTGGCACCTCGATCGGACCAACATGCACCCGGTGGACGAGGCTGCCACGGCGGAGCTGCTGCGGCCGATGGGCGCCTATGTCATGGGTCGCAACATGTTCGGCCCGATCCGTGGTGACTGGGCCGAGGACTGGCGTGGCTGGTGGGGTGACGAGCCGCCGTACCACGCCCCGGTCTTCGTGCTGACCCACTACGCGCGTGACTCAGTGGAGATGGCGGGCGGTACGACGTTTCACTTCGTGACCGACGGGTTCGACGCCGCTCTCGAGCGCGCGCGGGAGGTCGCGGGCGATCGGGACGTCGACATCGCCGGTGGCGCGTCGACCGTGAGGCAGGCGCTTGCCGCCGGCGCCATCGAGGATCTGTACGTCGACATCACGCCCGTCACGCTCGGGGCAGGCGAGAGCATGTTCGCCGGCATCAGTCTCGACCTGACTCAGGTCGAGGTCACGTACTCGCCCATCGCCACCCACATTCACTATCGGGTCAGCTGACCCGCTGCGCATGGAACCCCCCACCGCGCGAGGCAGGATGGGTGCGGTGCGCTCGGTTCCTCGGTCACTCGGTGAGCTGACGCCGGCGTGGCTCACGGACGCAATCGCGGCTCGGTGCCCCGGCGCGGTCGTCGGAAAGCTCGTCGTCGGCGAGATCGAGGACGGCACCAATCGCCGGGCGAGGGTGGAGGTCGGGTACGACGAGGGGGACGGCCCACCCGCCGTGTTCGTCAAGATCCACGGCCGCCCGGCCCATCGCGGCGCGCTCGTCGCCTTGGGCGCGCTGACCACTGAAGCCAGGCTTGCCCGGTCTGGCGTTTCACTCCCGCTCGCGCATCCGCTTCCGTTCGCGGCCGCCATCGACCGTTCGCGACTCCGCACGATCGTGGTGATGGACGACGTCACCGAGGTTGACGGCCGCCCCAACGATGCGGTGACACCGCTCTCGGTCGACGAGGTCCGTGACGGCCTGGCCGGGCTGGCGGCGCTGCACGCGTCGTACTGGGACCGTCCGCTGCCCGAGTCGCTCGGCTTCCTCCGGCCTTGGCGGCTGAAGCGACGTTGGGCGCCGGTGTCGGCGGCCAACCTGACGCGTGGGATCGCCAAGCTCCGCCGGACCGACCTCGCCGGACTGGCCGACCAGCTCTCGGTGAGGATGCTGGAGCGGGAGTTCCGGAGCAGCGCGTCGCTCGCGGCCAGCGGCCCGATGACGGTGCTCCACGGCGACCCACACCCTGGCAACACGTACTCGTTGCCGAGGCGTCGTACCGGTTTCCTCGACTGGCAGCTGGCCCGGACCGGCAACTGGTCGCACGACGTCGGATACTTCGTCGTCAGCTCTCTCACGCCGGCGGATCGCCGAAGCCATGACCGAGAGCTGATGGCGGGGTACGTCGAGGCGCTGCGCGATGCCGGTGTCGCGAGTGCGCCGAGCGAAGCGGACGCGTGGGAGCGGTACCGCGCGACCCCGGCCTACGGCCTCGGCACCTGGCTGCACACCTTCGCGGCGGGCAGCTTCCAGCGCGTCGACACATGTTTGGAATCGATCCGCAGATTCGCCGTGGCGTATGACGACCTCGACACCAAGCGGTCGCTCGTCGCCGACTGAGTGCAGACCGGCATGATCAAGCGGTGACCTCGATCCCAGCCGCGCTGCACCAGCTCGCGGTCGACGACCCCGGCGCGCCGGCACTTACCGACATCCACGGCACGGTCACCAGGGCGAGCTCGACGCGGCCACCCTCGCCGCCGCGCACCGGTACCGCGACCTCGGTGTCGGAGTCGGTGACCTCGTGACCATCGCGTTCCCGAGCGAGCGATCGTTCGTGATCGCCATGCTGGCCGCGTGGTCCGTCGGCGCCACGCCGCAGCCGGTCGCCGCGAACATGCCGGCCGCCGAGCTGGTCGGTGTCGTCGAGGTCGCGCAGCCCTCGCTGGTGGTCGGAACGTCGATCGAGGCAGCCAAGTGCCTGCCGGAGCTGCCGGCGCCGACTGGCGCCGAGACCGTTCTGCCGGACGTGATCTCACCGAACTGGAAGGCCCCGATGTCCGGCGGCTCGACCGGCAAGCCCAAGGTGATCGTTGCGGCGACGCCGGCAGAGGTCGAGACCGTCCAGTTGCTCGCGGCCTTCATGCAGATGTCGGCCGGTGACGTCGCGCTGGTCACCGCGCCGCTTCACCACAACGGGCCGTTCCTCAGCACGATCGGAGCGCTCGGCACCGGCGGTCACGCGATCCTGCC
>JAFAZI010000108.1 GCA_019239875.1 Frankiaceae bacterium
CGCCAGGTCGGCGGTGGTTGCTCGGCATCGGCCTCCTCACCAGCTTTATTGCGCTCCTATCAGGTTCCCTCCTGGCGATGCGGGCCGCCTTCGGCTGGCCTCCGAAAGCACAGTTGTTAACCGGGCAAGTCCTGACTGCTCACGACAGGAACGAGGTCAACCGCGCCCGATGCTCGATCACTTGGGCACGCCGCCTGCTCGTCGCTGGGCTGATTACAAACGTCGTCGCGGTCGGCGCGCTATTCACTAATCCAGCGAAGCCCGGTTCGGTCGTTGTACGCGTGAAACTCACGAACTCTCACACGACCTGCGGCGGGTTGCTTGACCTGAGCGCGACCGAAATTTCAGTCGTCATGGTCAGCGAACTGGGGAAGCGTACGACGGTTCTGTACCCGATGAGTGATGTCGCCGGCCTACACGTCGTCGGCAGTTGTTGACCTAACTTGGCGATCGCGGCGCAGTCCCGGCCGCTTCACGCATGCTCCGCAACACAGCAGCTTCGGGGTCGTTGGCAACACGCGAGAACTGGGGGCCAGTCGGGTACTCATACTTGCGTGGTGGTCGAGGAGGCACTCCGTGGCTGAGGGTGGAGATGATCACCTGGGCGATGCGTTCACCAGGTGTCAGCACCAACGGCGTCCCACCAAGGTTGACCAGTTCCAGCGTCAGACAGCCTCGAAAGTGAGGATTGACCTGCACCGCAGTCGCGGTGATAAGCCCGAGTCGACCGTAGGAAGAGCGAGTTGCGACCTGTGCGGTGAGGTCGCCCGGCATCACCAGATACTCCAATGTTGCCGCGAGGACGGTCTCATTTGGGTGCAGGACGAAGGTATCGCCCCACCGCTTCTCTCCGACCGACTGAATTGAACGCGGATCTGAGCTGAACAGAGCATCGAAAGCCCTCACTGCTGACCGCTGGAAGATGATGAAGCGATTGGACAGGCGAACGTCAATCCCAGCCTCTTGCACAGCGTCCGGCAGTAGCGGCGTTATCACCAAAGATCCCTCGATCAGCCGCCTGTTGATCTCCGGCTCAGACAATGTCCCAGCGGCGGGACCACCCGATGCATCCGTCAGCTTCGCATCCTTGCCGTCCGACTTTCGCCAGTGCCGGAGGAACTCGAGAGTGTCGATCGCTTTGTCCGCAAGCCGCTCGACTGGCACGTCGAACACTGGCACACCATCGACCGTGGGTTCGCGCCCTGCCGCGAGCTCGGCACGATGTTCGGCTATCCGCTGCCGCGCTAGCCATACGCCGTTAATGACATCGGCGTCCCAAACGATGTGGCGTTCGCCTTCGAGATCGCAATGTTCCCGGCCCGGGATTCCCTCCAACAGTTGCTTTGCCAGCCAGTCAGCGACCGGGCCTCGCTCTTCAAACGGATATGGCGTTCGGAGCCTGATCGCCAGGTCATTGTCGACTTCGCTTCCATGCGGGCCGGACGGATCGGGCCAAACCGAAGCCACGAGGTCGGCAGAGTGCTCAAGCAGGATCTTCTCAATCGTCGCGTAAGGTTCCAGCAGCTCCAAGTGGTCCGCAATACTCATAGCGCGCCATGGCGCGAGCAGCGTCTCGAAGGGTCCGTCATCAAGGGGCTCGGGTGCCAAGGCGGTCAGCATGATGCTGACCCGTGCCCGACCAGGCGGATGACTTTCCCGGCCTACATCGGTAGCACCGATCACCTCAAGAAACTCGCTTAGCGCTGCCACACCGGCGGGGCCGTACCGGCGAACGGCGCGGAGATCACAGAGAACTTCGCGGACCCAAAGCCGCATGATCTCCTGCATCTTGCGTTGCCGCCGCACTGGTTCACTGGGGTGATCCCAAGCCTCGGCATGTGACAACTCGACCCATGCGTCTGATCGAAGCGTGTCGACCGCGTCGTGCACGCCATAGTGGGCGACCTCGTGGCCAAGGACCACGGGATGCCATGGAGATCGAGTGCCTTCGAGGTACGGGAGAACAATCATTGCCAGATCCCGGCCCTGTGAAGGCGGCGGCTCGATGCGGTTCAGGTCGTCATACAAGAACCCGCGCAAAGACTTGATGAACGTTTCGTAATTGCCAGGTGGGCCGACCGTGAGGATCGGGTCGCGGTCGAGGCCCAGCGCTTCGCACTCCATGGACACGAGGCTGATCAGGGATCGGGGCACGTGCAGTTGACCAGCGCGGGCAAAGCGTTGGTCAACCAGCTTCTCGCGTTCAAGGAGGTGTTGAAGAAGAAGCCGCACGTTCCGTAGGCGATCTTCCTCATCATCGTCAGACTCACCTGTGACCGACCACTCCGCATCGAGCTGGGCCACGATGTCCGTCGCGTATCGCGCGATTAAGTTCAGCGCGCGTATAAACGTTTCGTCGGCACCGCTGTTGTCGGCGAGGATTTGTTGGACGTAGCGATGCAGTGAGGCGGTGCGGTCTACCAGGGCTCCGCGCAAGGTTTGCGCGAGTAGCTGCCTGCTCACCGCTCAGACGAAGGCGCGGAGGGGGGTGTCGGCCTCAACCGACTCACCCACGAGAGCTGATCTGGCGCGGGCTGAATCCGCCACTCGACCGAACAGTCGGGCAACTTCCTCGGCCGCGTCGGTGCTCTGATCATCACGCACGGCGACGACCATCCTTGAAACCGACTCCAAAGCGCTTGCGATCTCCTTCGCGGTAGCCGGCGCCTTGGTGCCTTGCTGTTGAAGTGCAGCCTCAACAGCATCGAGGGTCAGGCTCGCGAAGGCGTAAGACGCTTCGCTTTGACCAGCTGCCGACCCGTTGCCGAGCAACACCGCGGCTTCTGACTCAAGAGAGTCGACGACGCGCGTGAGTGTGTCGCGATCGAAATCGTCCAAAGCGTGACGAATGGCCCGCCGTGCGGCGGCCGCCACACGCGCGGCCATCAACGCGAACGCGACCTCGTCTGCGTGGAGTTGGAGTGGGCGTTCGTCTGACATCGCGTGCACCCCGCTACTCATGGCCCGGCCGCCGAGGCGATGGTATTCGCCCTGTCTGACAACCCGCGGTCAACGGATCTCCGGGAGCAGGGGCACTCTCGGAGCCTAGAGGTCTGTCAAGCCTCCTCGATGAACAACCGATGAAGTTGTGATCGGCTGCCGTGCTGTCGTCCTTTTGCACCATCACCCGCTTGGCCGAGTGTGACTGGAATCCGGTTACACGTCACAATACGCACGTGGCCGACGAAGGATCGGAGACGCGCCCAACATCGGGTGCGCTTTTCGGTAACGCGTCAATGGCTCGCGTGTTGATCAGTGCACAGCACCTGGCCCCTGACGTTGGTGCGACCACCACCGCGCGCAAGATCGCTCGCGACACCGGCATCGTCGATAGCCAGGTCCGGGCGGTGCTTTGGAGACTGGTTGCGGCGAAGATGCTCGACGCTGTACCGAAGGTCGGTGGCCCTCGCAGCAGTCAAATCTTTCAGCGAAGGGACAGCCCGCACTGGACCGCGGCACTCGCCTTGGCGGCCTCCGCGAACGGGAGTGATGAGGCGCTCCTTGCGAGCGACCAGTCCGCAGCCGACGGTCGAGTTGCACGAAGTGGCACAGATGTGGCACAGACGGCGGAGTCGTAGACCCCACGCCTGAAAGTGTTGATACCTAAACCATGACAGTAGTTCGTCACATCATTGGCCCTCAGCTTCCCAAGCTGACAGTGCGGGTTCGATTCCCGTCGCCCGCTCCGACTTGCCAGCCAGCATCCCGTCTGATGACGACCCCCTCACCTTGACGCTTGTGGTCCTTCACCGGATAGGAGTGACCACAAACGTCAAGGTCGTGCTGCACGAGCGGAGCCCCCGAGCGTCACACCCGATCTGGGCTGTCCATCACATCGCAGATCGTGATCTCAGGCGGTCCCATGACGCCGGCCGCTGCCATCAGCTCGGGAATCAGCGTCTGCGAGCCGAAGAACTCCTCGAACGCCGCCGCGCTCGGCCACTCGTCCACGAACATCGCTGTGTCGCCCTCGCCGCGAACGAAGATATGGCGGATCACACCCCGCTCCTTGGCGTCCGCGGCCACCGCGGTGAACACATCGGCCTGCTCGGTGAAGAGCTTCGCGAGATTGTCCGGGTTGACGTTCATCCGTCCCGTGACCATGACTGACATCGGTGCCTCCCTGCTGTCGGCTACCCGCGATGATCTTGCGTCGAAGCGTGTCTCGCCATGCCTCGTTCGGATCACTTCTGACCCGTCCGGCAGCCTCACCCCCATGACTCGTGAGTCGCGAGTGCCGCTCTGACGGCGCTTACTACTCACCGTCTCGTCGACGAGCGGAACCGGCGCGCAGGCTCAGCCGCCGGCCATCGCCCCGACGACCAGGAACGGCTCCCGTCCCTCGGTCACGGCTGCCGGCAAAGTGGCCTCAGGCGGCTCGTTCGACAGGTCGCTCTCACACGCGAAGAACCGCACGAAGGCGCGTCGTTGTCCAGTGCGACGGTCCCGGATCGTGCCGAGCAGCACCGGGTACGCCGCCTCGAGCGCATCGAGCACCGACGACTGCGTGACCTCCCCCGCCACCTCTACCGGCACCTCGCCGGTGACCGCCGCGAGCCGACGCAGGTGTGCCGGCAGCACCACGCGAACCGTTGCTGGAGCCGCACTCACGGCAGCGTCTGCACCTCGACGGACATCACCCGCGGCAGGTCATGGACGATGGTCGACCACGAGTCGCCGCCGTCCGTCGAGGCATAGACCTGCCCCCCGGTGGTCCCGAAGTAGATGCCGCAGTCATCCAGGCTGTCGACCGCCATCGCGTCACGCAGCACGTTGACGTAGCAGTCCGCCTGCGGCAGGCCGTTCGTGAGCGGCTCCCACTCCTCGCCACCGGTTCGGCTGCGGTAGACGCGCAGCTTGCCCTCCGGCGGGAAGTGCTCCGAGTCGCTCTTGATCGGTACGACGTACACCGTCTCCGGGTCGTGGGCGTGGACGTCGATCGCGAAACCGAAGTCGGTGGGGAGGTCGCCGCTGACCTCGCGCCAGTTCGCGCCGGCATCGTCACTGCGCATGACGTCCCAGTGCTTCTGCATGTAGAGGACGTCTGGTCGTTCGGGGTGCAGCGCGATCTTGTGCACGCAGTGGCCGACCTCGGCGTTCGGATCGGGAATGCCCTCCGACTGCAGGCCGCGGTTGATCGGCGTCCAGCTGCCACCGGCATCATCGCTACGGAACGCTCCGGCCGCCGAGATCGCGGCGAAGATCCGGTCCTGGTTGCGCGGGTCGAGGATGAGTGTGTGCAGGCACATGCCGCCCGCCCCGGGCTGCCAGGCAGGTGCCGTGGGGTGTTGGCGCAAGGCCGGCAGCTCCGACCAGCTCTCACCACCGTCGGTGCTGCGGAACAGCGCAGCGTCCTCGACGCCGGCGTATACGAAGTCCGGATCCGTCGGAGAGGGTTCGAGATGCCAGACCCGCGTGAATGCGAACGGCCGGGGGGTGCCGTCGTACCAGAGGTGGGTCCCTGGCTCACCGTCGTAGGCGAAGTCGTTGCCTACCGGTCGCCAGCTCTTGCCCCCGTCGTCGGAGCGCTGGATCAGCTGGCCGAACCAGCCGGTCGACTGCGAGGCGTAGAGCCGGTCCGGGTCTGCCGGTGAGCCGGCGAGGTGGTAGACCTCCCAGCCACCCCAATGCGGACCGTCGACCGTCCACTTCTCGCGGCCGGCTTCCGAGGTGAGGATGAACCCACCTTTGGCAGTTCCCACGAGTACGCGCACGCCGCTCATGGTTGCCACCCCATCACGCCGACCGGTGGCGCGTCACCACCGATTCACCGTGAGGTGAGCAGCATCGCCGCCCGTCGGCTGACGAGCACTTCCAGCTCGTCAGCGGACCGGGAAGAGTGCCACGCGTTCTCGATCTCGAGCGCGAGCAGGTCACGCACCAGGTGCGTCTCGAGCCACTGCATGAGCATTCCGAGAAGGAACAGACCCGGCACGAGAAGTGCCGCGCCAAGACACCACCAAGCGTTCGGGTTCACGACCTATTCGCTTCCCGCTTTCGGCCAATCCATGCACCTGCTTCAAGGGCGTGCTGTCAGCGGTACCGGTCGGGCCAGGCTCCAGCTGAAGGTCTCCGGGAACTCGGTCAGGGCAAGCGGCCGGGCGACCTCCTCCGTCGTCGGCCCCACCCGTTCGGCAGCTTCGCGCAGTGCGACCTCGTCGAAGTCCCACAACTCCATCGCGTTCTCGCCGAGCATCGCTCGCACCTCGGCCTCCGGCAGGCCGCTGAAGATGTGCCGCATCACCTCGCGGTGCACAGGGACGGCGCCTTCGAGGTGCGGGTAGTCCGTACCCCACATCAACTTGGTGACGCCGACCTCCTGACACATCTCGGCTTCGTACCGCTTCATCAGGGATCCGGCCAGATAGACGTGCTGCTCGACGTACTCGGACGGGCGCAGCTTGAGGTGGGAGCGCACCGGCGCGCCGCCGTGCGTGTCGAAGAACGACTCCATGTCCCGGACCAGCGACGGCAGCCACTGCACGCCGTTCTCGGCCACCACCACCTTGAGCTTCGGATGCCGGTCGAACACGCCGCCGAAAATCATGAACCACAGCGGCCGGCGGGTGAAGACGAACACCTCGTAGAGCCCGAGCATGCCGCCGTGGTCGTCGTCGTACAGGTACTTCGAATCCGTCGCGGTGCCCGATGCGCCCGTGTGCAGGTTGACCACGATGCCGAGGTCCTCGCAGGCGCTCCAGAAGGGGTCGAAGTACTCGTCGGCGTAACCAGGCAGCTTCGAGCGGACCGACATTGCGGGGAGCATGACGCCGCCGAAGATGCCGTTGTCACGCGCCCATCGCAGCTCGTCGATTGCGCGCGGCAGGTCGTGCAGGTCGACCGGGATCACACCAGCCCGGCGGCCCGGGGCGGCCGCGCAGAACTCAGCCAGCCAGCGGTTGTAGCCGTGCAAGGCCGGCCATACCGCATCGAGTCCGGTGTCGGTCACGGAGCCGAGATACATCGCCGGGGAGATGCCCCCGGTGAGTACCGGCCCGGGGTAGGTGACCTCCGCATGGATGCCTTGCTCCTCAAGGACGGCGAGCCGCTTGCCGTTCGCATCGCCGGCGAACACCCAGTCGGTGCTGTATCGGCTCAGCCAGTCGGCGGCGGCGTCGACGTCGACGCCCATGCCGGCCAACCGTCGAGCAGCCGTGGCGCGGACGGGGTCGGGGTCATCGATCTCGCCCGGGTCATGTCCGCCGAGCATCGTCATCGCGGTGGACGACAGGTCACCGAAGGCGGCGACGGCTTCCCGGTGCGCAGGATCGACGTAGGAGACGAACTGGTCGATGTCGTCCGGCGCCGCGTGGGCATCCGCCGAGACCACGACGTACGGCTGCGACATGTGAGCAGCGTACGGCGCGCGATCGTGACGTGCAGCCTGCCACTGAGCGCACCTACGAGCTGCTGACCTGATATGCCTGACTTGACCGCACGGTCGATCCGACGGCGTTGGTCGCGGTCTGGGCGCACGTGTAGCTACCAGCGGTGTCAGCGACAACCGTGGTGGCGGTCGCCCCGGAGATCGGCGAGCCGTTACGGAACCACTGGTACGACGTGGATCGCGGTGCGCGGAACAGCTGTGCCGCGGCGAGATCAGCCGACCACGTTCCGGGCGAGCACGTCAGGGTGGCGCCGACCGTCGACGCACCGCCAACCGTCGGTGCGGTTCGGCTGACGGGGGGCTTGAACAGCGACAGCGAGCGCGGCGACCGAGTGTCCGCGCCCTGGGTGTTGATGGTGCTGGCGCCGCCACCTCCACCGGTCGCGGCCGACCCGATCGACCCACCAGCGTCCGCCCAGTAGACCGTGTGCGTTGTCGGGTCGAGGGCGATCCCCGTCGGATCGGTGATGGTCACACCGGACGTGTTGACCAGGCCTCCAGTACCGCCGTCGAGGCTGGCCCAGCCGATGCTGTGGTTGAACTCGTTGGTCCAGTAGATCCGGTGAGCAGCCGGGTCTGCGGCAACCGCCCCGACGCCGTCGACGCCCGTGACGCCCGATCCGAACGCTGGCGGTGGCACCGGCAGCTCGTGGGCGTTGTGTCCGTTCAGCGCCGCGACGCCGACCGATTGAGAGGGCTCGTCGACCCAATAGATCTTGTTTGACGCGACGTTGAGCGCGAAGGCCTCGAGGTGCGGGTCAGTCGCGGGGCCGGTGAGATCCACCGGCGTCAGGTCGCCGTTTCCGGCCGACACGTAGGCGAGCTTCCACCAGCCGGGCACGCCGTCCGCCGGGTCGCCACGACTTCCATAGCTGAAGTAGACGCGACTGTCCCGGGAATCGACCGCGATCCGGAACAGCTTTGCATCGGCACCGAGCAGGCCAGCAACCGACCACGATCCGCCGGAAGTTCCGTCCAGCGACGCGTAGCTGATCGAGGCGGCTGCTCCCTCCGCCCAGTAGATCCGATCGGCAGCCGGATCCAGGCTGATGTCCACAGGGTGGGAGACCGGTTGGCTGCCCGTCTCGACCATTCCGCCAGCACCGTTGCTGTTCAGCATGGCGAACTGCAGCGTGGCCGGGTCCGACCAGAACACCCGTGGCCCCGACCCGATCACCGAGATCGATGCAGAAGGGCCTGGGGCGCTGCCAGCATTGTCCGACCTGACCGTTCCGAGCGTGTCGGCGTACCAACCGACGGCGACACCTTTGACCTTGATCGACACGAGGCACTGCGAGCCGGCCTGGCCGCGAGGGAGCAACGCGACGCCGGAGACCGCGAACCTGCGGGATCCCGGTGGCGCCGCAATCGACCCACCACCGCAGGTGGACGTCTTGCCGTTCGGCGAGGCGATCGTAAGGCCGGACGGAAGGAAGTCGGTGAATCCGACTCCGGCGAGCGAGTCAGCGGGGTTGTCGTTCTGCAACGTTGCGTTGAGCCAGAGCGATGCGCCCTTCGCGACGGATCTCCGCGAGGTGTCAGCGGTCGAGGTACCGAAGCCGACGGCTGACGTCGGCGGCGTGAGGACATCGAGGGTTGCGTTGGTCGCGGTACCCGCGCCGCCAGGTGCGGTCAATGACACCGAGTCCTGCCACTGCCCGGCTGTCGTGCCGATGACCGTGAACGTCGCGATGCACTGGCTCAGGGGCCCGATGCTGGCGCCGGACACCGCGACCCTGTCATGGATGCTGCCGTAGGAGATGACGCCGCCGCACTCACTCTGGTCCGAGGCGGCACCGGTCGCCTGCACGTAGCTCGACGAGCCGAGGAGCGGCGCTGCGAAGACATCCGAGAAGTCGAACGAGGCGACACTGACGTTGGGGTTCGGATTGCCGATCTGCAGTGTCAGGGTGCTCGTGCCGTTGAGCGCAACTGCGGACGGGCTGTACGACGCAGCAATGGTCAGCGGCTGAGTCGAGGCACGAGCGGGCGAGGCGCCTACCAGGACACCCGCAACGGCGAGGCAGGCTGCGGCAGCCAGCCGGGTCACGTTTCTGGCCATCATCAGCACCCCGCCCTCCGTGACTCACGGCGGTTCCGAGAGTCGGACTGTCCCGGGTATGAGTCACCCACGCGCGGCGGGCTGCCGCATCGGTAGTGATTACCTACTTTGGGACGGCCTACCTACGTTTCACACCCACCGGCTGGCCGCCGCCCGGCGATCAGTGGAAGGAGCGGCGAACCGCGGCCAGCAGCGGGTCACCGGCGGTGCCGTGCTTGCCGAGCAGGTGCCCTTCGTTGATCGCCCACACGATCTCGCTGCCGAGCCCCCGACGCTCTGCGAAAGCGCCTTTGGCTGCGACCGACCGCTGGTTCTCGTAGGAGATGAAGGTGCAGTGCTGCGGGCCCTTGCCGTTGCGGTAGCTCAGGTACGGCGCCTCCGCCGAGGTGTCGTAGTGGTAGGCCGAGGCCGTGTAGTAGGTCGACATGATGTTGGTGAAGCTCATGACGTTGTCATCCGCCGCGACGTACGACGACCCGATCTCCTGCCCGGGTCTGGTCACCCCGCCGGCCCAACAGGTGCCGTAGAAGCCCACACCGACCCCCAGGCGCTTGGCGGGCACACCGGCATGCACATAGCGTCCGACGGCGAACCCGACGTCGGACGGCGTGTGTGGTGTCGCCCCGTGCAGCGCTGACGAGTGCCAGGTCCGCCAGCCGGGATAGGCCCCGGCCATCCCGTACGTCATGACGTTGATCCGGTCGAGTCGGCGCGCGAGCCACCCGTACAGCTTCGGCACGTGGGGGAACGTCGTCGTCACGATGCCGACCGGCATCGTGAGCACGGCGTGCGGGGCCCGGCGGCGTAATGCCTTCACCAAGGACCTGAGCGCGGGCTGGTCGCCGACCGACACCGGTTCCCAGTCGAGGTCGAGGCCGGCGAACCCGAAGTGCCGCATCGTCGTGATCAGCTTGCGCACGAATCGGCCGCGGTGGTCGCGCGCTGCGGCTGCAAATCCGTCATGGGCGCCCGCGCCACCGATCATCAACACCGGTACGACGCCGTGGTGTCGCGCCGTCGACGCCAGGCGCCGCACAAACGGATGAGCGTGATACGCGTCGAAGTCCGTGTTGAGGGAGCCGTCGGCATTCGGTAATGCTGGACCGATGACGATGTGCGTCATCGCTTTCCAGTCGATCTGTCCGATCGGCATCCGATCCCGGAGGTACACCGGGTAGTACCCCATGACCCAACGGTCGACGTGGCGATGGGTGACTGCCGACGGCCCGTTGCTGGGTCCGGCGACCGCAGCGCCATAGCCGCTTGCCAGCAACACAGCGATGATCCCGATCGCCACCCGGATTCGGCTCATGTACCGATCATGCCGCTCGGCGGAGCAGGAACGTCAGGTGCGACCGGGTAACAACCCCGCGCCAACCTGATCGAGAGTTGCCTCGACCATGGCCTTCCGCTCCCGGCGCGACAGGTGCTCGAGCGGGCCGAGCAGCAGAAGCGCGAGTCCATGCACCGAAGACCACGCGAGCATCCGTGCGGCCGCCATGTCCGCCGCTGGCAGCAGGCCGGCCGCGACGAGCGCTTCCAGCCGTTCGGTCAGCACGTCCTGCGGTGAGACGGCGCCCGGCTCGATGTGGTCACTCGCCGCTGCGTGCGCTCGACGGTCGAAGGCGGTTTGGAACAGGCCCTGTTCCCGCAGGGCGAACTCGACGTAAGCCTTCCCGACCGCGCGCGCGGTCCGCCAGGCGTCTGCTTGCTCGTCGCCGCTCGGCCGGCACCGCCGGATCTCGGTCTGCATCGCTTTGGCGAGATCGGTGAGCGCCCGCTGGGCGACTGCTGTCACCAGCGCGGGCAGCGAGTCGAAGTGCCGGTATGCCGCGTTCGGTGAGACTCCGACGCGTCGGGCCGCTTCTCGGAGCACGATCGCCGCCGGGCCACCCTCCCGAGCGAGCTCCACGCCCGCCTCGACCAGGGCGTTGCGAAGATCGCCGTGGTGGTAGGGCTTCACCGATGTGGCGGGGGTCACGGGAAAGGATGTTGACACTGTGAACTTCAAGTGACAAGTTCACGGTGTCAACATCAGGTTCGGATGGGTGAGCGCACGTGTTCACATCGATCGGGCAGTTCGTCGTCGCTCGCGCGAAGCTGGTGCTCGTGCTGTCCGGCGTCGCGATTGCCGGCTTCGCCGTGCTCGGCATCGGCGTGTTCGGCAAGTTGTTGAACAATGGGTTCGAGGATCCCAACTCCGGCTCGAACCAAGCCCGCGCCGTGATCGATCAGAAGTTCGGCGGAGCTCCGAACATCCTGTTCCTCGTGCATGCGCGATCCGGCACGGTCGACGGGCGAGCCGCGGCGACGAGCGGCCACGCACTCGCCGACAATCTCGCCCAAGACCCTCGTATCTCGCAGGTCACGTCGTACTGGTCGACGAAGTCGCCGGCGCTCCGATCTCAAGACGGAACCGACGCGCTGATCCTCGCGATCGTCAAGGGCGACGACGAGCAGGCGAGCAACGCGGGCTCGGCAATCACGAAGCACTACGCCAACGTCGACACGGCAGCGACGACCGTACGGATCGGTGGCGGGGTCGGCACCAACGTCGGTGACCAGGTCGGCAAGGACATCGCACGCGCGGAGTCCATCGCCGTGCCGATCACGATCCTCCTGCTGATCTGGGCGTTCGGGAGCCTGGTCGCGGCGTTCCTGCCGTTGAGCGTCGGCGTCGTGGCGATCTTCGGCGCCCTCGCCGGGCTCGACGCGGTCAGCCAGTTCGCGAACGTGAGCGTGTTCGCGATCAACCTGATCACCGCCATGGGACTCGGACTCGGTATCGACTACGCGTTGTTGATGGTCAGCCGGTTCCGCGAAGAGCTCGCCGCCGGCGCGAGTGTCGACGACGCCGTGATCCGTACGACGGCGACCGCCGGCCGGACCATCGCGTTCTCGGCGCTGACCGTCGCCGTTGCGATGTCCGCCATGCTCGTGTTCCCTGTGTACTTCCTGAAATCCTTCGCCTACGGCGGCGTCGGCGTCACGGTTTTCGCCGCGTTGGGAGCGCTGTTCGTGCTCCCCGCGCTGCTCAAGGTGCTCGGCCATCGGGTCAACGCCGGACGGGTGCCCGGCGTCACCGCGATGCGCAGTCCAGAGGCGCCGTTCTGGGGCCGGCTCGCAGGTCTGGTGATGCGCCGGCCCGCTGTCACGGCGCTGCCTGCGGTCGCCGTCATCCTGGCGCTCGGGGCACCGGTACTGCACATTGGGTTCAGCACGCCCGACGAACGAGTCCTCCCGACGAGCAATCCGGCGCACCAGGTCGGCGACGCGCTCCGCAGCAACTTCGCGTCGCAGCCCACGGACGTCGAGGTCGTGATCGCCCAGGCGGTTCCGGAGTCCGTCCTCGGCGACTACGCCCGTCGGCTGTCGGAGCTGACCGGTGTCCAGCAGGTGGACAGCGCGGCAGGCAGCTTTGCGCACGGCACCTCGGCACTCGCACAGGGCAAGCCTGCGGCACTTGCTGCGCACGGCAGCCAGTGGGTGCGAGTGACGACCGGACTGGCTCCAACCTCGGACGCCGCCCAAGAACTCGCGCGTCAGATCCGGTCGACGACGCCGGCTCCCGGTACGACGGTGTACGTCGGCGGGGCCTCGGCGCAGCTGATCGACGCCAAGCATGCGATCGGCTCGAGGGTCTGGTTGGCCGGGCTGCTGATCGTCGTCTCGTCGTTCGTGCTCTTGTTCCTCTTCACGGGAAGCGTGCTCCAGCCGCTGCGTGCCCTGATCGGGAACGGGCTCACTCTCGCGGCGACCTTCGGGGCGATGGTCTGGATCTTCCAGGATGGTCACCTGGCCTCACTTCTCGACTTCACTCCCACACCCACCAACACGGACATGCCAGTGCTGTTGTTCTGCGTGGCCTTCGGTCTGTCGATGGACTACGAGGTGTTCGTGGTCAGCCGGATCAAGGAGCTGCACGACCACGGCCACTCCAACCCGGATTCCGTCGTGCACGGACTGGCGCGCACCGGCCGGATCGTCTCCACCGCTGCCGCCCTGCTCGCCGTCAGCTTCTTCGCGTTCGGGTCGAGCCACGTCAGCTTCATCCAGTTCTTCGGGATCGGGAGTGGCTTGGCGATCCTGCTCGACGCGACCGTCGTCCGAGGGGTGCTCGTGCCCGCCTTCATGCGCCTGTTCGGGGAGAACAGCTGGTACGCCCCACGACCGTTGCGACGCGTCCACGACCGATTCGGGCTTCGCGAGGTGGTCCCCGAAACCTCATGACCTGACTCGTAGGCTGA